>JBILVO010000250.1:0-3254 GCA_044370415.1 Pirellulales bacterium
CTGGCGTCCCGAGGCCGACAACGCGGTCACCGACACCGCCTCGCCGCTCCTCGAGACGCTGCGGCTCTACCGCGACCTCCTCGACTTCCACGCCGGCGACGCCGACCGTTCGGCGTTTCTGGCCGCCGATCTCGACCGCATCCTCTGGGCGAGCGGCGTGGCGGCGCCGGCGGAGGGTGCCGACGAACTCCGCGACCGGAAAGAAGCCGCGCTCGAGGCGTTCGTCGCGCGGGCGGGCGCTCACGAGACGGCGACGCTGGCGAGGTTTCATCTCGCGAGCCTCCTGCGGGTGGCGGACGGTCAAGGCGATCCGGGCGAGCCGGGCGATCTCGTCGAGGCCCGGGCGATCGCTGCGAAGGGTGCGGCCGCGCACCCGAAGACGGCGGGCGGCGCGATGTGCGCGAACCTCGTCACCGAGATCGACGCCCGGGAGCTCTCGCTCCAGGCGGAGCGGTCATGGGCTGCGCCGTGGCCTGTGATCCGCGTCACCTATCGCAACCTCGCGAAGGTGCACCTGCGGCTGGCGCGGGCCGACTGGATGAGCCGGCTCGCCAACGGCCGGCCGCCGGCCAGCTGGTTCGACGACGATGACCGCAAGGCGATCATCGCCCTGCCGGCGGTGAAGTCGGCCGCGGTCGACCTGCCCGCCACGCCCGATCACCGTCAGCGGCAGCACGACGTGCCCGTGGCCGCCGTGCTCGGCGCCGAGTCGCTCGAGCCGGGCCCGTATTGGGTGATCGCCAGCCACACCGCCGATTTCGGCGAGCAGGACAACGTCGTGCAGGCGGCGCTCGTCTGGGTCACGCGGCTGGCGATCGTGGCCGAGCAGTCGCGGCAGGCCGTGGTCGGCGCCGAGGCCGCGTCCGGCGGGCAGAAGGGGCCGGTCTCCGGCCACGTCGTCGACCTCGCCTCGGGCGAACCCGTGGCCGGCGCGAGCGTGAAGGCGTTCGTCCGCGACCAGCAGGGCAGCCGGCAGCGATTCGTCGAACGTTCGAGCACGACGACCGACAAGGAGGGCCGCTACGAGCTCACGCTCGACCAGGGGGCGGAACACGTGCTGGTGGCGACCGCCACGCTCGACGGCACAAGGCACGAGGTAGCCACCGACGCGACCGGCTTCTGGAGGAACCTGCAGCCCGCGTCCCAGTCGCAGATCGTGCTCGTCACCGACCGCGGCATCCATCGGCCCGGACAGACCGTCTTCTACAAGGGGATCGCCTGCCAGAGCGATGTCGCGAAGGGGGAGTACCGTGCCGTCGTCGGCCGCGATGTCGACGTCGTCCTGCGCGACGCCAACGGCCGCGAGGTGGCGAAGGCCACGCACACGACCAACGCCAACGGCTCGTTCAGCGGCTCGTTTCCGATCGCCACCGGCGCGCTGCCCGGCCAGTGGATGATCGTCGCGCAGGCGGCCGGCCCGGACGGTTTCTCCGGCGGTGTCGGCGTCCGCGTCGAGGAGTACAAGCGGCCGAAATTTCTCGCGACGCTCGCGGCTCCGGAGAAGTCGGTGCCGCTCGGCGGCATCGCCACGCTCTCGGGCACCGCCGCCACCTACACGGGCGTCTCCGTGGCGGACGCGAAGGTCCGCTGGCGGGTGGAGCGGACGGTCCGCTGGCCACTCTGGTGCCGTTGGTCCTTCCCGGGGCTGCCCTTCGACGGAGGTTCGCAGCGGATCGCCCGCGGCACGGCGACCACCGACGCCGACGGCCGCTTCACGATCTCGTTCCCGCTCAAGCCCGATCGCGGCGTGCCGCGCGAGTCGCTCCCCGTCTTCTCCTACCGCGTTGTCGCCGACGTCACCGACTCCAGCGGCGAGACCCGGAGCGACGAGCAGCTGGTGAACGCCGGATACACCGACGTCGACGCGACGGTCACGGCTGACGCCTGGCAGGCGGCCGCCCCCGACGGCACGCCCGCCGCGGTCGCGATCACGCTCGCCACGACGACGCTCGACGGCCGGCCCCGGCAGGCCGCGGGCACGCTGACGGTGTCGCGGCTGGTGCAGCCCGCGGAGGTCGTGCGGGCCGACTTCTTCTCGACGGCGCCGCAGCCGAGACGTGGTCGCCGGGCCAGAGTCCCGGCCGCAGTGCCGGCACCGGTGCCGGTCGATGCGGCCAATCCCGAGACCTGGGCGACCGGCGAGGCCGTCTTCACGCAGCGGCTGACGACCGACGCCGCCACCGGCAAGACCGTCGCCACGGCGAACCTGCCGGCGGGCATCTACCGGGCGGTCTTCGAAATCCCGGCCGCCGGCGACGTGCCGGCCGTGAAGGCGCAGCAGCTGATCGAGGTGATTGATCCTGCTGCCGAGCGCTACGGCGTGAAGCGGGCATGTGCGCTCGTGCCTCGGCAGCGGTCGGTCGCGGCCGGCGAGGATTTTTTTGCGGTGGTCGGCACGGGCCACGACCGCGGCCGCGCGCTCGTCGAGATCTCGCAGGCGGGCAGGGTGCTCGAACGATACTGGACCGCGGCGGGCAGGACGCAGTGGCCGGTGCGGATGAAGGTCGGCGGTGAGCACCGCGGCGGATTCACCGTGCGGGCCTGGCTGGTCCGCGACGGCCGGCTGAGCACGCAGTCGCAGACGATCGACGTGCCCTGGACCGACAAGAAGCTCGCCGTGGCCTGGGAGCGGTTCACGCGGCGGCTCGAGCCGGGCGCGAAGGACGTCTGGCGGGCGACGATCTCCTCCACGGCCGATCCGCTGGCCGGACCGGCCGCGCCGGCCGTCGCCGAAATGCTCGCGCTGCTCTACGACCAGTCGCTCGACGCGCTGGCTCCGCATCAGTGGCCGGGGGACGGGCTGCTGGGCCTGTTTCGCCACGAATCGAGCTGGGTGAATCTCGCGTTCACGAACTCCGGCGAGTCGCTCGGCTATCTCCGCGGAGAGTTTTCACCGCGCACCGTGCCGGTGCCCGACATGACATACAGGGAACTCCGCGACCCGTTCGGTTCGCCGCAGCGCGGCGGGTTCGGTTTCGGGGGGCGGTCGCGGATGCTGCGCGGTGCGCTTGGCAGGCACATGGGGATGCCGATGGCGATGGCCGCGGCCCCGGCCCCGGCCGATGCGGCGAAGAACGCGACCGCCGACCGGCTCGAGGAGCGGCGGGCGGCGGGGGACGAACAGCAGCTGCGGAAGCAGGGCGGCCCGGCCGAGCCGAAGTCGCCGTCGTCGCCGGCCGCCGCGGCGCCGCCGCCCCGCCGAAACCTGACCGAGACGGCGTTCTTCCTGCCCGCACTCGCGTCTGGGAAAGACG
>JBILVO010000252.1:0-3234 GCA_044370415.1 Pirellulales bacterium
TTGGAGAGGGACTGAAGGCGTGGCACGCGCGGCACTGGCACTCGAGGACGGCACGGTCTATTTCGGCGAGTCGTTCGGGGCGACGGGCACCGTCTCCGGCGAGGTCTGCTTCAACACGTCGATGACGGGGTATCAGGAGATCCTGACCGACCCCAGCTACCGCGGCCAGATCCTCACGATGACCGCGCCGCAGATCGGCAACTACGGCGTGAACCCATCCGACGTGGAGAGCGGAAAACTCCAGATGGCTGGCTTCATCGTTCGCGAGGCGAGCCGGATCACGAGCAACTTCACCGCCACCGACACGCTGGGGCACTATCTCGCCCAGGCCGGCGTCGTGGGGCTGGCCGGCATCGACACGCGGGCGCTCGTCCGCCGGCTGCGGATCCGCGGCGCGATGACGGGCGTCGTGTCGAGCGAGGTGCTCGACGCGGCGCGGCTCCTGGAGCTGGCCCGGTCGGCGCCGGCGCTCGTCGGCCGCGACCTCGTCCGCGAGGTGATGCCGCAGGCGGGCAGCGAATGGGGCGAGCCGCTCGACGAGTGGGCCACGCCGCTGCCGCAGCCGCTCGAAGGGGGCACGTTCCCTCCAGCCCCGGCGCATGCGGCCGGCACGAAGCACGTCGTGGCGCTCGACTACGGCATGAAGTGGAACATCGCCCGGCACCTCACCAGTGCAGGCTGCCGCGTGACGGTGCTCCCCGGCGCGGCGGCCGCCGCCGACGTGCTCGCGCACAAGCCCGACGGCGTCTTTCTCTCCAACGGGCCCGGCGACCCCGAGGTGCTCGGCTACTGCGTCGAGACGGTGCGGGGCCTGGTCGGCAGGGTGCCGCTCTTCGGCATCTGCCTGGGCCACCAGCTGCTGGCACTCGCCTGCGGCGCGAAGACGTTCAAGCTGAAGTTCGGCCATCGCGGCGCGAATCAGCCGGTGATGGATCTCGAGACCGGCAAGGTGGAGATCACCTCGCAGAACCACGGCTTCGCGGTCGACGAGACGACGCTGCCGCCCGAACTGGTGGTGACCCACCGCAACCTCAACGACGGCACGATCGAGGGGGTGCGGCACACGACGGCGGCGGCCGCGAGCGTGCAGTACCACCCCGAGGCGGCCGCGGGTCCGCACGATTCCGCCTACCTCTTCGGGCGATTCCGCCAGATGATGGCCTGAGCGGCGCGATGCCGTCAGGGCTCCGCCGGCTGCCGCTTCGGCGCCGCGAGCCGGAACGTCTGCTCGCCGGCACCGTGCCTGAAGAATCCGTCGCGATCCCAGAGCGGCCTGTCTTGATCGGGCGGCGAGGGGAGGTCGAACGTCGCCGTGAGCGTGTAGGTCGCGTCGTCGACCCGCTCGTAGCGGTAGGGGGTTTTCGTCACCGGGTCGACCGCGTCCGTCAGGAACGTCTCGGGCGTCGCCGCGAGCGCGTCGAGCGAGTCCGGCAGACCGCGCTCGCGCTGGTGGTAGACATTCAGGTTACGCTGGATCGTCTGGAGCGCGTCGACACGACGGGCATCGAGCTGGAGCAGTCGCTGGCGCCAGGGGCTGCCGGCGGCGACGAGCGCCGCCACCATCGACACGCAGGCGACCGCCGCCCCCGCGCGAAAGAGCCACTCGCGCCATGCCGGCGGGGGCGGCAGACCCGCCCCTCCTCCCGGAGCGTCGGTGAGCGCCTCCTCGCGGTGCATGTCGCTGGAGTACCAGAGATAGATGCCACCGGCCAGCAGCAGGACCACGAGCCCCTTGAGAACGAAGCGGAGCGTGAGGTCGCCCGCGAGGAAGCCGACGATCACGCAGACGAGGTCTCCGGCCATCACGAGCGACGTGACCAGGAGCGAGAGGTAGGCGAGGACGCGATAGAGCGGAGTGATGCGAGCGGCCGGATTGGCCCGCATCTCGCGGACGATCGTGCGATGCACGACCGCGAGGATCGGCAGCGAGACGAGCAGCGCCGCGGCCGACGACCGCAGCATGCCGTGGCGACCAAACGCCAAGGCATCGCCGGGGGCTGGAAGCAACCGCTCGATGAACTGGAACAGGATCGTGCCGACGGCGATCGCGGCCGTGTAGAGCATCGCCATCGCGAGCAGATGCAGGAACGCGTCGCGGGGCGAACTCGACACCCGCTTTCGCGGCACCGCGACGGGCAGCGGCAGGTCGGCGAAGGCGTCGAGGGCGGCCCGCGCCTCCCGGGCCGACCAGCCCCCCGCCTCGAGCGCCCGTGCGATCTCCGGTCGCGGCATGCCGCGCTCCAGGCACGACTTCACGAATTCGACGAGCGGTTCGGGCACGGTGGCCATGGCGGAAATTCCCGTGGGCGAGGCCGTCTCTCCGCAGTGCACTGTCGCGGCCGGGACCGGCCCCGTCCAGCGAACCCGCGGAAAAAACCCAGGGAAAAAGGGTTTTTTTGACAACCCTCAGCCGCGTGCCAGAGTTGAGCGAAGCCGTTCCCCCCGCGGTTTCGCCGGCGCATCCCAGGGTCCGCCGGTCCCCCCAGTCGTTTTCCGGAGGCTCCTCCCATGAACCGGCTCTTCGTCGTCTGCGGCCTCGCCGCCGCCCTGTCGCTCGTCATCGGCTCCCCCGCCGAGTCCGGTTTCGGCCACCACCGTCGTCACGCCGATCCCGGCTGTGCCGCCCCGGTCGAGCCCGGCTGCTCCGCCTTCACGCCCGGCTGCGCGATCGAGCCGTCGTGCGGCTTCGAGCCCGGCTGCGGCGCCGAGACCTGCTGCCCGACCAACCCCTGCATCAAGTACCGCCACAAGCACGCCCACAAGCACGCGTGCGGGAAGAGCTGCTGCGAGCAGCCGACCTACGAGACGGTGCTCAATCCGACGAGCCCGGAGACCTGCCAGACGGTGGCGGTGCCGGTCTGCCTGCCGGCCTGCTGCCAGGGCTGCCCCTGCGAGACCTCGCGGTGCACGCTGCTCGGCTGCGGCCAGGTGCGGTACGACTACTCCTGCGGCTGCTCGGTGATCATCCGCTTCGCGAAGCACGGCGACATCAACGTCACCTACGTCGGCTTCTGATCCCGACGCCCGCGATGCGGGCGGCCCGTCGACACGACCCCACGAGCCCGGCCGGGAGCCCTCCTCCCGGCCGGGTTTTTCGTTGGAATGCATGCCCGACGGCGCCCTGCGTCCTTCGCGCCGTCGCCGCAGACCCGCGTCGGCTCGGGCGTCCGAATCCGTGGGCGACGGTTCGGGGCTGCCCGTGCCCCGTCGCCGGACGTTCACTCCGGGCCTCCG
>JBILVO010000122.1:0-11407 GCA_044370415.1 Pirellulales bacterium
CAGCGGCCAGAAACGCCGAACGGTCGGCGTCGCCGGCGTGGAAGTCGAGGAGGTCGCGGTAGAGCCGCAGCGTCTCGAGGAGCGGCGAGGCGGTGTCGGTGACCGCGTTGTCGGCCTCGGGACGCCAGCGGCGGAACTCGTCGGGGAGCCCGAGCGCGGGGCTCACGGCGTCGAGCTCGAAGGCGTCCTCCGGGGCGACGAGGCCGCGCTCGCCCGACGACGAGAACTCGATCGCGTCGCGGACCACCACGTCCCAGACGGTCGGTCGGTAGGCGTCTGGCATCGCGCCCGGCCGGATGATGGCCGACCAGTCGCCCACCTTCAGGCCCTGGAGCAGCGCCCGCTCGGGGCTACCCGCGGCGCCGACGGCGGCGCCGAACTGCCGGCGGATCTCGGCGACGATTCCCGGCAGGTCCCAATCGGCGATCGAGCGGATGTCGTCGGCCTGCGCACCGCCGGCCGTGCGCTGCTGGAAACGCCAGCGGTTCTCCTGAAAATATCCCCACGTCCAGTTGGCGAGGATCGCCCGCAGCACCCCGCGGGTTTCCTGCGGCGCCTTCTCCAGCGCGCCGGCGAGCAGGATCACCCGCTCCGGATCGTCGGGCGGCCGGTCGCCGGTCTCGGCGAGGATCCGCGTGGCGATCGCCCGGGCAGCCTCGGCCCAGGCGCGGTCGGCGATCGCGGCCTGCTCGACGCCGGCCAGCGCCTCGAGCGCCGTCTTCGGCTTGCCTTCCTCGAGCGCCTTGTCGACCGCCTTCCACGCCGCCGCCCGCGGCCCGGCAGGAGCATCGTCTCCACGGGCATCCTGAATCGACATGCACGCTCCTCCGACGGTCAGGCACAACGCGAGGGTCATCCCCGCGACGGACACTCCGGCGCGCTGGCCGGCAGGCACGGTGGTCACGCGACGATTCTCCACGGGTGTTCCCTTCGGCCGGCGGCACACTCCCGCGGACCTGCCGGAAAGTCTACGGGCTTCCGACGTCGCCCGACACGAAAAGAGTGTTGCGGTCGACCGGAGCAAGCCCATGCCGGCCAACGAGTTGCGTGCAGGAGGTGCGTCAGGGAAGCGGCGGCCTGCCTGCCGCCGTAGGCTATACTTCCAGTGCCAGTGCCGGCGGAGCGAAACGCCGACATCCTGGGAATTCACCGTTGAAGCCGGGTGGCCCACACCGACCGGCCTGTCAGCAGCCCGGAGATTTCATGAGCCGCTCCGCTCTTGTCACCGCGTTCGCGACCGCCTGCCTGTTCGCCATCCCGCCGGCGCGTGCCATCGAGCCTTCGTCGAGCACGCTGTCGTTCAATCAGGACGTGCGGCCGATCCTGGTGGAGCACTGCTTCGCCTGCCACGGGGCCGACAGCGCCGCCCGGAAGGCCGGCCTGCGGCTCGACCGCCGCGACGATGCCATCGAGCACGGGGCGATCGTGCCGGGTGACGTCGACTCGACGGCCATACTCGACCGAATCTTCTCGGACGACCCCGACGCGGTGATGCCGCCGCCGGCCGTCAAGAAGCCGCTGGCGGCGGAGCAGAAGGAGATCCTCAAGCGGTGGGTGGCCGAGGGCGCGGCGTACGAGCCGCACTGGTCGTTCATCCCCCCGCAGCGGCCCGAGTTGCCGGCTGTGGAGAACAACGCCTGGGTCCGCACCCCGATCGACCGGTTCGTGCTCGCGCGGCTCGAGGCGGAGGGGCTCGCGCCTGCCGCCGAGGCCGATCGCCGCACGCTCGCCCGGCGGGTCGCGCTCGACCTCACCGGCCTGCCCCCCGAGCCGGCGGTCGTCGACGCCTTCGTCGCCGATCCGTCGCCTGACGCCTACGAGCGGCTGGTCGACGGGATGCTGGCGAGCCTCGAATGGGGCGAGCACCGCGGGCGGCACTGGCTCGACTACGCGCGCTACGCCGACACGCACGGCATCCACTTCGACAACTTCCGCGAGATGTGGACCTACCGGCAGTGGGTGGTGAACGCCTTCAACCGCAACGTGCCGTTCGACCAGTTCACGATCCTGCAACTCGCCGGCGATCTCGTCGCCCACGACGGCGTCAAGGCGACGCCCGAGCAGATCCTCGACGACCGGATCGCCAGCGGCTTCAACCGCTGCAACATGACGACCAACGAGGGCGGTACGATTCCCGAGGAGTATCTCGTTCTCTACACGCGGGACCGCACGGAGACGACGTCGGCCGTCTGGATGGGCCTGACCACCGGCTGCGCCGTCTGCCACGACCACAAGTTTGATCCGCTGTCGCAGCGCGAGTTCTACGAGCTCGCCGCCTTCTTCAACAACACGACGCAGGCGGCCATGGACGGCAACGTGCAGGACACGCCGCCGATCCTCCCGGTGCCCGCGCCCGAGGACAGGCCGCGGTTCGCCGAGCTCGAGAAGCTGGTGCCGCCCGCGAAGGCGGCAGTCGAGGACCGCCGGAAGGCCGCGCGACCCGAGTTTGACGCCTGGATCGCCGCGGCCACGCCTGAGGTGATGGCGAGGTCGCTGCCACAGGACACGCCGCTGGTGCAGCTGTCCTTCGGCGAGGGCCAGGGCACGAGCACGCTCGCGCGGCTGGCGGGCAAGGAGACGGCGCTGCCTCTGGCGGCGAGCACCACCTGGCAGTCCGGACCGAGCGGCCAGCCGGCGGTCCTGCTCGACGGCCGGGCGGCCGAGCTGGCCACCAGCGGCGACTTCGAGCACGACCAGCCCTTCACCGTCTCCTGCTGGCTGCGCGTGCCTGCCAACGACTCGGCCTACGCCGTGGTGGCCCGCATGGATGAAGCGCAGGCGCATCGCGGCTGGGACATGTGGGTGCAGGGCCGCAGGCTCGCGATGCACCTCATCCATTCCCATCCCGACGACGCGATCAAGGTGGCCGCCACCGACCAGCTCAAGCCCGACACCTGGACGCTCGTGACCGTCGCCTACGACGGCTCGGGCAAGGCGGAGGGAATGAAGATCTTCTACGACGGCGCCGAGCAGAAACCGAAGGTCGAGACCAACACGTTCAAGAAGCACTCGATCCGCACCGAGGTGCCGCTGGCGATCGGGGGCCGGTCGAAGGCGGCCACGGCGCACGGCGTCGGGCTGGCGGGCCTGGCGATCTGGGGCCGCGGCCTGTCGGCCGGCGAGGTGGAGGGGCTCTCCCGGGCGCAGCAGCTCGCCGACGTCCTGAAGCTCGCGCCAGAAGCGCGGGCGAAGGCGGCCGACGGCCTCTACGGCTGGTGGCTCGCGAGCCTCGACGAGCCCTTCCGCTCGGCCACCGCCGCGGCCGCCCGGCTCGATGCGGAGATGGCGGAGATCAAGAAGCGGGGCACGATCGCCCACGTCATGAACGAGAAGCCCGAGATGCCCAAGGCCTTCATCCTCGACCGCGGCGAGTACGACAAGCGAAAGGACGAGGTGCAGGCCGACACGCCCGACGCTCTCCCGGCGTTTCCTGCGGCGCTGCCCCGCAACCGGCTCGGCCTCGCGCAGTGGCTGCTGCTTCAGGATCACCCGCTCACCTCCCGCGTCACCGTGAACCGCTTCTGGCAGGAGGTGTTCGGCATCGGACTGGTGCGGACCAGCGGCGACTTCGGCATCACCGGCGAGCTGCCGAGCCATCCCGAGCTGCTCGACTGGCTGGCGATCGAGTTCCGCGAGGGGGGCTGGGACGTCAAGAAGCTCTTCCGGCTCATGGTGACCAGCGCCGCCTACCGGCAGCAGGCCGTGGCCACGCCCGAAAAGCTGGCGAAGGACAACGCCAACCGGCTGCTCTCCCGCGGGCCGCGGTTTCGCATGGATGCCGAGATGGTCCGCGACCACGCGCTCGCGGCCAGCGGCCTGCTCGTGAAGCAGATCGGCGGCCCGAGCGTGAAGCCCTACCAGCCGGACGGCGTGTGGGAGGCCGTGTCGATGGGGGGCAACACCAACAGGTACCAGCGCGACAAGGGGGAGAGCGTCTACCGCCGCAGCATGTACTGGTTCTGGAAGCGGTCGGCCCCGCCGGCGTCGATGGACATCCTCAACGCGCCGTCGCGGGAAAACTGCTGCGTGCGGCGGGAGCGGACCAACACACCCCTGCAGGCGCTCGTCACGCTCAACGATCCGCAGTTCGTCGAGGCCGCCCGGGCGCTGGCCGACCGGGCGCTCGAGCTCGGCGGTGACAGCGACGACAAGCGGCTCGAGATCGTCGCCGAGCGGCTGCTCGCCCGGCCGCTGACGGCCGCGGAGACGGCGATCGTGAAGAAATCGCTGGCCGACATCACCGCCTGGTATGCGGCCCATCCCGACGAGGCGAAGCAGCTCGTCGCCGTGGGCGACTCGAAGCCGCGGGCGGCCGATCCGGTGCAGCTGGCCAGCTGGACGATGCTCACCAACGAGCTCATGAACCTCGACGAAGTGCTCTGCAAGTAGCGTGCCCTGCACGCGGAACACGCGCAGGCACGCGCGACGTGCACAGAAAAGAGATCCGACCATGAACCCGCCGATCCGCTCGCCGCTCGACGAACTCGGGCTGAATCTCACCCGCCGCCGGTTCTTCGGGCAGGGCTCCCACCTGCTCGGCGGCGCGGCGCTGGCGACGCTCCTGGGCGACCGCGCGGCGCTGGGCAACGCCGCGGCGGGGCCGGCGTCCGCGGCCGAGCGTGTGGCCGGGGCGATCGGCCCGCACTTCGCGCCGCGGGCGAAGCACGTCATCTACCTGCACATGGTGGGCGGGCCCTCCCAGCTGGATCTCTACGACTACAAGCCGGTGATGAACGACTGGTACGACAAGGACCTGCCCGAGAGCGTCCGCAACGGCCAGCGGCTGACGACGATGACCTCCGGGCAGAAGCGGTTCCCGATCGCTCCCTCGAAGTACGCGTTCTCCCGGCACGGGCAGTCGGGCATGTGGGTGAGCGAGCTGCTCCCCTGGACCGCGAAGATGGTCGACGAGATGTGCTTCATCCGCACGATGCACACCGAGGCGATCAACCACGAGCCGGCGATCACCTACATGCAGACGGGCAACCAGATCTCCGGCCGGCCGTGCCTGGGCTCCTGGACGAGCTACGGGCTCGGCAGCCTCAACAAGGATCTACCGACGTTCGTCGTGCTCGTCGCCCGGCCAACCAACACCGAGCAGGTGCAGGCGATCGGCGCCCGGCTCTGGTCGAGCGGCTACCTGCCGGGCGAGCACGCCGGCGTGAGCTTCCGCTCGGCCGGCGATCCGATTCTCTACATCAACAACCCACCGGGCGTGGCGGCGGAGGTTCGCCGCAAGACGCTCGACGGCCTGCAGGCGCTCAACCAGCGGACGCTCGAGCAGATCGGCGACCCGGAGACGCGGACCCGCATCGCCCAGTACGAGATGGCCTTCCGGATGCAATCGAGCGTGCCGGAGCTGACGAACCTGGCGAGTGAGCCGGAGAGCACCTACTCCCTCTACGGCGAGGAGGCGAAGAAGCCCGGCACGTTCGCCAACACCGCGCTGATGGCCCGCCGCATGGTGGAGCGCGGCGTGCGGTTCGTACAGGTCTATCTCAACAACTGGGACACCCACGCCAACGTCTCCGGCCGCCTGCCGATGCAGTGCAAGGACATCGATCAGGCCTGCCACGGCCTCGTGCAGGACCTGAAGGCCCGCGGCCTCTTCGACGAGACGCTCATCATCTGGGGCGGCGAGTTCGGACGTACGATCTACTCCCAGGGCGGCCTGTCGAAGGAGAACTACGGCCGCGACCACCATCCGCGGTGCTTCACGATGTGGATGGCGGGAGGCGGCGCGCGGGGCGGCCAGGTCTACGGCGAGACCGACGACTTCTCCTACAACATCGTGAAGGATCCGGTGCACATCCGCGACTTCCACGCCACCGTGCTGCAGCTGCTCGGCTTCGACCACGAGCGGTTCACCTACCGGCACCTGGGCCTCGACCAGCGGCTCACCGGCGTGGAGCACGCCAAGGTGATCCCGGACCTCGTCGCCTGAGGCGGGTCACCGCGCGCGAAGGCCGGGGTTGCCCATGCCCCATCGCCGGACGTTCACTCCGGCCCTCCAGGCCTCCGCTCTCTCGGAGGCGTCTGCACTCCGCCATCCATGGCTCCGCTGGCCGCCTACGCCGGCTCCTGGGGCATGGGCAACCCCTCCCCTGATGAGCGGATCCGTGTGCTTGCGCGCGGTCGAAGCATGGCCCAAGTCAAGCGTGTCCCGCATGAGACGGCCCGGCTGGCGGCGGCAGCTGGCAGCCGCTGCGCGGCCTTCTGGTCTCCCGCGTCAGGGCGCGAGTCGCTCGAGGCTCCAACCGCCCGTCGCGCCGCGGCGGAACACGAGCCGGTCATGGAGCCGGCTGGGGCGGCCCTGCCAGAATTCGATCCGCTCGGGCACGAGCCGGTAGCCGCCCCAGTGGTCGGGCCGGGGGATCCCCGCATCGTCGGGATGCTCGCTGCGAAAGCGTTCGTACATCGTCTCGAGCGCCGCCCGATCGGGAATGACCGCGCTCTGCGGCGAGCTCCACGCGCCGATCCGCGACGAGCTCGGCCGGCTCTTGAAGTAGGCGTCGGACTCGGCCGCGGCCGTCCGCTCGACGCGGCCCTCGATCCGCACCTGCCGCTCGAGCGTCGCCCAGTGGAACGTCAGCGCAGCCTGGGGATTGGCGGCGAGTTCCCGGCCCTTGCGGCTCTCGTAATTGGAGAAGAAGCAGAAGCCGCGGTCGTCGAAGCCGCGCAGCAGCACCATCCGGGCAGACGGCCGGCCGTCGGGGGTGGCGGTGGAGAGCGTCATCGCTTCCGGCTCGGGCACGCCGGCGGCGACGGCCGCGTCGTACCACGCCGCGAACTGCGCGAAGGGATCGCGATCGACTGTCGCCTCGTCGAGGGCGGCCTGCTCGTATTCCTTGCGGGCGTGCGTGTTTCTGGGTTGCATGGGGCGGCCGGCGGGACGATGACGGTCGGATGGGGCTGCGAGGGCTCCATCCTCGGGCCGCGGACCGCGGCCGGTCAATCCTCGCCGCACCGACTCCGTGTTCCTGGGAGCGATCCTCGGAGCGTTCCCACACGGAGGGATCGGCACCGGGGGCAGCCGTGTTTCGCCGATGCATGCGGGCTATACTTGGCTTCATCAGGCAGCGCGGTCCTCCTCCCTTTCGTTGCAGCGTGTTTTTGGAGATGCTCCCCATGATTCGTCCCTTCAGTCCGCTGATCGGCTCGGTGCGTCTGCTCGGCCCGCTGGGGATCGCCGCGGTGCTGGCATGCGCAAGCGTTCAGGCGGCGCCCGTCAAGCGGCTCGACATCCAGGAGGGGGACCACATCTGCATCATCGGCGGCGGCGTGGCCGACGCCATGCAGCACACCGGCTGGCTCGAGACGCTGCTGCACAGCCGGTTTCCCCAGCAGCGGCTGGTGATCCGCAACCTCGCCTACGACGGCGACGAGATCGAGCTGACGAAGCGGCTGCGCAGCGCCGACTTCGGCACTCCCGACCAGTGGCTCTCCGGAGCGGCGCCGATCCCGAAGCCGGACGACGTGCTCGACAAGACGGCCGTCCGCGAGAACCGCTTCGAGCTCACCGGCACGCGGGCCGACGTGATCTTCGCCTTCTTTGGCGCCAACGAGGCCCATGCCGGCCCGGCCGGGCTCGACGAGTTCAAGCGGCACGTCGACGCCTTCATCAGGCACACGCTCGCCCAGAAGTACGACGGCGTGGAGGCTCCGAAGCTCGTGATGTTCTCCCCGATCGCCCACGAGGACCTGGCCCGGCCCCATTGGCCGGATGGCAAGGCGCACAATGCGAACCTCGCCCTGTACACCGACGCCATGGAGGAGGTCTGCCAGGCCAACGGCGTGCAGTGCGTCGACCTCTTCACGCCCACGCAGGAGGCCTACGCGAAGATCACCGAACACCTGACGACCGACGGCATCCACCCGAACGAGCGCGGCGACCGGGAGATCTCGCGGATCATCGACGAGTCGCTCTTCGGCACGCATCCCGCGCGCGACCCGAAGTCGTTGTCCCGGCTGCAACAATCCGTGGCCGACAAGAACTTCCACTGGTTCCACCGCTACCGCGTCACCGACGGCTACTCCACCTACGGCGGCCGGGCGTGGCTGAAGTTCACGCCGGGCGCTGTCGACCGCTCCTACAAGGCGGGGCAGACCAACTACGAGGTGGCCCAGCGGGAGCTCGAATACCTCGACGTGAAGACGGCCAACCGCGACCGGCGGATCTGGGCGACGGCGGCCACGCTCGCCGACCCCGCCGCGCCGCTGCCGGCCGTGGACGACGTCGGCCTGCCGGAGATGATTCCCGTCTACACGAACATGCCCGGGCCGCTCGAGGGGGGCAAGCATGCATTCCTCTCTGGCAAGGATGCGATCGACAAGATGACCGTGCATTCCGGCATGAAGGTGGAGCTGGTCGCCGACGAGGGGATGTTTCCTGAGCTCATCAACCCGGTGCAGATGAGCTTCGACACGAAGGGGCGGCTCTGGGTGGCGGCCTGGCCGACCTACCCGCACTGGCGTCCCGACGAGGTCATGAACGACAAGCTCCTGATCCTCGAGGACACCGACGGAGACGGCAGGACCGACCGGGTGAAGACCTTCGCCGACGACCTGCACAACCCGATCGGCTTCGAGTTCTGGGGCAAGGGCGTGATCGTGTCGCAGGGGCCGGCGATCGTCTACCTCGAGGACACCGACGGCGACGACAAATACGACGTCAAGACGCGGATCCTCGGCGGGCTCGACACGGCCGACACGCACCACACGTCCAACAGCTTCACGCTCGATCCCGCGGGTGCGCTCTACTTCCAGGAGGGCACGTTCCACCACTCGCAGGGCGAGACGCCGTGGGGCCCGCCCGTCCGCGTCGTCAACGGCGCCGTCTTCAAGTATGAGCCGCGGACCGGGAAGTTCGGCCTCTACACGTCGTACGCGTTCGCCAATCCCCACGGCCATGCCTTCGACCGCTGGGGCGACGACATCGTCGTCGACGGCACCGGCGCCGTCCCCTACTGGGGCTCCGTGTTCTCCACGCGGCTGGAGGGGCTCGACAAGCACTCGAACGCGCCGAGCGTCTACAAGCAGCGGACCCGCCCCTGTCCGGGCATCGAGTTTCTCTCCAGTCCGCACTTCCCCGCCGAACTGCAGGGCAACCTGCTCGTGGGCAACGTGATCGGCTTTCAGGGCATCCTGCAGTACACATTCAAGCCGACCGCCGAGTCGTACCCCGAGGCCGTGGAGGTCGAGCCGATCCTGTCGTCGAGCGACCCGAACTTCCGGCCCGCCGACCTCGAGATGGGGCCCGACGGCGCCCTCTACTTCTGCGATTGGCAGAACCCGATCATCGGCCACATGCAGCACAACCTCCGTGATCCCAACCGCGACCGGATCCACGGCCGCGTCTACCGGGTGGTGATGGACGGCAAGCCGGTCGTGAAGCCGACGCCGATCGCCGGCCGCACCGTGACCGAACTGGTGGCCCTCCTGTCCGATCCGATCGATCGCGTGCGGTATCGCGCGCGGCTCGAACTCTCCGGGCGTCCGGAGGCCGAGGTGGTGCCGGCGGTGCAGGCCTGGCTGGCGAAGCTTGACCCGCAGGGCCGCGACTACCAGCATCAGGTCGTCGAGGCGCTCTGGACGCTGCGACACTTCGACCAGGTGCCCGTCGCGCTCCTCGACAAGGTGCTCGGCCTCGCGGACCCGCGGGCGCGCACGGCCGGCATGCGGGTGCTGGCATCGATCGCCGACCGGGTACCGAACGCGCTCGATCTCGTGCGGAAGGCCGCAGCCGACGCGAGCCCGCGGGTGCGGCTGGAGGCGCTGCGGACGGCGAGCTATCTGAAAGTGCCGGAGGCTGTCGAGGCGCTGGCGATCGTCGGCGAGTTTCCCAGCGACAGGCAGATGGACTACGTGAAGAAGGAGGCTGCCCGCGTGCTCGAGCCCGACTTCCAGCGGGCGCTCGAGGCGAAGCAGCCGATCGCGTTCAAGACCGACGCGGGCCGCCGGTATTACTACCACGGACTGAACAACGAGCAACTGGCCGC
Source organism: Pirellulales bacterium (assembly GCA_044370415.1). GTDB lineage: Bacteria > Planctomycetota > Planctomycetia > Pirellulales > UBA1268 > CAMCQY01. The sequence continues at coordinate 9,999 of JBILVO010000122.1, forward strand.
GCAGCCGCGGTCGCCGGCGGTCTATCGCGAGATGCTGCTCCGCAGCGGGCTCGACGAGCGACTGCGGCTCGAGGCCGTGGAGGCGCTGGCCAAGGAGGAACGGACGTCCGTCGTGAAGGTGGTGGCCGACGCGCTCGCCGCCCTCGACCGGCAGGCGGGCGACGTCGATTCGGGCACGGTCTTCGACCTGATCCGTGTGCTGCTCGGCCGGCCCAGGGGCGAACTCGCGGAACTGCGCGGCGACATGGAGCGGCTTGCCACGTCGGGCAGGCGGCCGGTGATGCGGCGGATCGGCTACGTGGCGGTCATGAATATCGACGCCGCCGCGGTCGGCGACGACCCAAGCGCGCAGGCCTGGAAGCTGGCGAGCGGTCAGCCCGACCGTCTCGTCGACCTCGTCGACGCCCTGCCGCTGGTGAGCGACCCGGCGGTGGCGGGACGTCTCTATGAACGCATGCTGCCGCTGCTCGACGGCGGCGGCACCGGCACCGCGCCGCCCGGCACCACGGCCCGCTACGTCCGCATCGAACTGCCGGGCCAGGGCAAGACGCTCACGCTCGCGGAAGTCGAGGTCTTCGCCGACGGCGAGAACGTGGCGCGGAAGGGGCGGGCGTCGCAGAAGGACACCGCCCACGGCGGCGTCGCCTCGCGGGCGATCGACGGCAATGCCGCCGGCGACTTCGCGTCCGGCAGCCAGACGCACACCGCCGACGAAAACGGCAAGGATCCCTGGTGGGAGGTCGACCTCGGCGGACAGCGGCGGATCGATCGGGTGGTCGTCCACAACCGTGCCGACGGCGGCCTCGGATCACGGCTGGAGGGTTTCCGGGTGGTGCTGCTCGACGACGGCCGCCGCGAGGCCTTCCGCGTCGAGCAGCAGCCGGCGCCCAAGCCGAAGGCCGAGATCCGCGTGACCAGCGAGGCACAGCTGAAGGCGGCGGCCGTGCGGCGGGCCGTGTTCGGCGCGATCGTGGGCGTGAAGGGGCGGGAGCAGGAGGCGTTCCGCAAGATCGCAGCCTTCGTCAGGGATGGCGTCGACCGCGACGCAGGCATCCGCGCGCTGTCGCGCATTCCCGTCGCCTCATGGCCGGCCGAAGAGGCTCCGGCCCTGCTCGACGCGCTCGTGGGCACGATGCAGAAGGCGTCGGCCGAGGAGCGGTCGAGCGACGCCGGCCTGGCGGCCTGGCAGTTCGCCGAGAACCTCACCACGCTCCTGCCGGCAGCCGAGGGCAGGGCCCGTCGGGCGGTGCTCGCCGACCTGGGCGTGCGGGTCGTGAAGATTGGCACGGTCTACGAGCGGATGGCCTACGACAAGGAGACGATCGCGGTGCAGGCCGGCAAGCCGGTGCTGTTCGTGCTCGAGAACGCCGACGTAATGCCGCACAACTTCGTGGTCGCCAAGCCCGGCA
>JBILVO010000032.1:0-32617 GCA_044370415.1 Pirellulales bacterium
CGCCCCGCGGCCGCAAGCCTGCCGGGGCCATGGATGGCCCGGCAGGCGTGAAGTCAGAACACGTCGAGGTTGAAATGATGCCCTTGGTAGTAGCGGCGCGACTTGGGGTAGTCGTTCTGCCATGCGCGGTTGTAGACGGGCACCCGCATCTCCTGCGGATAACGGTAGTAGAGGTCGTTGGCGCTCTGGTAGTAGCCGTCGGCGTAGAAGTTCTGCTGATACCAGACGTAGGGATAGTGGTAGAACCGGTTCCAGTCGGTGGCGTTGTAGGAGTTGCCCCACTGGTAGCCGTAGGCCTGCTGTCCGGCGGCGGGCGGCTGCGCCGCGGCTTCCTGCGGCGCGAGCACCGCGCCGATCGTGATCGCCCCGGCCACGAACACCGCGGCCCATCTGTTGCCTGTCATCGGATGTCCCCCCTGAAGATCCCGGTCCCGGGGGATGTATCGGCCGCCCGCGCCACCGGCCTTCACGGAAAATCCACCCCATGCCGGACAGCTTTCGCCCGGACCGCCCAGAGCCCGCGGGTTTTTGTGGCCGGTCAGCGGGTGGCTGACGGTGGGCGGCCCTCGGCCAGCTCCCTGTCCCACTCCTCGATCAGCGGCCAGTGCGGGGCGCAGGTGCCGAAGTCGGCCAGCTTCAGATAGCCGCGCACCCTGTCGAGGGTGGCTGCGAGCAGCCGGTCGTCCTTGCGGAAGATCGGGCCGTGGCTGGGGAGGAGCCATTCGACGTCGCTGGCGGCGATCCGCTCGAGCGACTTGATGAACGCCGGGATGTCGCTGCCGTGGTGCGCGTCGATCGCGCCCACCGAGCCGTCGCGGTAGATGTTGTCGCCCGAGAGCAGGAGGTTGCCCAGACGGAACGCGAGCTGGCTGTCGGTGTGGCCCGGCGTGTGCCAGACCTCGAGCCGGCGGCCGCCGACCTCGATCACCTCGCCGTCCACCACCTGACGGTCGACCTTCACGACCGGCAGATGCATGTGCACGTTCTGGGCGGCGATCTCGGCGAACGTCTTGATGCGATCGCCCGACTCCAGCGATTCGACCGCCTTGGGATGGGCGAGCACCGGCGCCTTGAGGATGCCCTTCGCCTTCGCGAGCCCCTGGATGTGGTCGACGTCGGCGTGCGTGGCCACGAGGGCCCGGCACTGCGACAGCGGGAAGTCGAGCTCGCGGATCATCTCCACGATCTCGTCGACGCTCTCCTCGTAGCCGATGTCGATGAGCGCCCAGTCGCGGTCGTCGTAGACGAGGTAGACGTTGCAGCCGATCCGCCAGCCCGCCTGGTGGTTCATCTCGATCACACCGGGGAAGATGGGGCGACGTTCGAGCATGGCGGCGGTGGCGTGGGCGCTCGGGAAGGTGATGCTGGCCGCACCTGCGGCCCGGTTTGCGGCATTCGGCCGCGGAGGACAGACTAGAACCAGACGTGGAACCAGAAACGCTGCCCGCTGAAGTTTAGACGTTTTTCCGCCGAAGTGTAGCGACTCGATGACATCTCTCCCCGAGAAGGGCTTCGCGGCGTGGGCCGGCAGCGTCGGCGATCTGTGCGACGCGATCGACGCCCTGGAGCCCCTGGCCGCAGCCGTCGGGGCTCCCGATCCACGGACGGCGGACTGGCACGGCGCGCTCTTCGGCAAACTGCGGCCGCAGGTGTCGCGCGATCCCCTCCTGGTGGCGGCCGTCTGTGGCGGCACCAACACGGGCAAGAGCCTCGTCGCCAACACGCTCGTGGGCGCCGCGATCAGCCGCTCGGTGCCCGAGGCGGCCCGCACGCGGCATCCGGTCGCCAGCCTGCCGCGGGGGCTCGCCGGCCGGATCGATCTGGCGGAGCTCTTTCCCGGGTTCGCGCCAGCGGCCTGGAAGAGCGACGAGGATGCGATCTCCCTCGGACCCGACGCCATGGGCAACGACGACCGGCTCGTGTGGCGCGAGGACGCCGGCGGCCGGCAGCCGCCGCGTCTCGTGCTTCTCGACACGCCCGACATCGACGGCACGCTGCGGGAGAACTGGCACCGGGCCGAACTGGTCCGCGACGCTTGCGACGTGATCGTCGCCGTGCTCACGCAGCAGAAGTACAACGACGCGGCCGTGCGCGACTTCTTCGCGGCGGCGGCCGCCGCCCGCAAGGCGGTGATCGTGATCTTCAACATGGTCGACTGGCCGGGGCAGCGGGAGCGGATCGCCGGCTGGCTGGCGACCTTCACGGCCGAGACCGGCGTGCAGCCGCTGGCCGTCTACGCGGTGCCGCACGACTTCAGGGCGGCCGAGGCGGGACGGATCGAGTTTCATCCGCTCGCCGAACTCACGCCCGACGGCAGGACCGTCGACCTCGCCTCCCGCCTCGCCGACTGCGACTTCGACCACATCAAGCTCGACGCCATGGCGGGCGCGCTTCGCGTGGCGATCGCTCCGGGCACCGGCGTGGGCTCGTGGCTCGACGCCTTCGAGGCGACGGCGCGGCAGTGGCAGAACACACGGCGGCTGCTGGAACAGGAGGCGAGGGTCCGGGTCGAGCTTCCCCCGGCTCCGCGGGAAGTCGTCTGGAACGAGATCTGGGAGTGGCTCGAGCCGCGGCGGTCGGCGGTCGACCTGACCGTCAGCCGGGGCTACCGCGCGGTCGGCCGGGGCGTGGCGTGGGCCGCGCGGCGGGCTGGGCTGGCCCGCAGCGAGTCGGAGCGGCGCGACGATTTTTCGGCCGTCGAACTGGCGGCGCTCAAGCAGGCCCTCGGCGACTTCGTCGAACGCCTCGACGACGCCTGCCGTCGCGACACGCGGCTGGCCGCGATGCTCGGCGACCGGCTGGTGGAGGCCGACCGGTCGGCATGGTACCGCGACCTCGAACAGCGGCATGCGGCGCTGCCGCTTGTCTCGGATGACTATCGCACGTTCGTGCGGAGCGAGCTCGACCGCTTCGCCACCGCGAACCCGGGCCGGGTGAAGGCGGTGCTGACGGGCCTGACCGTCGGCTCGGTGGTGCGGCCGGTGATGACGCTCGCGCTGTTCCAGGTGGGAGCCGGTGCGGTGCCGGCGGCGGCCGGGGTGCTCCATCACGTGCTCGACTTCGGCGTGACCGTGGCCGCGCCGCTGGCGGGCGAGGGCGCCGTCGCCGTCGCCTCGCAGGGCATCCGCCCGCTCATCGAGCGGCTCTTCGCCGGCTGGTCGGCGGAACGCGGCCGCGTGCTGGCGGAGACGCTGCACGATATCGTGCTGGGGGACCGGCTGGCGGCGATCGACCGGCTGGCATCCGCCGCCACGGCACCGGAGGTGGATCGGGCGCGGAAGCTGGTGGAGGCGTGCGGACGTCATCTCACACCGGAGGCTCGAGGATGACCGTCGACGACGCCCCCGCTGACGATGGACGGCAGGCCGACCAGCAGGCCGCCACGGCCGACCTCACCAGCTTCGACGAGCTGGTCGAGTCGCTCGCGCGCTGGGCATCCGAGCTTCCCGAGTGGCTGCCGGCCCGGCGGGTGCGGGCGGAGTGGGAACAGGTCGCATCCCGCCTCGACCGGTCGCGCCGCGAACTCTCGCGCATGCTCGTGGTGGGCGTGGTGGGCGGCACCGGGACCGGCAAGAGCACGCTGGTCAACGCGTTGGCCGGGTGCGAGGTGACCACCGCCGGCGACGTCGCCCGCCCGACCACCATCAATCCGGTCGTGGTGGCGGCCCGCGACGTCGACCTCTCCTGGCTGCCTGTCGAGGCGATGCAGGCCCGCGTGGTGCGGACCGACGCGGCTGCGATCGCCAACATCGTGCTCGTCGACTGCCCCGATCCCGACACCCAGGCCGACCAGCCCGCACGGGGTGGCGAACAGCCCGTGCGGCCGAGCGACTCCAACCGCAACCGCGACATGCTCGAGGCGGTGCTGCCCGCCTGCGACGTGCTCCTGCTCGTGGCGACCGCTCAGAAGTACCGGTCGTGGATCGTCGCCCGCGAGGTGGCTGCGTTCGCCCCGGGCCGGCCGCTGCTGTTCGTGCAGACGCACGCCTCGCGGGATCCAGACATCCGCGAGGATTGGCGGCGCGAGCTCGAGTCGCAGGGCTTCGTCGTGCCACGAATCTTCCGGCTCGACGCGGTCGAGGCGGCCGCGCGGACCGCCGCGAGCCTCGAGCCCGAGGCCGGCTTCCGCGAACTCGTCGACGCGATCGACGCGGAGCTCGTGGGCCGGGCGGCCCGCCGCGTGCGGCGGACCGGAGCGATCGATCTGGCCGGCTGGTTCCTGCGGCAGGCGCGGGCGGAGCTCGAACCGCTGCGGGAGCCGGTGGCCCGACTCGCCGCCGGCGTGGAGAGCGAGCGCACGCGGCTCGAGTCGCTCCTGGCGACGGCGGTCGGGGAGCGGCTCCGCACCAGCCGAGCGGCGTGGCAGCGGATCCTCTCCGACGAGATCGTCGACCGCTGGCACGGCGGGCCGTTCGCCACGTTCCTCCATGCGGTGGCCGCGGTGGGCTCGTTCTGGCCCCGGATGCGGACGGCCGGCGGCGGCCTGATCGGCAGGCTGCTCGCCGGCCAGGATGCCGCGCCGCCGACGGGCCAGGGGGCGTGGCAGGCCGTCGAGGAGCTGGGGCTCTCCGCGGGAGACGTCGAGCAGTCGCGCAGCATTCTTTCCGGCCTGGCGGCACGCGTGCGGCTGACGGAGCCGATGGTGGGCCGCGCGCGGCTCGACGAGGCCCGGGTGGCCTCGACCGTGGGCCTGGTGCTCGAACGCACCGGCGCCTGGCTCTCCTCCGCCATCGACAGGCTCGTGGCGGTGCGGCGCAAACATACGGTCGGGCCGGTCTTCCGGCTCGTCTGTGAGGCGCTCTTTTCCGGACTGCTCGTGGCCGTACTGGTGCGGGCCGGCTGGAACTTCTTCATCGGCCACCTCTGGCAGGGCCGCGCGGTCGACGGCAGCGGCTTCCTGCAGGAGGCGCTCGTCTGGCTGATCCTCTGGGGGTTCGTGCTCCGCTGGTTCGTGATGGCACGCGGCCGCGCGGGGCTCGACCGCGACATCGCCGCCGTCGCCTCCCAGCTGCCCGGGGCGCAGCTCGTCGACCCGCTCGTCACCGACTTCGCCGACGCGGCTGCGAAGACGGCACGCTACATCGACGATGGCGACCGCCTCGCGCGTGATCACGAGCAGCTGGTCGCACGGCTGGCGTCGCCGGCCGGCGATCTCGGCCGCCTGCGGGGAAAGCCATGATGAACCCGTGCGGCACCCGGCGCTCGCTGCCGCCGCCTCCAGCGGCCGATGACTTTATCCGCGGCCTCCTCACGGCGACGCTGTGCGGTCTGGCCCTGATGGCGGGCCCGGCGGCCGCTGCGGAGCTCGACGAGGTGCGGGCGCGAGGCGAACTGGTCTGGGCGGCGGATCAGGAAGGGGGCGGCCCGCACGTCTTTCCCGACGCCGACGATCCGCGGCGTCTGACCGGCTTCGAGGTCGACTTCGCCGCGCTGCTCGCCGAGGAGCTGGGGGTGAAGCCGCGGTTCCAGCAGGGGCAGTGGGATCGGCTGCCGCTCCTGCTCGGCCGCACCGCCGATTGCGTCATCAACGGCATCGAGCTGACGCCGGAGCGCCAGCGAGATTACCGCTGCTCCCGACCCTACTTCGCCTACGCCCTGCAGCTCATCGGCCGCCGCGACGCGCCGCCCGACGCCGTCGAAAAGCTCTCGGCGGCCGGGCCGGGAGGGCGGTGGCGGGTGGGCGTGCTGACGGGTTCGGCGGCCGAGACGTTCCTGCGATCCCGGCACGACCTGGAGGTCGACGTCGTCGGGTACGACGGCACGATCGACTCGCTGGAGCAGGTGTCGAGCGGCGTGCTCGACGCCGCGTTGATGGACGACTGCATCTTCGCCTTCTACGCCGATCGGTTCGGCAGGCTGCGGGCGGTGGGACGGCCGTTCGCCGGCGGGTTCTACACGGTGCTCTCCGCCCGCGACACGCCGCGGCTCTCCGCGGCGATCGACGAGTGCATCGGCCGCCTGATCGCCGACGGCAGGCTCAAGGCGCTCTACGACCGCTGGGATCTCGCCGGCCGGCAGCAGATGCTGCAGATTCGCGACGCGACCGAGGTGCCGCCCGCCACGCGACGCTCCTTCGGCGAACTCCTCCGCGACGCGCTGCCGCTCTTGCTGAGATCGGCCGGCATGACGGTGCTCCTCTCGTGTCTGTCGTTCCCGCTGGCGGTCGCCGTCGGCCTGGCCGTGGCGGTGGGGCGGACCTACGGGCCGCCGGTGCTCAAGCCCCTGCTGGCCGGCTACGTGGAAGTGCTCCGCGGCACGCCGCTGATGCTCCAGCTCTACGCCATCTTCTTCCTGCTGCCGAAGGTCGGCCTGGCGCTGCCGGCGCTGCTCGCGGCGATCCTCGGGCTGGCGCTCAACTACTCCGCCTACGAGTCGGAGATCTACCGGGCCGGGCTCAAGGCGGTGCCTGCCGGGCAGTTCGAGGCCGCCCTGTCGCTCGGTCTCTCGAAGTGGCAGGCGCTGCGGCACGTGCTCGTGCCCCAGGCGGTGCGGATCGTGATGCCGCCGGTGACGAGTGACTTCATCGCGCTCTTCAAGGACACGAGCGTCTGCTCGGCGATCACGGTGATCGAGCTGACGAAGCGGTACAGCGTGCTGGCCCTGTCGACAGGCAGGATCGTCGAACTGGCCCTCGTCACGGCGGTCCTTTATCTGTGCATGAGCTGGCCGCTGGCGATCCTGTCGCGGTGGTTCGAGCACCGGCTGGAACAGCCGGCCGGGCCGCAGGCAACGGGGGAGCCGGCCACGTGATCAGCGTCACCGCCGTGTCGAAGTCGCGGGCGCACATCCGGGTGCTCGAGGAGGTGAGCCTCGCAGGCGCCGAGGGCACCGTCACGGCCATCGTGGGGCCTTCGGGTAGCGGGAAGAGCACGCTCCTGCGGTGCTTGAACGGCCTGGAGACCTTCGAGTCGGGCGGCGTCGACATCGCGGGGCACCGGCTGGAGCCGGGGCCGCACGCCCCGGCCCGTCTCGAGCTGCTGCGCCGCGACGTCGGCATGGTGTTTCAGCAGTTCAACCTCTTCGCGCACCTGTCGGTGCTCGACAACGTCTGCCTTGCGCCCCGCGTGGTGCTGGGCGTGCCGGCCGCGGACGCCCGTGGCCGCGGCCTCGACCTGCTCGACCGGGTCGGCCTGCGGTCCTTCGCGTCGGCCCGCCCGGCCACGCTCTCCGGCGGCCAGCAGCAGCGGGTGGCGATCGCCCGGGCGCTGGCGATGCGGCCGCGGGTGATCCTCTTCGACGAGCCGACCAGCGCCCTCGACCCGGCGATGACCGGCGAGGTGCAGGAGGTGATCGTCGACCTCGCCCGCGGCGGCCAGACGATGGTGGTGGTGACGCACGACCACGCCTTCGCGAAGCAGGCTGCGTCGTGGGTGGTGGAGCTCGACGCCGGCCGCGTGGCCCGACAGGGGCCCGCGGCGGACATGCTCTAGGTCACATCGAAGCGGTATGAGGAGCGTTCCGGCAGGGAGCGATCACCGCCGATCCCGGCGTGCCGTTTTCCTCGTCCACGGGGTCGTCGCTCCGGCGAAACCAGAGACGCGTTCGCGTGCAGCAGATCTTGGCCGCGGCATCATCGATGTGGAGCGCATAAAAAAACTCCGCCCGGGACTTTTGGTCCCGGGCGGAGCTCACTGGCCGAAGTCGGGCAACAGATCTCCGTTCGACCTATCGACCCAACATCACTTCGCGGAAACCGTGCGGCTCACCGCCACCACCTTGCCGGTGCTCTGCTTCTTGGCAGACGCATCGGGCGTGGGGGCCGGGGCGACCACCGGAGCCGAGCCGGCGCAGGCGCCGCAGGCCGGCTCAGCACCGCAACCGGGCTCGCAGCAGCCCGCGCTGCAATCCGGCTCGCCACAGCAGCCAGTGCAGCCGGCGTGGTGCCGCTTCTTGGCGTTGTGGAGGGCACGGAGCAGCCCGCCGATCGAGTGCTTCTTCTTGCAGCAACCCTTCGCAGCACCGCAGCTCGGCTCGCAGCAGCCCGCACCCGCGTCGCAGGCCGGCTCGCAGCAACCGTCGCCAGCACCACAGGCCGGCTCGCAGCAGCCGTTCCCGGCGTCGCACGCCGGCTCGCAGCAGCTGTTGCACTTCTTCTTGTGGCAGAACAGGCCCTTCAGACCACCGAACAGGTCGTGCTTCTTCCTGCAGCAACCCTTCGCGGCACCGCAGCTCGGCTCGCAGCAACCGTTGCCAGCACCGCAGGCCGGCTCGCAGCAGCCGTTACCGGCACCGCAGGCGGGCTCCGCAGCACAGCCATTGCCCGCCCCGCAACCGGGCTCGCAGCATCCATTGCCGGCGTCGCAGCCGGGCTCACAGCACGAGGTGCAGCCCTTGTGGCCGAGCATCTTGTCGAGAAGCTCGAAACCGAAGGACTGGCTACAAACGGTGACACCGAGGACCAGCGCACCGAGGAACAACATACGCTTCATCGAGCCACATCTCCTTTGCTTGTGAATCACGTGAGAGCTTCGTCCCGATCGCGAGGTGCCGTCACCCCGAGGTTGTGATTCACGAACTGTCTTGCGGCAGGCCTGTCGAGCCATTCCGTGACTCGAAGAATTTTCAGGTTGCTGCCGCCCCCTGGTTGCCCGACGGGCACAGTGATGCCCCGGGGGACATGAGGGCTATCGGCGGAGCAGGGAAAGCGGCTTGAAGGCGGTTCAGGTATTTTTCGAGGCACGATGTGTCGTGATTCCTGGGTAAATCCTGCGGCGCGCGCCGGTGCTGCCGACCGTGCGGCGCGGGCCGTCACGACCGGTACAGCTTCGGGTGTTTCTCCTGCGCCACCCGCAGGGTTTCGCGCGCCGCGACCCGCGGTGTGAAGCTGTGCCGGTTGTGCCGGCATGGACCGCGCAGCTTGACAGTGGCCGCGCGAGCGTTAGACTCCGTCCTCGGATCTGGTGGCCCGTCGTCCGCGGCTTGCGGCGGCGTGCAAACAGGGAACTCCGGTGCGATTCCGGGACGGCCCCGCCGCTGTGTCCAGGCGTTCCCGCTGCAGGCGTTCGACCGTGTCGAGCCGCAGGCGGCAGGAGCAAGGTCGGCTGATATCGTGCCATTGCGGGCCACCTGCCCGCGAGAAGGTGACAGCCGGCCGAGCCTGGGAGTCAGAAGACCTACCAGCTTCCACAAGGAGCACGGCGTCTCTGCGCGGGCGGAGCGTCGGGCACGGCCCACGCGCGTGGGCCGCTGGGAAACGGTGCAATCCGTCCGATCGCGGCTTCCTTCGCCCCCTCCGGGTTCGCGGCCGCGCATGGCCACGGCCCGATGGCACTGGCGGGCGCAGCTGCGTCGATGGTGCAGGGAGGATGGCATGGTCGTGCGTCGTGGTGCGCGGGCGGGCGGGACTGCTCCCGGAGAGCCAACCCGTCCCGGAAAGCCAGCCGGCTTCTCGCTGGTGGAACTGCTGGTCGTGGTGTCGATCATTTCGGTGCTCGTGGGCCTCCTGCTGCCGGCGGTGCAGTCCGCCCGCGAGTCCTCCCGCGGCACCGTGTGCGGCAACAACGTGCGGCAGCTGGCGATGGCGCTGCACAACTTCACCAGCGCCTCTGGCGGCCTGCTCATGCCGCTGAAGGTCGACGACGCCGCCCGGATCGCGGGCACGCAGGCCGATCCGAACCAAAACCCGTATCCGGGGAAGAGCCGCTACTGGTTCGGCGAGGTCGATGAGAACCAAACCGCCCTCGACCGGAAGATCGACTTCACGAAGGGGTCGCTGTCGCCGTTCATGGAGGGCAACGTCGCGGCCTACCAGTGCCCCAACTTCGTCAGCGACTCCGTCGACGTGGTGCGGTTCGGCAGGATCGCGACCGGATTCGACTACAACGCCGCGCTCGGCCCCGGCACCGAGTATGACTGGGACAGCTATCCCGCCGTCACGCTCCTGCAGAAGAGCAGGCAGTATCGGATCGGCCAGGTCCGCGAGACCAAGCGCACGATCGCCTTCGCCGAAAGCGCCATCGTCTACTTCCTGCCGCCGTATCCGCTGCGGGAGAACCTCGGCGGGCTTTTGCTGCCGAGCGCGTCGGATCCGGCCGTGCACTTCCGGCACGCCGGCCGGTCGGCGAACGTGGCCTTCTTGGACGGCCACGTCGACCGCTATCCGCGCAAGTTCCGCGCCGGCCCCTGGACCGACCCGGCGCAGCTCAAGCCGATGGATTTCCACGGCATCGGGGTCGTCTGCGACGGGGATCCGGCCGACAACGCGCAGTGTGACACGCTCTACGACCGCGACTGAGTCCCCAGGAGGTGCTGCGATGCTCAAGGACGCCCTCGGGGATCCGCGTGCCTGGACCGCTGCGGTGGCGACCTGCCTGGCAGCATGGCTCGTCGTGCCCGCCCTCCTGCCGGTCCGTCCTCCGGCCGTGAACGAGGAGGAGATCGCCGAGATCCGGTACGTGTGCCGCGAGTCGGGGGAAGTGTTCAGCCGCCGGGCCACGGCGGCAGTCCTGCCGCACCCGGCGACTGGGAAGCCGACGCTCGTGCCGGCCGTGTACGACGCCCGGAAGAAGCAGTGGAAGCCGGGGCCGCCGCCTGAGGTGATGCACCGCAGGGGCCTGCTGCGGCCGGCATCATGACACGCCGCGCATGACACACGCCGCAGACCGTCGCCGCGAGGATCTGCTCGCGCACAACGCCCGGGCCTGGGACCGGCTGGCGGAGGGGCTCGCGGCACTGACGCGGCCGGCCGTGGACGCCGCGTTTGACGATCCGCGATCGTGGCTCGGGGGGGGCGGCCCGGCGGGGCGGGCCTGGCTGCCCCCGCAGCTCGACGGGCTCGAGGTGCTCTGCCTCGCCGCCGGCGGCGGCAAGCACGGTCCGCTCTACGCCGCCGCCGGAGCCCGCGCCACCGTCGTCGATCTCTCTCCAGCGATGCTCGAACTGGACAGGCAGGTGGCCCGGGAGCGGCGGATCGACCTGGAGATCATCCAGGGATCGATGGACGACCTCGGGATGCTCGCCGCGGGACGGTTCGACCTCGTCGTCCATCCGGTGAGCACCTGCTACGTTCGGGACGTGGCGCGGGTGTTTCGCGAGGTGGCCCGCGTCACGAAGCCCGGCGGCCTCTACGTGAGCCAGCACAAGTCGCCGCAGAGCCTGCAGGCGTCGCTCGATCCCGGCGTCGGCGGCCGCTACGAGATGGTCCATCCGGCGGCGAGCGGGTCGGCGGCGAGCGAGCCGCTGCCGCCGGGCCTGCCCTCCCGGCTCCGCGAGGCGGGCACCCTCGAATTCGTCCACACGCACGACGCGCTCCTGGGCGGCATCTGCCGGGCCGGCTTCCGGATCGAGGACGTCTGCGAGCCCGACCACACGCCGCCATCCGCGGGACAGGCGGCGGCCGGCACCTTCGCCCACCGCGCCCTGTTCCTGCCGCCGTACATCCGCGTCCTGGCCCGCAGGGACGCGGTCGGGCCCGGGGCCTCCGGCGGGCGCTCCGGCGGGCCGAGGCTGCTGGTAGAGTAAGGTCGTTCCTCACCCCCTGCCGGACGCTGTCGCCCATGATCTGTCTCAACGTGCTCCTGCTCGCGAAGGATCCCGCCGACGTGCCGGCGATCCGCGACCACCTCGCCCAGGCGATGCGAAAGAGCCGCACCGAGCCGGGCTGCGTGCGATTCGACGTCTACCACTCCACGGCGGAGCCGAGGCGGTTCGTGCTCGTGGAGCACTGGGCCTCCCAGGAGGCGCTCGACCAGCATCGCCTCGCGGAGGCCTACACCACGATCTACAAGCCGCTGGTGATGCCGCTTATCGACCGCGAGGGGCATCCGGCCACGTTGCTGGAGTGAGCCCGCGACGGCGGAACGGTTCACCGGCAGCCGGGCCGCCGCTCCGGCACTCGATCCCCGCGGCGCCGCGTCCGCGACGTCTCCCAGCCACGCCATGATCCTGCTCGTCGACAATTACGACTCGTTCACCTGGAACCTCGTCCAGCGTCTCGGTGAGATCGCGCCCGACGTGCCCGTCGAGGTGCACCGCAACGACCGGATCACCGGGGACGAGATCGCCGCGCTGGCGCCAACCCACGTCGTGATCTCTCCCGGCCCCTGCACGCCGGACGAGGCCGGAATCTCCTGCGAGGTGGTGCGACGGTTCGCGGGACGCATGCCGATTCTCGGCGTGTGCCTCGGGCACCAGTCGATCGGCCAGGTGTTCGGCGGGACGATCGTGCGGGCGAAGCGGCCGATGCACGGCAAGGTGGATCGGATCGAGCACGCGGGCAGGGGGCTCTTCGCGGGGCTCGAGAGCCCGATCGAGGCGACCCGCTACCACAGCCTCGTTATCGATCCGCCCACGCTGTCACGAGACTTCGAGGTCGACGCCTGGTCGACGACGCCGGAGGGGGAACGGGAGATCATGGCGATCCGCCACCGCACGCTGCCCGTCTACGGCGTGCAGTTCCATCCCGAGAGCTTCCTGACGCCGGCGGGCTACGACCTGCTGCGTGCCTTCCTGCGCACCGGCACGGTGGCGGCATGATCGATCTCGCGGAGGCCGTCGCGCTCGTGGAGCGGACCTGCCGGCCGCTGCCGCCACGCCGCGTGCGGCTGCTCGACGCGTGCGGCCGCCGGCTCGCGGCCCCGGTCGTCGCGGACGTCGATTCGCCCCCGTGGGACCGGGCGATGATGGACGGCTTCGCGGTGTGCGGCGCCGACTATCCGCCGGGCGGGAGCGTCGCGGAACTCGACGTGGCGGTCGACCTGGCCGCCGGCGACGTGACGGCCCTCGAGATTGGACCGGGGGCCTGCGCCCGGATCATGACCGGAGCGCCGCTGCCGCGAGGAGCCGATTCCGTCGTGCCCGTGGAGGCGGCCGTGGACGGCACCGCCGGCGCGCACGCCGGCGGCCGGGTGCGGCTGCTGGACGGGCGGTTCCGTCCCGGGCAGCACGTGGCGCGGCAGGGAGCGGCCTTCCACCGGGGCCGGGAGGTGCTCGCAGCGGGCATGACGCTCGGCGCGGCGGAGATCGGTCTGGCCGCCGAGGCCGGCGCCACGCACGTGGTCGCCGCGGCTGCGGTGCGGGTGGCACTGCTCTCCACGGGCAGCGAGCTGGTGCCACCGGCCGCCGTCCCGGCTTTCGGCCAGACCCGCAACTCCAACGGCCCGATGCTCGCCGCGGCCGCGCAGCTGCTCGGCGCCGATCCCATTCCGCTGGGCATCGCGGCCGACCGACCCGAGGCGATTCGTGCGGCCGTGGCCCAGGGGCTCGCCGCCGACGTGCTCGTGCTCTCCGGCGGCGTGTCGGCCGGAGACCTCGACCTCGTGCCCGCGATCTTCGCGCGGTGCGGCGTCGAGCAGGTGTTTCACAAGGTGCGGCTGAAGCCCGGCAAGCCCGTGTGGTGTGGCGTGCTCCGTCGCGCCGCGGCGCCGGCGACGATCGTCTTCGGCCTGCCTGGCAACCCGGCGAGCTGCCTGGTCTGCTTCGAGCTCTTCGTCCGTCCGGCGATCGCGATCCTCGCGGGCCGGCCGCGTGACGGGTGGCATCTGCCGCGGTGCCGCGCCCGGCTTGCCGGCCCCGCCAAGGCCGCCGCCGACCGGCCCGTCTACCTGCCCTGCCGGCTGCGCGGCGCCGCGGGCGGCCGCGAGGCCGAGCCGCTGCCGTGGTCGGGATCGTCCGACATGCTCGGGCTCGCCGGTGCGGGTGGGCTCATCGCGCTGCCGGCCGGAGGTCGCGTGCACGAGGCAGGGGAAGAGGTCGAGGTCGTGCTGCGCAATGCCGTCGGTGGGAGTGTCGGCTGACGGCGTTGGGGCTCATGCCTTCGGCCAGGCAGAGCGGCCGTGCCGCTGGCGGGTCGGCGCCGGTGGAAGGGACGTGTGCGTGGGTGACGGTTCGGGGCTGCCCGTACCCCGTCGCCGGACGTTCGCTGCGGCCCTCCTGGCCTCCGCTCACTCGATGCCGGCTGCGCTCCGCACGACCAATCCGCCTGCGGCGGATCGGTGCCCGGGCTGCGCTTGCCGCCACACGCCGGCTCTCGGGGCACGGGCAGCCCCTCACGGATGCATCGTGCGCCGCTCATGGGGCGGCTTTCGTGCCGATTGCGTCGCACGGATGCGACGCCCTCGCCAGCGAGCGGAGTCTCGCCAGGAAAAAAGGATGGACGGGCATCCGCCCGTCATGGGCACGATGCCATGTTTTTCCTGCGGTCGCGATGCTTTCGGTCGATTGCGTCGCACGGCTGCGACGCCCTCGCCAGCGAGCGGAGTCTCGCCAGGAAAAAATGGCACGATGCCATGTTTTTCCTTAAGCAGACGGCAGGCTGCGGTGGAAGTGGACGTGCCGCCAGCGGCCGCCCTGCTTCTGCCAGAGCCGCGTCTCCTCCGAGCTCCGTGTGACCGGCTTGCCGGCGTCGTCGAGCGTCTGCGTGAGCCGCACGTAGGCGACCAGCGCGACGTCGTCGGAGAGGAGCTTGACGACCGGGGCCGCCATCGTGGTCGTGACGGGCTTCGCCGCCGGCGGCGTCCGGCCGTCGGCGGCCGGCGCGGGGAGCTTGAAGTAGAACTCGTGGAACGGCAGCCCGGAGACGAGGTGGCCGCGGGCCTCGGGCTCGAAGCAGGTGATGTCCTCGGCGACGAGCTCGCGGTAGGCGTTCCAGTCGCCGGCGGCGACCGCGGCGAGCAGGCGGCGGTTGAGTTCGAGCAGTTCGGCGGCGGCGGACATGGGCGATGCGGCTCCGGAGGGAAGGGACGGGACGGGAAACAGAATGCCTGGCGGGGGTGTGCGGGGCGGGGCGGTCGACGTCAGGCCGGGCCGCCCGCCACGACCAGGCCGAGCGTGACCAGCTTCGCGAGGCACTCGTCCCGCTCGCGGCAGCGCTCGAGCGACGCCCACGACGGGTCCTGCGCCGCGAGGAAGGCGTCGTGCCGCGCCGGGAGACCGCCGGGGCCGGCGGCGGCGACGAGCCGCCGGATCACCTCGCCGTCGAGCCGGGTCAGCCGCATCGCCTCGAGGCGGTAGTCGGTGAAGGCCTCCCAGACGAGCGGAAAGAGCGGCTGCACGATCTGCTGGCCGATCGTCTCGGCGTAGCGGCGGATCTCGAGCTGGGCGTGGACGTCCATCCGCAGCGCGAGGAAGTGCAGCAGGTTGTGCAGGTCGATCTTCCAGTAGGCCTCGGTGTAGGTCGACAGCGGCAGGTCCTTCCGCGCCTGCTCCCGCGCGATGCCGGCGGCCAGCCGCTCCTCGTAGACCCGCCGCGCGTGGCCCTGCAGTTCCTGCTCCGACTGCGTCAGCGGATGGCCCTCGGCCTTCGACAGCGGCCCGGCCGATCCCTGGCGGTTCGTGGCGGCCTGCCGCCGCCACTCGTCGTCCTGTGTCGACTGCATCGAGTCGATCGCCAGCGAGTAGCGCGTGGAGTATTCGTTGACGCTCGCCGTCCGATGACGGATCCACTGCCGCCAGCAGTCCATCGGCACGCGGACGACGAACTTCAGCTCCGCCATCTCGAACGGGGTCGTGTGCGCATGCCGCAAAAGGTAGCGGATGAGCTGGCGGTCGTCGCTCACCTTGCGGGTGCCTTCGCCGTAGCTGACCCGCGCGGCCTGCACCACGGACCCGTCGTCGCCCATGCAGTCGACCAGGGCGACGAAGCCGTCGTCGAGCACCGGCAGCTTCTTCCAGCGCAGGGACTCGAGCAGGGCGGCGCGGTCGGCGGGCGGGACGGTCGTGGACATGTGCGGCTCCGACGGGAGGGAGACCGCACAGGATGGTGCACGACCGCGGTGCGGTCAATCCTTCGCCAGCAGTTCCTGCAGGATCTTGGCGAGTTGGCGGGCGTCGTCCGACTTCACGACCGTGTCGATGCGGCTCTGGGGCACGCCCAACTTGGCCAGCGACTTGGCCACGGTGTCCCAGAGCTTGGCCCGCTTCTTCCCCTCGGCGAGGTAGAGGTCGGTCACCTGCTCGCCGAGCCGTTGCAGCAGGGCGGTGTCGAGGTTCTCGTAATAGTTCTTGACGATCGACTGCTGGTGCTTCGTGAGTTCGGCCATGACCCCGTTTCCGATGTGCTGGTTTCGGCCTGCTGGAAGGACTCCGGCCCGGCGGATACAGTATCGGAAATTCGACCCCTCCCAAGCGAGAGAATTCGATGCCCACGATCACGTTCACCAACGAAAAGAAGGAAATCCAGGTTCCCGAGGGGGCCAATCTCCGCAAGGAGGCGCTGCGGGCCGGGGTGGCCCTCTACCCGGGCGTCCACACGGTGGTGAACTGCCACGGCTTCGGCCAGTGCGGGGCGTGCCGCGTGCTCGTGACCAAGGGGATGGAGAATACCAGTTCGCGGGGGATCCTGGAGTCGGCCCGCATGGCGGTGTCGCTGGCGTACATCGGCAACGAGGCCACGATGCGGCTCGCCTGCCAGACGAAGGTCAATGGCGACATCTCCGTCACCACCTGCCCGCCCATGAACCTGTTCGGTGAGAACTTCTTCAGCTGATGTCCACGAAAAACATGGCTTCCTGCCATTTTTTCTTGGCCGGACTCCGCCGGCTGGTGCCGCGCATGGCATCGTGCCATGCCGGCCGCAAGTGACGATGTCGGGGATGCACGGCTCGCCATGAATCGCTCACCATGAAGGAAGTGATCGCCATCGTGAAGCCGTTTCTCGCGGAGCGGGTGCTCGAGGCGCTCAGGTTCGCGCCGCTCGAGGCCTGCACTGTCCGCGAGGTGAAGGGGTTCGGCCGGCAGAAGAGCTACCTCGACCAGTACGGCGACTCGGAGTATGCCCTGGCGTTCCTGCCGAAGGTGGAGATCCAGCTCTGGGTCGACGACGCCCGGGTGGACGAGGTGGTCGACCGGATCGTGGAGGTGGCCCGCACCGGCAGGATGGGCGACGGCAAGATCTTCGTCCTGCCCGCAATCGAACGGGAGATGGCGTGATGTCCGGCGACGGCGGGCGGAACAGCCGACCATCCGGCGGCGCGGACGATGATGCGCCGCGAGCCGACGTCGTGCGGGCGATCGACCTGGCGCTGGGCGGCCACTGGGACGAGGCCCACGACATCGTGCAGCGGCACGAGGGACACCCCACGGCGGCCTGGGTGCACGCCGTGCTGCACAAGATCGAGGGCGATCTCGCGAACAGCCGCCACTGGTATCGGCTTGCCGGGAGGCCGGCCGACGTCGACGCGGAGCCGCAGGAGGAACTGCAGGCGATCAGGGAGATGATCGGGGGCGAGAGCGCATCCGATTGACGCGGAGCACGATCGGTCCTCTGGAGCGATCACCGCGGGGCCGGCAGAATCCACGGCCTCCTAGCCGCCCGTGGGCGTGGGCTTCACCGGCTCGAAGGGGCGGATCCAGATCGAGCGGAACTGCACCGGGTCGCCGTGGTCCTGCAGCCTGATCGGCAGGGCATCGGGGTGCGCCGTATAGCTCGGTGGCGCGTGGAAGAAGGTGTCGCCCTTGATGACGGTATCGGAGTGGATCGCCACGCCGTTGTGGAGCACACTCACGCGGCCGGGCTTCTCGAGCGTGCCGTCCACTGCGAACCGCGGCCGCGTGAAGAGAATGTCGTACGACTGCCATGCTCCCGGAGCGCGGCAGGCGTTCACGGCCGGCGGCTGCTGCTTGTAGAGCGCCCCGCATTGGCCGTCGTGATAGGTGACGGGGCCGTCGGTGCCGTCCTGGAATGAATCGAGCACCTGGATCTCGTAGTGGTCCATGAGGAACACGCCCGAATTGCCGCGGCCCTGACCCTTGCCCTTGGCGGGGGCGGGCGTGCGGAACTCGACGTGCAGATGGCAGTCGCCGAACGGCTGCTTCGTGCGGATGTCTCCCTTGCCGACGGTGGCGACGCCGTCCTTCACCGGCCAATTGTCCGCGCCGGCCCACTGGTCGAGGCTCGACCCGTTGAAGAGGACGATCGCGTCGCCCGGCACGTTGGCGGGGGCGGCCGGGGCGGGGCCGGGGTCGACGACCCGCGGGGCGGGCCACTCGGCCGGCGTCTTCCACTCGGGCGAGGTGCCGTGCTGCCGACCCATGAGGTGCAGCCGCCGTGACCGGATCGACTCGGTGATCGCCCGGGCGCGGGCCTCCGCCTCGCCGAGCGGCAGGCCGTCGGGCACGCTCGGCCGCAGGTGGCCGGCCGCGGACAGGTAGCCGTCGCGCAGCAGCTTGAGCCGGGCCTTCGCCTCGGGGAGGAACGAGACGTAGGCCGACGCATCGGCCGCGGCGGCCGCCTGCTCGTCGCCCAACGCCCGGAGCACGGCCCGACAGATCGCCCAGTGGCCCTCGTCGTTGGGATGGACGCAGTCGGGCGCGAACACGGCTGCCGGATCCTTGGCCCGCGCGGCCTGCAGATCCGCCTTCATCGGGCCGTGCACGTCGATCACCGTCCAGCCGTCGGCCCGTTTGGAGAGCAGCCAGGTCGAGTAGGCGTCGAGGACCGCGTCGTAGTCGACGTCGCGGGCGGGCCCGGGCTTGTCGGGCCGCTTGTCGTACACAGGCGGCGTGAGGTGGATGATCCTGGCCCCCGCCTTCTCCACCGCGTCGTGCAGCCGCTGCATCCCCTCCTTGAACCGGCCGAACCGCTGCTCGTCGAGCGGCAGGTAGATGCCGCAGTTCATGCCGTAGCAGGCGAAGACCAGATCGGGCCGGGTGACGCGCAGCACGCGGTCGAGCCGCTCGCCGAGGTCGGGCCGCGGAAACTTCCCGTCGGCATGGCCGTCCTCCGAGAGCCCCGACACCGTCTCGCTCGAGAGCCCCACGTCGATCACGTCGGCCTCGATCCCGTGCGATTCCAGCCACGAGGCGAGCGTGGCGATCCACCGGCCGTCGTAGGTGATCGAGTCGCCGAGGAAGACGATCCGCTTCGCCTGCCGCACCATCTTCAGCGGCTCCAGAGGCGTTCGCGACGTTGGCGCCGGCACGGGGTCGGCGGCCGCCGCGGTGGCGGGCAGGGCCATGGCCAGGAAGGGGGCTATGAACAGTGCCAGGCAGAGGGACATGACGGGGATCAGCACGGTGAGCAGGCCGGCGGCCGGTCCTGCCACGCGTCCGGCGATGGGCCGGGGAACACGCAGCCGGGGGAACGAGCGGCGACTCATCGCGATGCCTCCTGGGGGATGTCTCGCATGACGGGTGGCGTGGAACCGCCGGCGGCCGGGACGCATCCGCGGCACGCCTCGAGCGGACGAATCACTTCTTCGCCGGCGTCGCCCCTTCCCGGATCGCGAACAGATGGCTCTTGTTGGCGATGTAGAGCGTGTCGCCTGCGACGATCGGCGTGGAGTAGACGCTGTTGCCCATGTTGATCTCGCCGATCAGTTCCTTCTCCTTGGAGAGCTTGAAGATCGAGATGTCGCCGTCCTCGTCGCCGATGTAGACCTTGCCGTCGGCGATGAGCGGAGAGCCCCAGCTGGCGGCCAGCATGTCGTGCGTCCAGGAGGGCTTGCCGGTCTTCAGGTCGACGCAGTGGAACAGCCCGCTGAAGTCGGCGACGAAGAGCAGCCCGTCCTGGATGGCCACGGTGCCGCAGGTGCGGTGCATCGTCTCCTCGAACTCGAGCTTGCCGTTGCCATTGGCATCGAAACCGGGGTAGTGCCAGACCGCGGCGGAATTCGGGTTGGGCCGTGCGACCTCCCCCTCCTCCTTGATCACCGCCTGGTTGCGGCGGTGCGGCAGCGGCGTGTTGGGGTCCTTGAGGCTCACGGCGAGCTCGGGGCTCGTGTCGCCGCGCTTCGTGGGATCGATGCACCAGAGGTGCCCCACGCCCTCGCCGTGCTCGGGATCCTCGCCGACGGCGATGTAGACGAGGCCGTCGTGCACCACCGGCGTGCCGATGATGTGGTTGCGGTCGGCACGGCCGCCGAGCGTGTACTTCGACTCCTTCGGGTTGCAGTCGAACTTCCAGAGGAGTTTCGCCTTGCCGTTGTCGCCGCGGGCGTCGAAGGAGTAGAGCCAGCCGTCGCCACCCCCGAAGAGCACCTGCGGCACGCCGCCGATCTCGGCGTAGGACGGGCTCGACCACTGCCCGTGCAGCACGTTGGCGCCGGGCGAGCCATCGGCCCAGAGCACCTTGCCGTCCCGCTTGTCGATGCAGAGAAAACTCGGCGCCTCGGAGTTGGGCAGGTTGATGTGCCCCTCGTCTACGCCGTTGCTGGTGTTGACGAAGAGCAGGTCGCCGACGGCGGTGACGCTGCAGGAGCACATGTTGTGCTGCGACACTCCGAGCTGCTTCATCATGTCGAGCACCCAGACGACGTCGGCCTCGTCCTGCGCCGAGGCCTTCTCGGCCGTGAATGGGCCGTCGTTCTCGCCGTCACGGAAGCCCTCGGTATCGAGGCACTTCACCTCGCCGCGGCTCGTGACGTACCAGAGCCGGTCGCCTTCGGCCAGCGGCGCGCAGCAGATGCCCTGCAGCGGCCAGTCGTGCACGCGGCCGGTCGGCAGCTTCTCGCTCGAGTCCTGCCAGAGGAACGTGCCATCCTTGATGTCGAAGGCGAGCAGGCAGCCCAGGTCGGTGGCCGCGGGATACCTGGAGAGCCAGCCCTTGCCGTTGTTGGAGCCGACGTAGGCCTTGCCGCCGGCGACCACCGGGTTGCCGTAGGTCTGGCTGCCGAGCTCCGCCACCCAGGCGACGTTCTTGCTCGTCTCCGGCTTCCACCTGCCGGTGTCGGCGTCGAAGTCGCCGGGCGTCCACTCCGTCGGCAGGTTCTTCGCCGGGCTGACATTGTTCCGCTGGGGCGAGCCTCCCCACTGGTTCCAGTCGGCGGTCTCCGCAGCCGCGACGCTGGTCAGGGCGACGCCGGCCAGCATGACGCAGGTCAGGGCCGCGAAGACGGCTGCGGACGGACGTGCCACGGACAGGGGGCGGCGTGCTGTGCGTTGATGCGTTGTGTTCATGATTCGCTCGTTGTTGATGCTCTGGTGCCGGGATGCTCAGGGGAGGGGGGCCACCACCACGTTGTCGATCGAGATCTCGGAGTCCTTGGAGTTGCCGAAGAAGCCCGGGCTGCCCTGGAGGTTGCCCTGCTCGTGCGAGGCTTCGATCGTCCAGGCAGCGGGCTCCGACTGGCCGCGCGGCCAGACCTTGCCGCGGAGCACCGCCGTGGAGCCCTGCGCGCGGGCCTCGAACTTCATCGTGTACCACTTTCCCGCCTCCCACGCGAACGGGATTGTCTTCGAGAAGTGGGTCGCCACCTGCGGCGGCCAACTGCGCACCTGCAGCTGCTGGCTGGCGCCCATGAGGTCGAGCGTGTACCGCTGCGCGATGAGGCCCATGTCGGGCATCCGCGCCTTCTCGAGCGCTGCCGCGTTGCCGAACCGCTTGGCGAAGGCGTCGGCGTCACTGCCGGCCGCCGGCTGCGGCGTCCCCGGCTTCTCCACGCCGGTTTCCTGGGCGCGGAAGTCGGCCGTGATCGAGTAGGACTTGAGCCCGATCGGGCCGATCCAGCCCTGGCTGCGGGTGCCCTTGGGGATCGTCGTGACCTTGACGAGGCACTTCGAGCCGTCGACGGTGCGGACGACGTGGCGGTAGCGCATCCCGATCCAGGGCAGCGGCGGCTCGCCCCGCGGCGGGCCCCCCTTCGGATCGGGCTCGAGGGCGATCTCCTCGAAGTCGAACGTCCAGGGGAGCGGCGGCATCGACCGCACGCGGGCCCGGCCCTCGAGGCCGGCCACCTTCGCCGTCAGGATCGCGGCGGCATGCCTGCCGGCGGGAGCGGTGTAGCGGCCGTCGGTGCCGACGGCGCCGACCGTGGCCGAGAACTCGGCGGGCGATTCCTTCACGAACCTGCCCGCCGCGTCGAAGAGCCGCACCTTGAGCGGCAGGGTTTCGCCGGCGGCGATCTGCGCCTCGGCGGGCACCACCTGCACCCAGGCCGGCTCACCGGGCGGCGCCTTTGTGGCGGCCGACACCCGCTGCGGCAGCGTCGGCTCGCTCGCGGTCGCGGCCGGCGCGGCCGCGCCGGCTTCGCCGAGGCAGTAGAGCCGGGCGCCGGTCGTGAGGTAGACACGGCCGTTCCAGGCGATCGGCGAGGCCGTGACCTCATCCTCCTCGCCGAGCCGCATCTTGTTGACGATCTTCAGGCCGTCCTTCGTCGGCTCGAGCACGTGCCAGCCGCTCGTCGAGCACACGTAGAGCCTCCCGCCGGCCACGAGCGGGCTGCCGCGGACGATGGTGCCGAGCAGCTTCTGCGGCTTCCCCACCGGCTCACCCGTCTTTTTGTCGAAGACGAAGACCTTGGCGCCGTCGTCGACGAAGTAGATGCGGTCGCCGAGCACGACGGGCATCGACCGGCCGTCCATCACACCCTTGCGCTGCCAGATCACGTTGCTCGTCGTGATGTCGCCGGAACCCGCCGCCTTGAAGGCGGTCGCCGAGCCCATCGAGGTGTTGTCGAGGTTCTCCTCGGCCTGCGAGATCCAGACGGTGCCGTCCTCCACGAGCGGGGCCACGTTGAGCCCGCGCCGCGAGAGCTTGAAGTTCCACACCGCCTTGCCGGTCCGCGGCTGGAAGTTCCAGACGCTGCCGTCGCTCGACCCGAAGATGAGCGCCGCCTGACCGCCCACCTCCGCCAGGAAGGGCGTGCTGTAGGTCGTGTCCTCGGGGAGCTCCTTCGTGCCGTTCATCCAGCGGACCGCGCCGGTGCCGGCGTCCATGCCGAGGAAGCGGTGGGCCGGCCGGGACGTGTCGCCCCAGCCGGTGACGACGGCGCTGGCGATCACGAGATCCTCGAACACCACCGGGACGTTCGTGCGGCCACCGTAGGTGGAGAGGAACCCGAACTCCTCGTGCAGCGACCGCTGCCACTTCGTGCGGCCCGTGGCCGCGTCGATGGCGGTGAACGCGCCGCACACGCCGTGGGCGAACACCGTGCCGCTCGTCGGATCGGCGACGACCGACGACCAGCCGACCCGCTCCGCGGGCACGTCGGAGAGGTAGACGTTGAAGACGTTCTCCCAGAGCTTCTTCCCCGTGGCCGCGTCGAGGCAGAGCACCTTCTCCGCCTCCTCCTTCGTGTCGGGCTTGTGCCGCACGAGTGTGAAGAGCTTTCCGCCCATGATCACCGGCGTAGAGATGCCGCCGGCCTCGTCGTTCTTCCAGAGGACGTTCGTGCCCTTCTCCGGGTCGAACGACGTCACGAGCGGGCTGCCCACGGCGGCGTCACGGTTCTCACGCGGGCCGCGCCAGTCGGGCCAGTCGGCGGCGGCAGCGGTGGTCGTCGTCGTGAGGGTGGCCAGGGTGATCAGCGTGGCGAGCAGCAGCATGTGTGCCCGACCCTCGCGATGCGCCGTGTCGTGTGCCGCCGCGTGCTGTCCCGCCTTGTCCTGTCCCATCTGCCGCCTCCGGTGTGGCTGAGCGATCTGCTCGACGAGTGTGCTTGGTGTCGTTGGCGAACAGCCGCCAGGGCCCGCGCCGTGGGGGCTAGTTGCCGATGCCCGCCGCCTTCAGCTCCCCGGGCAGCTTGGGATCGACGATCCCTCGGGCGCCACGGCCCTGCTGCAGGCGGTCGGATGCGTCGGAGCGGATGCTCTCGATGTCGGCGTCGCCCCAACGCCGCCGCTCGGCGACGTCTGGCGCCGCCAGCGGCCTGACGAGCCGCATGCCGACGCCGAGCGCCGGCTCCTCGGTGTACCACCAGGGGCTCTTTGGCAGGTTCGGATCGACATCCTTCCAGGCGAGGTCCTCGGAGCCGCGGCGGGCGGCGCTGCGGCAGTCCGCGGCCTCGTCGTAGTAGGCGCCGCCGCGGACGACCCGTGGCGAGAGCTTCGTCGGCCAGACGGCGGCCGCCGTCTCGGGCACGGGCTGCGGCAGCTGCGCCTGCCGCGTGTACCCGTCGGGCTGCAGTTCGTCGAGCACCCACTCGGCCACGTTGCCGTGCATGTCGTGGAGTCCCCAGGCGTTCGGCTTCTTCTCGCCGACGGGATGCGTGGTCTCGTCGGCCGAGTCGGCGAACCAGGCGGCGTCGTCGAGCGACGACGCGTCGCCGCCGCAGTTCCACGGCGTCGTGCTGCCGGCGCGGCAGGCATATTCCCACTCGCTCTCCAGCGGCAGCCGGTAGAACCGGCCGGTCAGCCCGCTGAGCCACTTGGTGTACTGCCGGGCAGCGAACTGGGTCATCGTCACCGCCGGCTGGAGAGGGTTCTCGCCGTTGGAGAACGTGGTGGTCGGGTCGTAGAGGTTCGACGGGGCCGTCACCGCATCGGCCTCGTTGTCGGGCGTCACCAGACGGAGCTTCGCCGACTCCATCGCCTTGAACAGGTCGCAGGCAGCCATGTAGAGCTTGTACTCCTGCCAGGCGACCTCGCAGCGGCCGATCCAGAAGGGCGCCACCTGCACCTCGTACTGCGGCCCCTCGCTGGCGTCGCGACCGGCCTCGCCGTCGGGGCTGCCCATGCGGAACGTGCCGCCGGGCACCGGGATCATGCGGAAGGCCACCGTCGTGCCCGGGATCGTCTCGTCGTAGGCCACCATCCAGCCGCCCGGCACCTTGATGGCCTGGCCGTCGCCCGCGGGGCGGTCCTCGCCGGCGACGAACCCCGGCATGGCCTCGGCGGCGTCGAGCGGTGGCGCGGAGCAGGCGAGTGCCAGCAGCGGCAGCACCCAACGCACGGGTGCCCAGCGCAGGCATGCAAGGAGGCCCCGCTGTGGCACCGGGAGCAGGGCCGGCCGCGTGAAGCGCGACGTGGCCGCCCGCGGTGCGTTGTGTCGGACTCGGCGGGAGCGTGGCATGTGCGAGCGTCTGCCGCAGGTGGGAAGCATCGGCGTCCGCGGGCCGCAGTCTGGTGATCGCCGGTTGGTGATCGCAGGGACGGGCGGCGGGCCCCGAAGCGGGAGGAACGCTACAGTGTACCCTGTGGGAAAACCGCTGCCCACACTCCCGGTGTTCATCTCGGATCGTTGCATCCACGGTCCGGTTCCCGACTCCATCCCATCGCGACGCACCCAGCAGTGGCCGCATCCAAGCCCACCCAGCCGGTCGGAAAGAAAGCCGCGCAGCCGGCCGGCGGCGGCCCGCGCGGCAAGGGCTCGTCGGGCGCCGCCAAGGGGCGGGCCAAGGATGAGGAGGCGGCGGAACGGGTCGTGGCGGAGAACCGCCGGGCGCGGCACGACTACGAGATCATCGAGACGCTCGAGTGCGGCATCGCCCTGGTCGGCAGCGAGGTGAAGAGCCTGAGGACCGGCCGCATGTCGCTCGACGAGGCCTACGGCCGTGTGGACGGCCGTGAGGCCTGGCTCATCGGCTGCGACATTCCCGAGTACGAGAAGGCCAATCAGCTCAATCACGTCCCGAAGCGGCCGCGCAAGCTGCTGCTGCACCGCCGTGAGATCGCCCGATTCGCGGGCCGGGCGTTGGAGAAGGGGCTGACGCTCGTGCCGCTGAAAATGTACTTCAAGAACGGCCGCGTGAAGGTGCTGATGGGCGTTGGCCGCGGCCGGCAGGCCCACGACAAGCGGCAGAAGCTCAAGGCGGAGACCGCCAGGCGGGATATCGAAATCGCCCTCCGCGGCCGGTCGGGCCGCGGAGGGCGATCGAAGGACTGAACATATCGGCGGGGCGGCGCGGGCGAGGCTAGGCTACGCTTCCTCGCCGACGAGCACGGCGGTCGCCTCCGTGGAATCCTCGGGGTGCCACAGGGGCATGCCCCGTTGAATCCGCTCCGCGAGGATGTCGATCTTCTGCTTGGAGCCCGCGGGTGCGTCCGTGGGCACAAACTCCGTCGAGGCGTGCGGCTCGAAATTCTCGTCGTGACCGTACAGCTCGATGATTTCAAAAACGTTGCGGATCCGGGCCATCGGAACGAAACGACTCCTTGTCTGGTTCAGGGGGATGGGGGACGTTGTCGGGCACAGCTGACAGCCGAGCACCCCGTCCCGTGAGCCCGCTGCCGAGCCGGCGGAACCGCACGTGGCCGCGGCCCGGTGTGGGCGCGCCGCGCGACGAGTCGAAGTGCTTCAGCCGCCGTGCTGCAGACCGCGGATACGACGACAGGTGTCGTCGCTCCGGTGGCTTCCATCGTGGAAGTTCGTCGCCATTATGAATCGCCACAAGCGCGAGTCAAACATTTGGCAACGTCGGCGCGCGGATCGCAGAAAAGAAGCCGCGCCCCGCTTCCGGATGACCCGTGCGACCGCTGCGGATTGCCAGGCGACAGGCCGGGATGTCGCGGCGGTGTGCCGACGATCACTGCCCCGGACCGCCGGGGGGCAGTGCGATCTCGATCTCGGCGGGCGGCGGTGGGGCGGGAGTGGCGGCTTTCGCCGCGGCAGGATCGAATTTCGGCGTGTCGGTCCCCGTGCGGGCCTCGAGGTCGGACGTGAGCACGAGATGCTCCCCTCCTGTGGCGGGCCGCAGTTCCAGCAGCGTCACGCCCCATTCCCGGCCGATTTTTTTCCCCTCGACGACAACGGTGCCCTTGCCCCGGGGCCCACTCGCCTCGAATTGCAGCATCGCGATGCCGTCGGTGTCGCTCGACCGGCCCATGACCGCGTTGCTGCACGACACCTTTCCGCCGGGGCCGGCGAGCAGCTCGACCACTCGTGGGTTCGTGGTCACTTCCTCGCGTGCCAGGGCCACGACGGGGTGCCCGGAGAGCCGGCCGCAGCCGCAGGCCAGCATCACAAGGCCGCCGACCGTCGCCGTGAGCGCGAGCAGGCCGAGGGGTGTCCGACGACCGGGAATGGGCCGCACGTCGCTGGTCATGCTGCTTATGCGGCTCATGGTGACATGCCCTCCCTGGCACGCGGCCCCCTGACGGGCCTGTCTTGTGGCAGACTCTCGCGGCAGCCGCTCATCCGGCTCTCGAATCGCTTCCGGCGGACACTGGCCGCAGCGGCACCGCGACTGTGGACAGGATGTCGAAAGATGGATGGGGCGACAAGACGAGGTGGATCAGGTGCCGTCGTGCGCGCGGCACCAGGCGATCTTGTCGGCGGTGGTGGTGGGGGGCGGACCACCGGCGGCCGGCTTCGCGGCGGCCGGCTTCGCGCCGGCTGGCCTGGCCTGCGGGGCCTCGGCCGCGGGTGCAACGGCATCCGCCTCGGCCGCTGGAGCGGCGGCTTTGGCTGCCCGTGCCTGCGCGAGGATCTCCGCCGTCGAGGGCCGCTTTCCGGCGGCGGCTTCGGGCTTCCCCGCCGCAGGCGCCGCCTTGCCGCGGGCAGCAGCGAGGATGTCGGCGGTGGACGGCCGGCCACCGGCGGGCTTGGCCGACGCGGCGGGCTTGGCCGGCTTGGCGGCGGCGGGAGCCTTCGCGGCGGCCGCGGGCTTCGCAGCCTCCTTCTCCACCGGCTTCGGCCGCGGCTGCGACACGATCTTGAGGGCGGACGGATCGATGTCGTACCAGCCGACGTTGTTGAACTGGTCGAATTCGACCAGGCAGCGGCCGTTCATGTTGACCGTCCGGACGACTCCCGTGGCGTTCGCGAATCGGGCCAGTTCCGGGGCCGTCGAGTCGATGACCACGAACTTGTCTGTCCAGTCGGACTTCAGCCGCTCGATCACGTCGAACATGGGAGGCGTTCCAGCGGACGACACGGGACGCTGATGGGCCGCGGCCGGATGCCGCGTTGCTGACCTTGAATCTGATCGATCGGCGTCCGGATCGCAAGACGCCAGCCGCATCCCGTCGAAAAACGCCCGGCCGCCCTCGCCGCTCGTGCTGGCGGATCGGGGGCGGGCCCCGGCGGTCAGGCCCGCGTCGTCGCCACGGTCGCCCCCCGCACCCCGAAGATGCCGCCCGGCCCGAGCGAATACGACCAGACCACGGTGCGGGGCAGGCCTGCGGCGACGTCCGCCTCGATCCGCACGATCCGTGGCCCCTCCCGGTAGGTCGACCCGATCCAGCCGGGGCCGTCGTGGAGGCGGCAGGCGATCTCGAACCGCACCGCGTCGGCGACGAACGGGTCGCGGACGACGCTGGCCGAGTAGTGCGACCGGCCGGCCATCCCCACGCCGAGGATCGCGGGGCCGCCCCGGTCCGACGCCGTGGGTGAAGCCCCGCCGGTGGCGTCGATCCGCGACACCTCGACGAGTGCAGGCGACGCCGGCCAGCGCGGGTCGCCGTCGGCCGGCCACGGCCCGTCGAGCGAGTGCCACGTGGTCGGGGCGGCGGCGGATTCAGCGGGCAGCGTGACGTCGTGGAACCAGCGGTCGGCCCGCCAGACAAAGGCCACGCGGGCCGTGCCGGCGGAAAGCGCCACGGGCTGCCGTGTCGCTGGGACGCGGCTGGCGGACGGCGGTGTCGCGTCGTGGGCGCTCATGGCTGCTGGTAGCATACGGGCTCCTTCCAGCGGCCGGTATCGTCGGAGTGTCCAGCGGCCCCACGGCCGCCCCCGAGGTCGTTTTCAAGACGTCTCCGAGAACGTCTTCAGGCACATCCCCAGGACTCTTCCAGGTCGCCCATGGAACCGCGGCGCTCGCTCGGCTGGCCGATCCTCCTGGGCGTGGTGCTCATCGGCTCGATCATCGCGCTGGGCGTGGGCTGGGTGCTCGTCAGCATCGCCGCGGCGCTCGGCTCCGAGAACGCCGCCTTCTACTGGGCGATCCTCGGCGTCGGCGTGGCGCTGCTCGTGCTCGTGCTCGTGGGCGTGATCATCTACCTGGCTCTCACGATCAAGGCGATCGCCCTGTCGCAGCGGCAGAGCAACTTCATCGACAGCGTCACCCACGAGCTCAAGAGCCCGCTGGCCTCGCTCAAGCTCTACCTGCAGACGCTGACGCGGCGGCCCGTGCCGCCGGAGCAGCAGGCCGACTTCCACCGTTTCATGCTCAAGGACGTCGAGCGGCTCGACACGCTCATCGACCACCTGCTCGACGCCGCCAAGACGCTCCAGCGGAGGCCGCGACGAGGGGGCGACGCCACGGCGCTCGGACCGGTGCTCCTCCAGGCCCGCGACGGCGTGGTGCGCCGCTACGGCGTGCCGCCCGAATGCGTCCGGCTCGACGTGGCGGCCGCCTCCGCCGCCGGCGACGAGCTGCGCGTCAGCGGCCGGGAGGCCGATCTCGAGATCGTGTTCCGCAACCTCGTCGACAACGCGGTGAAGTACTCCCTGCCCGATCCCCAGGTGCGGATCGACGTCGCGCCGCTGGACCGTGGCCGGGTACTCGTGCGGGTTTCCGACAACGGCCCCGGCATTCCGCCGGCCGAGCGGCAGAACGTCTTCGGGCGGTTTGTCCGGCTCGGCAGCGAGCTGGAGCGGTCCACGCCCGGCACCGGGCTGGGGCTGTTTCTCGCGCACGCCATCGTCCGCCAGCTGCGGGGCAGGGTGGTGGCGAAGGGCCGCCAGCCGGGGCCCGGCACCGTGATGGAGGTCGAGCTGCGGGCCGCACCGTGACGCACGCAGGCGCATGGTAGTCTTGAAGGCTTTCCGGCCGCGGACCGCCCGGTCCGGACAATCGTTCCGGACGATCAGCCCGGACATCCGATTCAGACAGCCGATCGAGACAGCCATGACCTTGCCCACCCTGCGCGGCTCCGAGCACCTTCACGACGTGAAGTACGAGATCCGCGGTGCGCTGGCCCGCCGCGCCGACCAGCTCGAGCGCGAGGGGCACGAGATCATCAAGCTCAACATCGGCAACCCCGGCCTCTTCGGCTTCCGCATGCCGGGATCGATGCGGGTGGCCATCGTGGAGAACCTCCACCAGGCCGACCCCTACTCGCACCAGAAGGGCATCTTTCCCGCCCGCGAGGCGGTGGTGATGCAGCAGCAGAACCGTGGCGTCATGGACGTCACCGCCGACGACGTGTTCATCGGCAACGGCGTCTCCGAGCTGATCATGATCGCCATGCGGGCGCTGCTCAATCCGGGGGACGAGGTGCTGGTGCCCAGCCCCGACTACCCGCTCTGGACGGCGTCGGTCGTGATCCACGGTGCGAAGGCGGTGCACTATCCCTGCCGCCCCGAGAACGGCTTCGTGCCCGACCCCGCCGAGGTAGAGTCGCTCGTGACCGACCGCACGCGGGCGCTGGTCGTCATCAATCCCAACAATCCCACCGGCGCCGTCTACCCACGGGATGTGCTCGCCGCGCTGGCCACCATCGCCGAGCGGCGGAACCTCGTCTTCTGCGCCGACGAGATCTACGACGAGATGCTCTATGACGGCGCCGAGTTCGTGCCGGCCGCGACGCTGGCGAAGCAGACGCTCTGCCTCACGTTCGGCGGCCTGAGCAAGATCTACCGGGCCTGCGGGCTGCGCGTCGGCTGGCTTGTCTTCTCCGGCGAGCGCGAGCACGCGCGGGACTACATCCAGGCCGTCGAACTGCTCGCATCGCTCCGCCTCTGCTCCAACGTGCCCGGGCAGTACGCCGTGCAGACGGCGCTCGGCGGCCGCCAGTCGATCTTCGACCTCACCCGGCCCGGGGGCAGGCTGCACGCCACCCGTGCCGCCGTGCTCGAGGCCGTGAAGCGCAGCCGCTGGCTCTCGGTGGTGACGCCGCGCGGGGCGATGTACGCCTTCGTCAAGGTGCACGCCGACCGGCTGCCCCGCGGCACGAAGCCGTTCGACGACCAGGCGTTCGCGCTCGACCTGCTCGAGCGGAAGCACGTGCTGGTGGCGCCGGGCTCGAGCTTCAACGTGCCCTACCGCGACCACTTCCGGCTGACGCTGCTGCCCGATGCGGAGCAGATGGCCGACGTCTTCGCCCGGATCGAGGCGCTGCTCGACGAATACGCCGCGGCGTGAGGCCCCTCTTTTCGGCGCTGCTGCCGGTGGTCTAATTCCGGCATGAAACCATCACATGCCGCCCCTGCCGCCGCAGGGCCCGCCGTCGACGTCGTCCCCGTCCGCCGCGTGCTCGTGAGCGTGTTCGACAAGACCGGCCTCGGCCGGCTCGCCGCCGGGCTCAAGGCCGCGGGCGTCCACGTGGTGAGCACCGGCGGCACGAGCGCCGCCCTGGCCAGCCACGGCCTCGAGGTCGAGGACGTCTCCGCCGTCACGTCGTTTCCCGAGATCCTCGACGGCCGCGTGAAGACGCTCCACCCGCGGATCTTCGCCGGCGTGCTCGCCCGGCACGACCGGGCCGACGACCGTGCCGTACTCGCCGACCATGGCATCGCCCCCTTCGACGCCGTGATCGTCAACCTCTACGCCTTCGAGGCCGCCGTTGCGCGGCCCGACTGCACGCCCGGCGAGGCGATCGAACTGATCGACGTCGGCGGCCCGAGCCTCGTCCGCGCGGCGGCGAAAAACCACGCCTTCACCGCCGTCGTCACCGGGCCCGAGCAGTACGACGACTTCCTCGCCGCCCTGGCCCGTGGCGGCACCACGCTGGCGGAGCGCCGCAGGCTGGCCGCCCGCGCCTTCGAGCGGACGGCCGCCTACGACACCGCCATCGCCGGCTGGATGGCCCGCCACGCCGGCCTCGCCGCCGCCGAGGGGCGGACCGCCGCCTCCGGTGACGGCGCGGGCGACGAGCCGCCGCTGCCGACGCGGCTCACGCTCGACCTCGAGCAGCGGCTGCACCTGCGGTATGGCGAGAACCCGCACCAGTCGGCCGCGGTCTTCGCGCCGGTCGGCACGCGGCTGGGTCTGGCGGGCATCACGCAGCTCTCGGGCAAGGAGCTGTCCTACAACAACTTCCTCGACCTCGACGGAGCCACGCGGCTGGCGGGCCTGCTGGGCGACCCTGCGGCGGTGGTCGTGAAGCACACCAATCCCTGCGGCGTGGCGACCGCCGCCACCGTCGCCGAGGCCCTCATCACGGCGATGGCGGCCGATCCGACGAGCGCCTTCGGCTCGATCGTGGCGGTCAATCGGCCGTTCGACCGGGAGTGCGCGGAGGTGCTGCTGGCGCCGGGGCTCTTCGTCGAGGTGATCGCGGCCCCGGCCTTCGCGCCGGAGGCGGTCGAACTGTTGACGACGAAGCCGACCTGGAAGGGGAGCGTGCGGCTGGTGGTGGTGCCGGCGGGCGATCCGTGGGAGGCGACCGACGGCCTCGAACTCCGCGGCATCGCCGGGGCGATCCTCGCGCAGCGGCCAGACACCGTCTGCGACGATCCCGCGACCTGGCGTGTGGTCACGAAGCGGCAGCCCGATCCGGGCCTCACGCAGTCGCTCGACTTCGCGTTCACGGTCGTCCGCCGACTCACGAGCAACGCGATCGCCGTCTGCAGGGGCACGAGCCTCGTGGGGGCCGGGCTGGGGCAGACGAGTCGCGTGGACGCCGTGCGGATCGCGCTGGAGAAGGCGGGTGACCGCGGCCGTGGCGGCGTGCTCGCGTCCGATGCATTCTTCCCGTTCCCCGACTCGATCGACTTCATCGCGAAGGCCGGGATCGCCGCGGTGATCCAGCCGGGCGGCTCAAAGCGCGACGCCGAGGTGATCGCTGCGGCCGATGCGGCTGGCATCCCGATGGTGTTCACGTCGCGGCGGCACTTCCGGCACTGAATACACGCGAAACATGGCCCTCCGGGCCATTTTCGCTTGGCGACCTCCCGGTCGCTGGTTCTGGCGTCGCATCCATGCGACGCAGCGGGTTGGTGCTGCGGTCGGGTGGGGTTGTGGGTGCTGGCATGCTCGCAATGGCCCTCCGGGCCCTTGGCGGGCGGATGCCCGCCGCGAAGCCAGTCGCTTGGCGACCTCCCGGTCGCTGGTTCTGGCGTCGCATCCATGCGACGCAGCGGGTTGGTGCTGCGGTCGGGTGGGGTTGTGGGTGCTGGCATGCTCGCAATGGCCCTCCGGGC
>JBILVO010000123.1:0-11337 GCA_044370415.1 Pirellulales bacterium
GGCCCTTCGGCGGCCCGGATCGGGTGCGGTCGACGACCGTCGCGCCGCTCGAGCGGATCGGCGAGGCGATCCGCGGGCTCGAGGCCGTGCGTCGCGACGACGCGCTGGCGGCAAAGGAGCACGAGATCGTGATCGCGCTGGCCGCCGCAGGCGGCACGTGTGGCGATTTCGAGTCGGCCCGCCAGCTGGCCTGGCCGCTGGTCGCGGCGATCGGTCGCGACTCCACCTGGACCCCGGAGGAGCAGGCGGCCGTCGTGCGGCGGCTGTCGGCGGCGCTATCGCTGGGCTTTCCGCAGCCGGCGTATCCGGAGCCGGGTGCGGCCGCCAGGCCGTTCTGGCAGACGTCCGTCTCCGCCGCCGGCGGCACCGACATGGATCTCGTCCACGAAGCCTTCCAGCTGCCGCGGGCAGTTCGTTGAATGCGAATCGCGCGTCGTGACGCTTCCCCCCGAGCACCGTGGAGACCGTGG
This sequence comes from Pirellulales bacterium, assembly GCA_044370415.1. Classification (GTDB taxonomy): domain Bacteria; phylum Planctomycetota; class Planctomycetia; order Pirellulales; family UBA1268; genus CAMCQY01. Next base: position 471 of record JBILVO010000123.1, read on the forward strand.
CGATGACGACCCGCGAACGTTGGACCGTGTATCCGCTGTTGTTCCTCGCCATCGGGCTGGCCGTGCGGTCGGTCGCCGTGCCGCAGGGTGAGTTTGCCGCGGCCGACGTCGGCGACCTGCGGGCGACACGGCTGGTCTGCCGCGAGATCCTCGTCGAGGGGGAAGACCGCACGATCCTGGTGCACATGGGCAGGGTGGTTGGCGGCGGCGGCGGCCGGGTCGAGTTCAAAGACAGGAACGGCGTCGACACGATCGCGGTCGGCACGCGGCCCGAGAGCAGGGACGGCGTGGTGGAGTTCTTCGATGCCGACGGCGAGCCGGCCGGCGAACTCTCCGCCCCCGCCCCACGGACGGCGGCCACGCCCGCGGCGGCGCCCGGCCGCTGACGCGCGGCCACTGACTCCCGAGGCAGCTCCCGGCAGTCCCAGTGACGGCGGATCGCACTGATCGGGCCCCGGCTGGCACGGCTCCCGAATCGAGGCAATAATCGGGTGAGTTGATCGCGGGGCAGGGCTGCACCGCAGCGCCGTCGCCGCTCCTACAGGTGTCGAGCGCATGCCGTCGAGCGAGATCGTGCCGCCTCCCCCCGCGACGTTCCTCCGATGCACGACATCCCCGTCTACCGCCCCTCGCTCGACGGGAACGAGCGTCGCTACGTAGAAGAGTGTCTCGACTCGACCTGGATCTCCTCCAAGGGGCGATTTCTCGAGGCCTTCGAGCGGTCGTTCGCCGCGTACACCGGCAATCGGCATGCGGCCGCCGTCTGCAACGGGACGGTCGCCCTGCATGTTTCTCTCGTGGCGCTCGGCGTCGGCCCCGGCGACGAGGTGATCGTGCCGACGCTCACGTACATCGCCTCCGTCAACGCGATCGGGCACGCGGGAGCCACGCCGGTCTTCGTCGACTCCCTTCCCGACACCTGGCAGATGGACCCGGACGACGTCCGTCGCCGCATCACGCCGCGGACCCGGGCGATCATGGTCGTGCACCTGTACGGCCACCCGTGCGACATGGACGCGATCATGGCGATCGCGAGGGAGTACCGGCTCCTCGTGATCGAGGATTGCGCCGAGGCCTTCGGAGCCAGATACAGGGGGCGGCACGTCGGCACCTTCGGCGACGTGGCGACCTACAGCTTCTTCGGCAACAAGACGATCACCACCGGCGAGGGGGGCATGGTCGTGACCGACGACGGTGCGATTCACGAGCGGGTCGTGCACCTCAAGGGGCAGGGGCTGGCCCGGGATCGCGAGTACTGGCATGACGTCGCCGGCTACAACTATCGCATGACCAACATGTGCGCCGCGATCGGCCTGGCCCAGCTCGAACGCGCCGATGAACTGCTGGCGAGGAAGCGTGACATCGCCGCCTGGTACGCCGAGGGTCTGCGGACTGCGGCCGTCACCCTGCAGGGAACGTTCGGGGACGTCAGCCACTCTCACTGGATGTGCTCGCTGCTCGTAGACACCGCGGAACAGCGCGATCCGCTGCGGGCCGCACTGCTCCGCGGCGGCGTCGAGACGCGGCCGACGTTCCATCCCGCGCACACCATGCCCATGTACGCCGGCGGCGGCACTCGGCACCCGGTGGCTGAGGACATTGCGGCACGCGGCGTCAATCTGCCGAGCTGGCCGGGGCTGACCAGGCCGCAGGTGCGGGGCATCTGCGACACGATCCGCTCGTTCGCCGGCGCGTGTGTGCGGGAGGGGGTGTCATGAAGGTGGTCATTCTCGGCTGCGGCGGCCACGCCCGCAGCGTGGCCGACGTCCTGCTCGACCTCCACACCGACGCCGAAATCGTGTTCGTCGACGAGAACGCCGCGGAGGGAGAGCGGATCCTGGGCTGTGCCGTGCATCCCTCCGGAGATCTCCACGGGCATGCCCTCCTCGGCCACAAGCTGGTGCTGGCGGTCGGTGACAACGGCCGGCGGCACGCCCTGTTCACGCAGCACCACGATCGGGACATCATCAGCGTGGTGTCGCGTCGGGCGTACGTCAGCCGCTTCGCGTCCGTCGGCCGCGGCAGCTTCGTCGGCAACCATTGCCACGTCGGCCCGGAGGCGGTCGTGGGGGACGACACGATCGTCAACACGGCCGCCATCGTCGAGCACGAGACCGTGATCGGGGTCAGCTGCCACGTGGGGCCGCGTGCCGTGGTGTGCGGTCGCTGCCGGATCGGGGACCGGGTGTTTCTCGGGGCCGGTTCGACGGTGCGGGATGGCGTCACGATCGGTGCGGACATCGTCATCGGCGCGGGCGGCGTCGTGACCGCGGATCTGCCGGAGCCGGGCGTCTACGTCGGCTGCCCCGCCAGGCGGATCCGGTGACGCCATGCGAAGCGGACTACGGATCGCCCTGCTGGGGCAGCATTTCGGGTGGGGCGGCGGCGTCGACTTCCTCCGTCACGTGGCCGACGGCCTGGTCGCCGGAAGGCGGCAGGGTTTTTCCGTCCACGTCCTGCTGCCGATCCAAAACCGGATCGAGTCGTGCGTCGACCTGCTGCGGATCGGCAAACGCAGCCTCGTGGGGAGCGTCGCCCGCCGGCGCCCCTGGGTGGCGCGGCCGCAGCCGGCGTTCGATGCGTCGCTCGCGGCGGCGTTCGCGGCCGCGGGAGACGCCGGGCTCGAGGTCGTGCACCACGACGCCACCCCAAACGGCCTGCTGCGGTGCCTCAAACGCATCGGCGCGACCGTCGCCCTGCCGACAATGGCGACCCTGGGCCGGAACTTCCCCGTCCCCTGGGTCGGGTACATCTACGACTTCCAGCATCGGCACCTGCCGGAAAACTTTGTCGCCGACGACTGCTACAAACGGGAGATCTCGTTCGCGGGCATCCTGAAGGACGCCCCCGCCGTGATCGTGAATTCGCGGGCGGTCAAGGACGATGTCGCGAGGTTCTATCCGTGGTCGTCTCCCGATCGCGTCGTCTCGCTGCCGTTCGCGCCGCATGCCGGCGCGGGCTGGCTCGAGGCATCGAGCCGGCCGATCCGCGACATCTATTCCCTGCCGGCACGGTATTTCCTCGTCAGCAATCAGTTCTGGATCCACAAGGATCACATGACGGCGATCAGGGCGTTGGAACTCCTCGGCCCCGAGTCCGACTGCGGCCTGGTGTGCACCGGTGCGACCGACGACTACCGCCGCCCGGGCCACTTCGCCGAAATCATGCGTTCCGTCGATCGCCGGGGGCTCACGGGCAGGATCCGCATGCTCGGGCACATCCCGAAGCGGGACCAGATCGAGGTGATGAAGGGGGCTCTGGCCGTGGTGCAGCCCACGCTGTTCGAGGGCGGCCCGGGCGGCGGATGCGTGTACGACGCCGTCGCGCTCGGCGTGCCGGTCCTGCTTTCCGACATACCCGTCAACCGGGAGGCGACCGGCGATTGGATCCGGTTCTTCCCGCCGGGCGACGCGGCCGCGCTCGCCCTCCTGATGGCGGACGTGAGTCAGAAGGCTCCCGCGCGGCCCGCGGCCGCGGCGCTCGAGGCTCGGGCGGCGACGAACCTCGCACGGCTGGGCGACGCCCTTCTGGAAGCGATCGATCGCGCGATCACCGCCTCGGATCGTCCCGGATAGCGGTCCGGCGACTGTGCGGATCGCACGCGATCTGCCCCGTCCACCCCGCGTGCGAGCCGGGGGCAGCGGCTGGTTCGGTATGGCATGGGGGCGGCCGGCTTGGTACATCTCCTGCGCGAACCGTTTCCGGCAGCGAGGTGCCGTCCATGTTCGATCGCGTGCTGGTGCGCGTGCTGTGTGTCGCCCTCCTGCCCGTCCCGCTGACGGCCGGATGCACCGCGATGCGGGATCCCTCCGCGGTCGCATCGGCCGGTGATTCGGGCGACGACGGCTGGCTGGCCGGCGCCCGTCGCCGGCTCGCGCAGGCCGCCCGCGAGATCGAGGCCGACCTCGACTTCCACGAGAACGAGGGCCTCAATGCCTTCGCCCCCGACGCCGCGGGGCAGGTCAACATGCTGCGGGGCGACATGAACGGCCCGTCGGGGACCTTCCGGTAGCGGCGATTCTGATCGCTGCACGCGGGCTTTCCGGCGTCGCGATCCCTGCGGGCCTCGCTCCGCCACTGGCTCGCCCACTCCAAATACGCCCGGCAGGACTCGAACCTGCAACCCTCGGTTCCGAAGACCGATGCTCTATCCAATTGAGCTACGGACGCGTCGGATCGAATCATAGCAGACCCACCTGCCGGACCGGCCGCACGGCTGCGCTCCCAATGCCGCCCGCACCGGCCAAGAAGGCTGCGATCGGCGTCCGTCTGGCGCGATGATAGGGGAGGCACGGCCCGGTGGCCGCCGCATCGGCCGGGATGGGCGGTGGCGGCCGTCGGCCCGAGGGTCGGCCCGGCCAGCGAAAGCCCGCCGCCCCCCCCGCCCGGCGGCGTCTCGCGGCCATGGACGAGCCTTTGAGCGGTTCGTGTGGCACACTTGAGGGATTCATTCAGATACGGGCCTCAAAAGTCCGCCGTTGGACTCGTCCCATGGCACACATCACCCTCCGTGTCCTGCACGGCGCCGACCGCGGCCGCATGTTCGCCAACGTGCCGACGCCCGTCACGATCGGCCGCGAGGAGGGCAATACGATCCAGCTCAACGACGAGCGGATCAGCCGCTATCACCTGAAACTGCAGGACGACAAGGACAAGATCGTCCTCACCGACCTCGAGAGCACCAACGGCACCAAGGTCAACGGCGAGGACATCCAAGTGCGGATCGTCCGCGACGGCGACATGATCTCGCTCGGCCGCTCGCTGCTTTTGGTCGGCTCCCACAGCGACATCGACCGGCGGATCGCCGAGATCGCCGCGAAGGTCCCGCAGTCGCAGGACGCCCACGCCCAGCAGTTGCGGGAGCGGATGCAGCGGATCGCCAACCACAAGTCGGACGTGATCGAGGACCTCGGCGAGGTCCGCTCCCCGCTCTTGCCGAGCGGTCCGCCGCCTCTGCCCGAACGTCTCGGGCCCGCACAGACCGCGGAGCTGGCCGAACTGCTCGAATACATCCAGGGCATCCTGCGCGGCGCGACCGAGGCCGCCGTGATGCGGCCCGGCAGCGAGACGGTAGACCTCGACTTCCCGCACTGGCAGGCGATCCTGGAACTGCAGGCGCGGCTGGCCGAGCTGCTCCGCGGCATCGGCGAGCCGGGCTAGCGGCGGCGGGCGGCAGCCCCCGGGTCCATCCGGTACCCCCCGGTCCATCCGGTACACTGTCCCGCTCCCCCGGGAGCGAGCACACGGATGAGCACGCCGTCTTTCGTCCACCTCCACTGCCACAGCCACTACAGCCTGCTCGATGGCGCCAGCCCGATCGACAGGCTCGTGGAGCGGGCGGCCGAACTCGGCATGAACGCCCTGGCGATCACCGACCACGGCAACCTCCACGGGGCGCTCGAGTTCTATCAGGCTGCCAAGGCCGCCGGCATCAATCCGATCATCGGCTACGAGGCCTACATCGCCCCGGGCAGCCGGTTCCAGAAGGACGCCGGCAGCCAGAAGGACGCCGCCTGCCACCTCACGCTCCTCGCGAAGGACCGCGTCGGCTTCGCGAACCTCCTGCAGTTGGCCACCAAGGCGTTTCTCGAGGGCTTCTACTTCAAGCCGCGAATCGACCGGGAGCTCCTCGAGCAGTACGGCGAAGGGATCATCTGCCTCTCCGGCTGCCTGTCGAGCGAGTTCAGCCGAGCCCTCATCGGCAGCTCCCGCGAGCAGCGCGAGTCGCTCGCCCAGGCCCGCGAAGTGGCCGGCTGGTTCCAGAAGCGGTTCGGCGACCGCTACTTCATCGAGGTGCAGGACAACGGCCTCGACGTGCAGCGGCAGGTCACGGAGGCGGCGCTGGACATCTCCCGAGAGCTCGGCATCCCGCCCGTGGCGACCTGCGACTGCCACTACGTCAACCGCGAGGACGCCGAGGCCCAGGACATCCTGCTCTGCGTCAACACCGGCAGGTTTCGCAGCGACACCTCCCGCATGCGGATGGACTCGACCGAGTTCTACCTGAAGAGCCCCACCGAGATGCACGCGGCCTTCTCTGGCTTCGATCGCGATCTCGTGGCCGCGGCCGTCACCCGCAGCCAGCAGATCGCCGACACCGTGTCGATCGAGCTCGACCTCGGCAAGCGTCACTTTCCGGGCTTCGACGTGCCGGCGGGGAGCACGGCGTCCACGGAGCTGCGCCGGCTCTGCCTGGAGGGGCTGCGCGAGCGGTATCGCGACGTGCCGAAGCGCTGGGCCGCCCCGCCCGCCGACGGCAGCCCCGGCGAGCTGCACTCCCTGGTGCTGGAACGGCTCGACCGCGAGCTGGGCGTGATCGACACGCTCGGATTCGCCAGCTACTTCCTCATCGTCTGGGACTTCGTGCGGCACGCGCGGGAGCAGGGCATCCCGGCGGCTGCCAGAGGCTCGGGCGTGGGGTCGCTCGTGGCCTACTCCCTCTATCTCTCGCACGTCTGCCCGCTGGAGTACGACCTGCTCTTCGAGCGGTTCCTCGACGTCAACCGGCGCGAGGCGCCCGATATCGACATCGACTTCTGCAAGGAGCGGCGCGGCGAGGTCATCGACTACGTCAAGCGGAGGTACGGCGACGCCAACGTGGCGCAGATCGGGACCTTCGGCACGCTCGCGGCCCGCGCGGCGATCCGCGACGTCGGCCGCGCCCTGGGCATGCCGATTCCGCGCGTCGACCAGATCGTCTCGCTGGTGCCCGACCAGCTCAACATCTCGCTGGAGGAGGCGGCCGCCCCGGGCTCCCAGCTCGCGGCCGCCTGCGACGCCGACGCCGAGGTGCGGGAGCTGGTCGATCTCGCGCGGCGGATCGAGGGCCTCGCCCGCAACGTCGGCACGCACGCCGCGGCGGTCGTCATCGCCGACCGGCCGCTTGTGGAATACGTGCCGCTGCAGCGGGTGACGGGCAAGGAGGAAGTGATCACGCAGTGGGCGATGGGCGACGTCGAGCGGGCCGGCCTGATGAAGATGGACTTCCTCGGCCTGCGCTACCTCACGGTCGTCGCCAAGACGCTCGACATCATCGCCGCGACCCGCGGCTCCCGGCCCGATCCCCTGGCCTTCCCGCTCGACGACCAGCCCACGTTCGACACGCTCTGCCGCGGCGAGACCAAGGGCATCTTCCAGCTGGAAAGCGGTGGCATTCGCGACCTGCTCCAGCGGATGCGGCCCGACCACTTCCTCGACATCGTGGCCGTCAACGCGCTCTACCGTCCCGGGCCGCTCGAGGGCGGCATGGTCGACGACTACGTGGCGGTGAAGCACCGGCGGAAGCGGGCCGAGTACCTCCATGCCGTCATGAAGGACGTGCTGGAGGAGACCAACGGCGTGATGGTCTACCAGGAGCAGGTGATGCGGATCCTGGAGCGGCTCGGGGGCATCGAGCTCTCCAGCGCCTACACCTGCATCAAGGCGATCAGCAAGAAAAAGCACGAGACGATCGCCGCCTTCCGCGAGCAGTTCGTGGCCGGCTCGCAGGCCAAGGGGCTCACGAAGCAGCAGGCCGAGGAGGTCTTCGGCCTGATCGAGAAGTTCGCCGGCTACGGCTTCAACAAGAGCCACTCCACCGCCTACGCGCTGCTCGCCTGGCAGACCGCCTACCTGAAGACGCACTACTCGACGGAGTTCATGGCCGCGCTGCTCTCGGGCGACATCACCGGCCGCAACTTCAAGAAGAAGGATGCGCTCGTCGAGCACATCGAGGACTGCCGGCGCATGGGGATCGACGTGCTGCCCCCCGACGTCAACGCATCGGGGGCCGACTTCACGGTGGCGGACGGGCGGATCCTCTTCGGACTGGCCGCCATCAAGGGCTGCGGCGGGCAGGCCGCCGAGGCGATCGGTGCCGAGCGGGTTCGCGGCGGGCCGTTCCGCGACCTCTACGACTTCTGCGGCCGGCTCGACTCGTCGGTCGTCAACAAGACGGCCGTCGAGAGCCTGGCCAAGGCCGGCGCGCTCGACTCGCTCGGCGGCCATCGCGGTGCCATCCTGGCCGGCGTCGAGCGGGCCCTGGCGGCCGGCGCCTCGCGGCTCGCCGATCGGAAGAGCGGCCAGAAGAACCTCTTCGACGCGCTCGACGAGACTCCGCAGGCGGCGGCGCCGCCCCCCGCAGCGCTGCCCGAGGTGCCGCCGCTCACCGACCTCGAGATGCGATCGGCCGAGAAGGAGGTGCTGGGCTACTACGTGCACAGCCATCCGCTGGCTGAATACCGGGACGTGCTGTCGGCCGTCTGCACCCACGGCACAGGCGACCTCGGCGCCGCTGCGCCGAAGAGCGACGTCGTCATCGGCGGCCTTGTCGGGGCCCTGAAGCTCTCCAACGTGAAGCAGCCGCGGCCCGGCTCCACGCACACCCGCTACGGCATGTTCGATCTGGAGGACATGGACGGGCTCGTGAGGACGATCTGCTGGCCGGAGGACTACGCCCGGCTCGGCGACTGGCTGCAGCCCGATGCCGTGGTCGTGATCGCGGGCTCGATCGACCGCCGCGCCGGCAGCGAGGAGACGAACCTCATCGTCAACGATCTCGTGCCGGTCGCCGACCTCTGGAGCAGGCCGGTGAAGAGCGTGATGGTCAGGCTCGAGGAGCCCCTTCACGACACGGCGGTGCTGGACAGGCTCGCGTCGATCGTCCGCCGGCACCCGGGCAAGGTGCCCCTGCGGCTCGTCATCGATCTGGCCGACGGACGCCGGGTGCTGCTCGAGGCCGACCGGGATGCGGTCGCCTGGACGCCCGCCCTGCACCGGGAGATCGTCGATCTCCTCGGCCCGGGCTGTCTCCGGGCGCCCATCAGCCTCGGGGGGGGCAGACGGCGCGATGCCGACGCGCCCCGCCGCGGGCCGCCCGGCAGGTCGCCGGCCGGAGTGGCATGATTGTCGGGGTTGTGCGGGGGGGGAGCCGGGAAGACGGGGCGAAGATGCCCGGTTCCGGAAGAAAAGCGAACGCGATGCCGGTGTGCCGCCGACATTGCGTGAAGACGAGGGCTCTCCCTCAATCCAGCTTCCCGAGTGACGCGATGGCCAGGCAAGCGACTGTTGATCGCCCGATGTTTCACGGCACCTCGATGTCTGCGCAGATCGACGCCGGTCGTCCGGCCACCTCCTGTCACCTCGCGATCCGCCGGGGCGCGGCGGCGTTCCTGATCGCGGCCGTGTGCTGCGTGAGCGTCTGGCAGGCGTCCCCTGCCCATGCGCAGTTCGCCGGGGGTGGCGGCCAGCAGGGTGGCGGCGGCGGTGCGGCGGGCGGTGGCGGTGGCGCGATGGGCGGTGGCGGCGGCGGCCAGCAGGGTGGCGGCGGTGCTGGCGGCGGCGTGGCCGGCATCCTGATCGACGCCAACGGCGTGCTGCGGACCCAGATCGTGCCCGACTCCGGACTCTCTCTCGCGCATCGCAAGGCCGCCGTCGCGTCGCTGCCCTCCGACCTGCAGAAGCCGTCGACGCTCCGCAAGGTGGCGCTCTCGCGGCTCGAGGCCGCCGTCCGTGAGGCTGTCGACGCGGGCCGCGGCATTCCCGACGACATCCAGAAGATGGCGGGCCTCACCCGGGTGCAGTACGTCTTTGTCTACCCCGCCACGGGCACGGGCGACACGGCACAGCCGGGCGAGGTGGTGATCGCCGGCCCCGCGGAGCCCTGGATCACCGACGCCGCGGGCCGGGTCGTCGGTGTGTCGACCGGCGCCCCGACGGTGCTGCTCGAGGACGCCGCCGCGGCACTGCGGGCGTTTCCGCCCGGCCAGCCCGCCGACCGCGGCATTGGTTGCTCGATCGACCCCACGCAGGAAGGTCTCGCCGCCCTGCAGTCCTCCATCAGGCAGATCGGCAGGGTGAATCCAAAGGCGAGCGTTGACGAGATCGTGACCACCATGCGGCAGGCCCTGGGGCCGCAGCAGATCCGCATCGACGGCGTCTCGCCCGGGAGCCATTTCGCGCAGGTGATGGTGGAGGCCGACTACCGCATGAAGCTGATCGGCATCGGTCTGGAGCGGCCGCCGGTGAAGATGAGCACCTGGATCGACCTCGCGAGTTCCGGAAGCGTCGCCTCCAACGCCCTGCAGCGGTGGTACTTCATGCCGAATTACCAGTGCATCCGCATCAGCGAGGACGACCTCGGCATCGAACTCGTCGGCCGCGGCGTGAAACTCGTCGGCGCCGACGAGGCCGTGCTGCCCGACGGGCGGAGGATGTCGGCGACCCGGTCCGACCGGGCGACCAAGTACTTCACGGATGCCTTCACGGCCAAGTATCCGGAGATCGCGGCCCGCAGCCCCGTGTTCGCGCAGCTGCGGACGCTGATCGACCTCGCCGTGGCCGCGGCCTATCTGCAGGAGCACGACGGCTACGGTCGGACCGGCTGGGCCGCCGAGACGCTCCGGGACGAGGCGGTGTATCCGATCGGTCGTTTCCAGGCGCCGACCCAGGTGGAGCCGGCGATCAACGCCGTGTGGCGAGGCAGTCGCCTGCTGACGCCGATCGGCGGCGGCGTGTCGCTGCAGCCGCGGATGGCGCTCGATCCGCCCAATCTGCTGATGGACGAGAGCGGCGCCGTCGCCAGGACCCGCAACGCGGGCCTCGACCTGCCGGCCCACCGCTGGTGGTGGGACTGACTTTACGCGAAACATGGCCCTCCGGGCCATTTTCGCTTGGCCGGCGTCCGCCGGCTGGTGCTGCGCGTCGCATCCATGCGACGCTGCACGGACGGAGCGCAACGCGTGCTCTTCCTCCCGCAGCCGGCTGGCTGCGCTCAGCGAGCCGCTTGGCCGGCGTCCGCCGGCTGGTGCTGCGCGTCGCATCCATGCGACGCTACACGGACGGAGCGCACGCGTGCTCTTCCTCCCGCAGCCGGCTGGCTGCGCTCAGC
>JBILVO010000253.1:0-3208 GCA_044370415.1 Pirellulales bacterium
CAGCTCCACACCGGGAATGTCCGCCAGCGCCCTGGCATGCATCCGTGCGATCGCGCCGATGCCGATGATTGCAGCCCGCATGAAACCGTCTCCGCGGAGGGCCCGCGGCGTCGGCCCGCGGCTGGCAGAAGTCTGCCGGATGGCCGTGCGGGTCGCCAGCGGCCCCGCGGAAACACGCCGGAAATTGCCCCCGCGGGGGCGGCGTCACTTCCACATGTAGAACACGTCGAAGAGCCGGTCGTGCAGGCGGTGCAGGTGGGGGTGCGGGCAGTCGTCGTGGGTGCCGGTGCGCGGCTGGCACGGCCCCCGGTAGATCGGGCCGTCCGTCGGCGTGCCGCGAACCCCGACCAGATCGTAGGGCTGCGGCGGCAGGCTGGGATGGCACGGCGGCGGCGGCACGCAGGGGGGCAGCCAGCGCGGCTCGCCGCAGAAGTGCAGCGGCTCGATGCCCGACGACCAGTCGGCCCACGAGTCGCTCCGCGGCGGGAGCATCTTCCGGAGCATCGCGTCGGCATCCGCGCCGGTCTTCTCAGGACTCACCAGGGGCGTGCCCCGCAGCGGGTCGGGCAGCGCGGCGACGTCGGCCGGCTTGTCGAATTGCCGCCGCTTCTTCCGGCGGGCTTCCGCCGCGAGGTCATCGTCCTCCCCGAGATTGCCCCGCAGGGCGTCGAACGGGCCGGACGAATCGGTCGGCGAGTCCGCGGAGCCGGCTGGATCGCCGGGCGTGTCGACGCCGACGAGCATGATCAGGCGGGGCACCCGCCGGGGCGGGGTCGCAGCATCCTCGTCCGCGACGCCGGCCGGATCGGCCGCGGTAGCGTCGACCGTGGCGGCGTCGGCCGCGGAATCGACGGGCCGCACGACTGGCGGCGCGGGAAACTCCAGCGGCGACGCCAGCAGCGGTGAAGACAGCGCCGCTCCCCACGGGGCCAGCAGCACGACGGCCGGGCATGTCAGCCAGGCTCCGCGTCTCGATGTCGCGAATTCACCACGCATGTGCGGTATCATGAAGGGGTCTCCCGGCTTCACCATTCCCTGCCTCACAATCGGCAGCCACGAAACCGCCGCTCCAGACCGTCAGCCCCGGAATCCGGCGCGGCGACCAGACGGCTGGCAGGCGGCGTAGGATCGGCAGGGAGGGCAAGCCGCTCGACGGGAAACGACATCCCGCACTCCCAGGGAAGCATGTCGCCTCCACTGCCCGATCCGGTCGCCGTGCTCGAATCGCTGGCCCGTCGGGCCGCGCGGGCGGTGCTCGTCTCCACCGGCGGCGGGTCGCCCGCGATCTCGCACCTGCTCACGACGCCGGGCGCGAGCCGCGTGGTGCTCGAGTGCCTCGTGCCCTACGCCCACGAGGCGGTCGACCTCTGGCTGGGTGGGCCGCAGGAGACCTACTGCTCGTCGCGGACGGCGCGGCGGCTGGCCGTGATGGCCTGGCAGCGGGCCCGCACCCTGGGCGCGACGGCAGCCGACGCAGTCGGTGCCGCGGTGACCGCAAGCCTCCGCACCCGCGAGCCGAAGCGCGGCGAGCACCGCGTCTTCGTCGCCGTGCAGACGCTCGCGGGCACGAGCGTCGCCGCCGTCGCGCTCACGAAGGACGCCCGCTCCCGCGCCGACGAGGAACAGTTCGCGGCGGCGTTGCTGCTCGACCGGCTGGCGGCCCTCGCCGGCAGCACGCCCGTGGGCCCGCTGCCGCTGCTCGCTGGCGAGGCCGTCTCCGTGGAGCGGCTCGACGCGCCGCCGGACTGGCGGCAGCTGCTGGCGGGCGACCGTGCCGCGGTGTCGGCCGACGGCTCCTCCGCGGCGCCGACCGCGGGACAGCTCGTCTTCCCGGGCTCGTTCGACCCGCTGCACGAGGGGCATCTGCGGATGGCGGTGATCGCCGAGGAGATCGCCGAGCGGCCGATCGACTTCGAGCTCTCCTCGCTCAACGTCGACAAGCCGGCGCTCGACTACATCGAGATGAGGACGAGGGCGGACCAGTTCGTCGGCAGGCGGCTCTGGCTGACGCGGGCGGCGACGTTCCTCGAGAAGCTCGACGTCTTTCCCGAGGGAACCTTCGTGATGGGCGCCGACACGTTCGCCCGGCTCGTCGACCCGCGGTTCTACGGCGGGTCGACAGAGGCCGCGGACCGGGCGGCGCGGCGGATCGCCGGCCAGGCCCGCGGCCTGATCGTGTTCGGCCGCGAGCGCGGCGGTGTCTTCGAAGACGCCTCGCTGCTCGACGTGCCGCGGCCGCTCCGCGACGTCGCCTACTTCGTCTCCCCGCGGGAGTTCCGCATGGACATCTCGAGCACGGAGCTGCGCCGCCGGCGCGAGTCCGCCGAGTGACCATGGCCCGCCCAGCTGCTTCACAGGTGCACGCGATGCTCACCCGAACGCCGCCCAGCGGCTCGATCGCAGCTCCCGGTCGGCCGGGGTGCCGCGGTGCCGCAGTCCTGCTGCTGGCATGCACGGCGCTCGCTGCGGCCACGAGCGGCCGCGCCGACGAGCTCGCCGATGCCCTCGCACCGCACGTCGGCCAGTCGCTCGACCTCGTGGAGCTGGGCACCGGGAAGCGGCTGGTACGCCCGATGCTCGAGGGTGTCACACAGCGAAGCGGCAAGACCACGGCAGTCCGCCTCCGGCTGGAGGGGGAGGCGAAGATCATCAGCGTGGCGGCGACAGGCATCGCCCGGATCGTCGCCGGCCGCGAGACGATCCACGAGGCGGAGCCGAAGGGGGCGGCCGGGCAGGCACGCAGCCGCCGGGCACGGGAGATTCATGAACGGCAGCAGGCCGAGGCGGCGGAGCGGATGCGGGCGCGCGGCGTCGAGCCCTGGCCGCAGCTGTCGGCCGAGGAGCACGCCGCGCAGCTCGCCGAACTGGAGCGGTTCGTGGCGGAGGTGAAGACCGCGTTTCCGGCCCTCGTCGTCAGCAGCACGCACGAGTTTCTCGTCGCCAGCGACATCCCCTCGGCCCAGCTGACGCCCTACACCGCCAAGCTCGACGCCATGCACGACTTCCTCTGCGACCTCTACGGCATCCCCCGGGGCGAGCCGGTGTGGAAGGGGAAGTGCCTCGTGGTCGCGTTCCTTTCAGCGGAGGACTTCCGCGTCTTCGAGCAGCGGTTCATGGGCGTCGACGCCCAGGGCATCCACGGCCTGTGCCATCAGCGTGGAGACGGCCGCGTCGTGATGGCCTGCCACCGCGGCGACGATCCGCTCGC
>JBILVO010000124.1:0-11273 GCA_044370415.1 Pirellulales bacterium
GCAGGGTGACGGCAAGCAGGGTGACGGCAAGCATGGCGAGGGCAAGCCGGGTGAGGGCAAGCAAGGCGACGGCAAGCAGGGTGACGGCAAGCAGGGTGACGGCAAGCAGGGCGACGGCAAGCAGGGCGACGGCAAGCAGGGCGACGGCAAGCAGGGCGACGGTAAGCAGGGCGACGGTAAGCAGGGCGACGGCAAGCCGGGTGAGGGCAAGCAAGGTGACGGCAAGCAGGGTGACGGCAAGCAGGGTGACGGCAAGGAAGGTGCAACTGGGAGTGGCCAGGGTGCACCTCAGGCTGCGGGTGATCAGCCGTCCGAGGCAGGCGGCCAGAAGGATGACAGGTCCCGGCCGACGGCCGACGGTCGGTCGTCGCCAGTCGGCGGTGGCGGTGTCGAGGGGGGCACCGCAGCGAACGAGGGCGGCGTCGACGCTGGAACCCAGACGCCGCGCGAGATGGAGTGGGGCCGGCAGGAACTCGAGAACGCGAGGAACGCCGCCGATCTGGCGATCGCCCATCTGCGTGACGCGGTCGCGCAGGGCAGGAACGACGTGCTCGACGAACTCGGCTGGACGCCGGAGCAGGCCCGCGCGTTTCTCGAACGCTGGGAGACGATGCGACGGCTCGCTGACAGTCCCGACCCACGGCAACGCGGCGAGTTCGATCGGGTGATGCGCAGCCTCGGCCTGCGGCCTGGCGGCGCGAGCAGCTCGCGCGACGTGCCTGCCGACGTGAAGGGGGGCCAGGCGGAGGGCCGGCGCAGCAGGCCGCCGAGCGACTATCGCGAGCGGTTCAAGGCGTTCCTCCAGGGCGCGAGCGGCGAATGAGCCAGCGCAGCCCGTGGTTCGAGGGGCCGAGATACCTGGCGGCGTTCGGGCCGCAGCGGGTGCCGCACTGCTTCACCGACGTGCTCATCCTCGGCGGAGGGCTGGCCGGCCTGCGTGCGGCGCTGGCGGTCGATCCTCGGCTCTCCGTGACGGTCGTGACGAAGGACGACCTGCAGAACTCGTCGAGCCAATGGGCGCAGGGGGGCATCGCCAGCGTCGTCGATCCGGAGGACCGCTTTGACAACCACGTCGCCGACACGCTCACCGCGGGCTGCGGCCTCTGCCACCCGGAGGTCGTCGACGCGGTAGTGCGCGAGGCCCCCTCGCGGATCGCCGAGCTGATCGCCTGGGGCACGCGGTTCGACTCCCACAACGGCACGCTGGAGCTCGGCCGGGAAGGGGGCCACAGCCACCACCGCATCGTGCACGCCCTCGGCGACGCCACCGGGCGGGAAGTGATGCGGGCGGTGATCGAGCAGTCCCGGAAGCTCGCCAATCTCGAGGTCTGGCCCGACACATTCACGATCGACCTCGTCACGCACGAGGGCGGCTGCCGCGGCGCCCTCGTCTGGAATCCCGCACACGGCAAGACGCTCGTGTGGGCCAGGCGGACGATCCTGGCCACCGGCGGGGCCGGGCAGCTCTACCGCGAGTCGACCAACCCACCCGGCGCCAGCGGCGACGGCATGGCGCTGGCCTGGCGGGCGGGCGCGGAACTCCGCGACATGGAGTTCATGCAGTTCCACCCCACGGTGCTCTACATCGCCGGCGGCGCCCGCAGCCTGATCACGGAAGCCGTGCGCGGCGCGGGCGCGTGGCTGGTCGACCGCGACGGCCGGCGGTTCATGCCGGAGTTCGACCCGCGGGGCGAGCTCGCCCCGCGCGACGTGGTCGCCCGGGCGATCACCGTCGTCATGCAGCGGACCCATCAGGCCAACGTCTTCCTCGACCTCTCGCATCTCGACGCCGCGGAGGTGCGGCGGCGGTTTCCGGGCATGGCGGAGATCTGCCAGCGGTTCGGCCTCGACCTCGCACGCGACCGCATCCCCGTCCGGCCCGGCGCGCACTACATGATCGGCGGCGTGACGGTCGACGCGAGCAGCCGCACGACGGTGCCCGGACTGTTCGCAGCCGGCGAGGTGACGTCGAGCGGGCTGCACGGCGCCAACCGCCTGGCGAGCAACAGCCTGCTGGAGGGGCTCGTCTACGGCGCGCGGGCCGGCGAGGCGGCGTCTGCGGACATCCTGGCGGCCGGCAACGCGGTCGCGGGCGACGTCGAGTTCCGCGTGCCCGCGATTACGAATCCCAAGTCCGACGCGGGCGGCGACACCGGCGGCCCGCTCGACCTCGCCGACATCCGCAACTCGCTGCGGGCGCTGATGTGGCGGCACGTCGGCGTTGAGCGGTCGGGCGGGCCGCTCGCAGAGGCCCTGGAGACGGTCGAGGGCTGGTGCCGCTACGTGCTGCCCCGGCAGTTCGCCGAGCCGCAGGGCTGGCAGCTGCAGAACATGCTCCAGGTCACCCGGCTGATGATCCGCGGCGCCATCGAGCGGCCGGAGACGCGCGGCGTGCACTTCCGGGGCGATCATCCGGAGGCCAGCCCCGCATGGCGGGCCCACATCGGCTGGCGGCGGGGCGGCACCGAGCCGCAGATCACCCGGCTGGCCGCCCCCTGACTGGCCGTGGAAAAAGCCCTCCAGGGCCTTTTTCCGAGAACGTGAACGGCCAAAAGCCACGTTTTTTAGTCGCTCGCTGCCGCCGCCTCCCGCGGCGGGCGACCGTCTCCAGAAGCCCCATGCAGCGGCACTCGGCGGGTGCGGGACGCGGACGGGGCCGCCGTCCGCAACGGCATCCCGGTGTCGTCGCCGGCGGGGAGGGGATTGTCGGAAGCGGCCCGGCCGGAAAAAATGGTGGGCCCGGTCGGTCACGTCGTCGAATCGGGCCGGCAACGAGCGCATTTCCTTCAGACAAGGGGCTGGCACGGTTTCATGAGCACGATGCACTCCGCCCGTCCCGCCGACGGCAACGCGATGATCGAGGCCGACGGCCTTTGCAAGTATTACGGCGCGTTCATCGCCACGAAGGACGTCTCCTTCCAGGTGCCGCGCGGCCAGATCGTCGCCTTCCTTGGGCCCAACGGCGCCGGGAAGAGCACCACGATGAAGATGCTGACCGGCTACCTCGCCCCCTCGGCCGGCACGGCCCGCATCGCCGGCTACGACATGTCGACCGACCGGCTCGCCGGGGCCGCCCGCCTGGGATACCTCCCAGAGAACGGCCCGCTCTACCCGGACATGACTCCCCGCAGCCTGCTCGAGTTCTTCGCCGACGCCCGGGGGCTCGGTGCCGCCCGCAAGGCGGAGCGGATCGAGGCCGTCGTCGACCAGTGCGAACTCGGCAGCGTCATCGGCAAGGCGATCGGCAAGCTGTCGAAGGGCTACCGGCAGCGCGTGGGCATGGCGCAGGTGCTCCTCCACGAGCCCGACGTGCTGATTCTCGACGAGCCGACGAGCGGCCTCGACCCCAACCAGATCCGCGGCGTGCGTGAGACGATCCGGAGGCTGGGCGAGAAGAAGACGATCTTGCTCTCGACGCACATCCTCCAGGAGGTGGAGGCTCTCGCCGACAGGGTGATCCTCATCTCGGAGGGGCGGCTGCGGTTCGACGGCACTCCGGTGCAGCTCCGGTCGGGCGGGCAGGGCCTCGACGAACGGTTCCACGAGCTGACGCGGGGCGTGTCCGTGTGAGCCGCATCCGGCCGATCACGGCCGCGGCCCGATGCCGACGGTGGCATCGTCATCGATCATCACAAGCGAAGGACCGGCAATCATGAAGTGGCACGTTCTCGACGCGGTGTTCAAGCGGAACTTCGTCGCCTATTTCTCGAACCCGACCGGATACGTCTTCATCTGCGTGTTCGTGCTGCTGGGCTCGCTGGCCGCGTTCTGGCCGCCGGAATTCTTCAATTCCAACCTCGCCAACCTCGACCAGCTCAACCGCTACCTGCCCTACATCCTGCTCGTGTTCGTGCCGGCGATCACGATGAGCGTCTGGGCCGAGGAGCGGCGGCAGGGGACGGACGAGCTGCTGCTGACGATCCCCGCCAGCGACTGGGAGGTGGTGTTCGGCAAGTACCTGGCCGCGGTCGGCATCTACACCGTGGCGCTGATGTTCTCGTGCGTGTGCAACCTGGTGATCCTGCTCCGCTGGGGAACGCCGGACGGCGGGCTCTTCCTCTCCAACTATCTCGGCTACTGGCTCGTCGGCGTCGCCATGATCGCCATCGGCGTGGTGGCCAGCTTCCTCACCAACAATCTCACCGTGGCGTTCATCCTCGGCCTCGCGTTCAACGCGCCCCTCGTCGTGGCCGATCAGGCCGGGGCGGTGATGGCCCCGCGGCTGGCCGAGCGGGTGCGGTCGTGGAGCCTGGCGGAGCAGTTCACCGACTTCGGCCGCGGCATCGTCAGCCTGTCGGGCATCGCCTACTTCCTCGGTATCGCGGCGATCTGCCTCTACATCGCCATGGTGCTGATCGGCCGCCGGCACTGGACGAGCCGCCGCGACGGCGCCCGCATGGGCGTGCACTACGTCTTCCGCGCGCTGGGGCTGGTGGCGGCGGCGCTCGGGGGCGTGCTGCTGTGCCGGGCGATGGACGTGCGGGCCGACCTCTCCGAGGAGCGGATCAGCTCGCTGGCGCCCGACACCCGCAGGCTCCTGGGCGAACTGCAGGCGTCCCGGCCGATCGAGATCAAGGCGTACGTCAGCCCCACCGTGCCGGAGGACTACACGCAGGCCCGGCTCAACCTGCTCAACATGCTGCGGCAGTTCCAGCGGCTCGGCCGCGGCAAGGTGAACGTGGAGGTGATTCCCACGGAGCCGAAGACGGAGGCCGCGGCGCTGGCGTCGCAGCAGTTCGGCATCGAGCCCGTCAGCGTGCTGTCGCGCGATCGCGGCGCCTACCGCGAACAGAGCATCTTCCTCGGCTGCGCGTTCACCAGCGGACTGGAAAAGGTCGTGGTGCCGTTCTTCGACAAGGGCACGCCGGTGGAGTACGAGCTCATCCGCTCGATCTGCACCGTCGCCCAGCAGAAGCGGCGCCGGCTCGGCGTGCTCACGACCGACGCCGACCTCTTCGGCGGCTTCGACATGACCACGGGGCAGCAGCGGCCGCGGCAGCCGGTGCTCGAGGAGCTCGAGAAGCAGTACGACGTCGTGCAGGTGGACGCGTCGGCCCCGATCACCGACAGCTACGACGTGCTCCTTGCTGTGCAGCCCTCCTCGCTGGGGCCCGAACAGATGGGGCACTTCGTGACGGCCGTCCGCGCCGGACTGCCCGTGGCCGTGTTCGAGGATCCGCTGCCGGTGCTCATGCAGGGCGTGCCGGGCACTTCGCAGCCGCGGCGGGGCCCGGGGGGGCCGATGGCGATGTTCCAGCCGCAGGGCCAGCCGAAGGGCGACATCGGCATGCTCTGGCAGACGCTCGGCGTGAAGCTGATGGCCCGCGGCGGACGTCCGGCGATGGGGCAGGCGGGCTCCGATCCGCTCATCGTCTGCCAGGACTACAACCCGCACCCCAAGCTCGAACTGCCCGACGAGTTCGTCTTCGTCGACGCCAAGCTCGCCACCGACGCCGCCGGCAAGCTGCCCGCCTTCAACCCACGGCAGCCGATCGCGGCCGGCCTGCAGGAGGTGCTCTTCCCGTTCCCCGGCGCCGTGGAGAAGGAGGAGAAGGCCGACGTCACCTGGACGCCGCTGGCCCAGACCGGCCTCCGCACCGGCACGATCGAGGTCGCGCAGGTGATGGGTAACCGCGGTGACATGCGGCAGCTGCAGCTCTTCGAGAAACAGGCGAAGCAGTCGATGGTGCTCGCGGTGGCCATCGAACGGCAGGTGAAGACCGAGGGCCTGCAGGTGGAGGAGGTGGCCAAGGCCGGGGTGGCCGGCGGCGCCCAGAAGCCGATCCGCGCCGTCGTCGTCGCCGACATCGACCTCATGGACGGCCGGATCTTCGGCCTGCGGAACCGGCCCGACGAGGTCTTCGGCTTCGACTTCGACAACGTGACCTTCGTGCTGAACATCCTCGATTCGCTCGCCGGCGACGATCGTTTTCTCGAAATCCGCAAGCGGAAGCCGAAGCACCGCACGCTCGAGCGGATCGAGAGCACCGTGGCCGACGCACGGGAGCTGGCGGAGAAGGAGCGGCAGAAGTTCATCGCCGAGTTCGACGACGCGGAGCGGAGCGCCAACGAATCGATGCGGGCGGAGGTCGGCGAGTTCGAGAAGAAGATCAAGGAAATGGAGACGGCAGGCGACGCCGATCCGCAGGCTGCGATGCAGGCGATGCAGCAGCTCGCCAGCCGGCAGCGGCTCGCCCAGCGGCGGCTCGATACCAAGATCGAGCAGCTCAAGCGGAGGCGCGATGCGGAGGTGGAGGCGGTCGAACGGCAGCTCGAGTCGAAGATCCGGCAGGAGCAGGACTGGCAGAAGTGGCTGGCGGTGGTGCTGCCGCCGATCCCGCCGCTCGTGGTGGCGTTCTTCGTCTACTTCCGCCGGCGGGCGCTGGAGCGCGAGGGCGTGGCAAAGTCGCGGCTGCGGTGACGCGGGCTGGCCGCCCGTACGGCGGCGGCGGACGAATCAGGACAGCGGACACGACGGACGATCGGGAGGAATCTCGGATGGAAGCACGCGATACCGACATGAAGTACGGCTCCCGGCACGTGGCCGAGCCGGAGGACGCCCCGGGCGGCGTGTCGCCGGCCATGCTCCGCACCGGCCTGTTCCTGCTGGCCGGGCTCGGGATGCTGGGGCTCGGTGTGGCGGTACAGCCGCGGTTCAGTTCAGCGCCGGTCGAGTCGGAGGAACAGCGGGTGCTCTTTCCCGAGCTCTCCGATGCGGCGAAGGCCGCGAGCCTCGAGATCGTCTCGTACGACGACGAGCTCTCCACGCTGCATCCGTTCAAGGTGATGCAGTCGGGCGGGGTGTGGGTGCTGCCGGCGCACCAGAACTACCCGGCGGACGCCAGGGAGCATCTTGCGGCGGCCGCGACGTCGCTCGTCGACCTGAAGATGCTCGACGTGGTGAGCCGTTCGCCCGGCGACCACGAGACGTACGGCGTCATCGAGCCCGACCCGGAAAAGATCAAGCCGGGCATGACCGGCGTCGGCCAGCTCGTCGAGATCCGGGACGCGTCGGGCAACAAGCTGGCACGGCTCGTCGTGGGGAAGGAAGACAAGCGGCGGTCCGGCGAGGGTGCCGACGGGCCGCCGCTGCGGTTCGTCCGCAAGGCGGGCCAGGACCCGATCTACCGCGTGCAGATCGACACGTCGAAGTTCACGACGAAGTTCGGCGACTGGATCGAGAAGGATCTGCTGAAGCTCTCCCCGTGGGACGTGCGCCGGCTGCAGCTCGAGGACTACAAGCTCGTCGCGGTCGAGTCGAGCGGCCGCGTCGGCGTGCAGCAGGACCGTGAGAGCAAGATCGACATCGCGTACGACGACAAGCAGGCGAAGTGGTCGCTGGTCAGGCTCGAGTCGTTCGCCGGCGGTCGCGATGCGAAGGAGGAGACGCTCGCCGAGGGGGAGGAGCTGGCGTCCGAGAAGCTCAACGACCTGAAGAACGCGCTGGCCGACCTGAAGATCATCGACGTGGCCCGCAAGCCCGCCGGGCTGAGCGCCGAGCTGAAGGCGGCCGAGTCGTTCACCAACGACCGCGAGGCGGTGACGTCGATGCAGCAGCGCGGCTTCCTGCCGCTGAAGTCCGGGGAGATTCTCTCGACCGACGGCGAGACGATCGTCGGGATGAAGGACGGCGTGGAGTACGTGCTGCGGTTCGGGGCGGCGACCACGGTGGCCGCCGAGGGCGGGCAGGACGACGCGAAGAAGCCGGGCGCCGGCTCCGGCAAGGACGATGGGGGCGATGCCAGCGGCAGGTACCTGCTCGTGATGGCCCGGTTCAACGAATCGCTGTTGGAGAAGCCGCAGCTCGAGCCGTTGCCGGAGGTGCCCGGAGCCGCGAAGGACGCCGCAACGAAGGACGGCCCGGAGGACGGCGGCAAGAGTGACGCGAAGAGTGACGCGAAGGATGGTGCGGCCGACGATGCGAAGGACGACGCCGCGAAGGAGTCGACGCCGGACGCCGCCGAGGCGCTCAAGAAGGCGGACGAGGCGGAGGCGGCTGCACAGGCCGCCATCGAGAGCCGCCGACGGGTGGAGCGGGAGAACCGCCGCAAGCAGGACGACTACGACGACAAGGTGAAGGCCGCGCAGAAGCGGGTGCGCGACCTCAATGGACGGTTCGCCGACTGGTACTACGTCGTTCCCGACAAGGAGTACGCGAAGATCCATCTCGACCGCGGCGACGTCGTCAAGAAGGCGGACGCGAAGTCTGCCGAGGCGGGGGCGATCCCGCCCGTGCCTGCGGCCCCCGCAGCGGACGGACAGTGACCGCCCGGCCCGGCGCCGCCCGAGCCTGCAGGGGCGCGCCGCTCCGGCGGCCGGTTCACGCACGGCGGGCGATTGGCCACGCCGGCTTGTGGAGTCTCCCCGCGGCCCGATAATGACGGGTCTGCACTCCATCCCTCCCCGCCGGCCTCCGGCGCCGTCATCAGGATCGCCATGCACTCATCCCCTGCGGCGCCGGCCGCGGCCTCCGGCACCGAACGGTTGTCCGCTGGTGTCCGCCACACGCACGTCGGCGCCGGTGTCCGCCGGGATGCCGTGCACTGGGAGTATCTGCTGCCCATTTTCGTGGTGCACTCGCTGGCGTGCCTCGCCCTGCTGCCCTGGTGCTTCAGTTGGTCGGGGCTTGTCATGGCGCTCGCGGGGACGATCCTCTTCGGCGCTGGCATCAATCTCGGCTACCACCGTCTGCTCACCCACCGCAGCCTGAAGGTGCCGCTGTGGCTCGAGCGGGCGTTGACGACGGTGGCCCTCTGCTGCCTGGAAGACACGCCGACCCGCTGGGTGGCGACGCATCGGCTCCATCACGTGCACTCCGACGAGCCCGAAGATCCGCACACCCCGCGCGACGGCGTCGGCTGGTCGCACATGGGCTGGCTCATGAGGCGGGCGCCCGACAGGCGGACGCTGGCCTTCTTCGACAAGTACGCCCGCGACATCATCGCCGACCGCTACTACCGGTTCCTCGAGCGGCACCCGACGTCGATCCTCTGGATCTACCTGGCACACGTGCTCGTGTTCGCCCTGGCCGGCCTGCTGGTCGGCCGCCTCGCGGGCGGCGACTGGGACCACGGCGTCCGCCTCGCGGCCAGTTGGGTCGTGTGGGCCGCGTTTGTCCGCACCGTGCTCGTCTGGCACATCACCTGGAGCGTGAATTCGCTGTCGCATCTCTTCGGCTACCGCACGTACGACACCGGCGAGGACAGCCGCAACAACTGGTTCGTGGCGCTGGTGGCGGCCGGTGAGGGCTGGCACAACAACCACCATCACGACCCGGCCAGCGCGTCGGTGAGGCACAAGTGGTGGGAATTCGACCTCACCTACTGCTTCATCCTCCTGCTCGCCCGTCTCGGCCTGGCCACCGACATCATCCAGCCGCGGCACGTGCGCCAGGCGGCCGCATCGCGGCACTGACCCGGGGAACGCCGTCGCGATGTCCGAGATCCTCACCTCCCCCCGGCGAGCGCGGTTCGGCCGGGCCACGGGCTTCCGGGTCGTCGGCACGGGCAGCGCCGTTCCCGATGCCGTCGTGACGAACGCCGACCTCGCCCGGCTGGGGTGCGATCCCGAGTGGATCGTAACGCGGTCCGGCATCCACGAGCGGCGGCACGCGTCGCCCGAGATCGCCACGAGCGACCTGGCTGCCGCTGCCGCCGAGGCGGCCATCGCCGGCACGCGGGTCGACCGACATGACGTCGACCTGCTCGTACTCGGCACGTTCACGCCAGACATGTCGATCCCCTCGACGGCCTGCATCGTGCAGGAAAAGCTCGGGCTCGACGCCCCGGCGATGGACGTCACCGCGGCCTGTGCCGGGTTCGCCTACGCGCTGGTGACGGCGGCCAACTTCCTGGCGGCGGGCTCGAGCCGGCTGGCGCTGGTGATCGGGGCCGACACCAATTCCCGCGTGGTCGATCCGGAGGATGTGAAGACCTGGCCGCTCTTCGGCGATGGCGCCGGCGCGGTGCTGCTGGAGGCCGCGGAGGGGGAGGGCTCCGGCCGCGAGCACGGACTGCTCGCCTTCTCGCTCGGCTCCGACGGCCGCGGCGCGGGCCTGCTGGCCTGCCCCATGAGCGGATCGCGCCGGCCGGTCAGCATGGAGGGGCTCGCCCGCCGGGAGCAGTTCATGCAGATGGACGGCCGGGCGGTGTTCAAGTGGGCGATCCAGGTCGCGGCCGACAACATCCGTCGCGTGGTCGAGCGATCGGGCATCGCCATGGAGGCGGTCGACCTGTTCGTGCTCCATCAGGCCAACGCCCGGATCATCGAGGGTGCCCGCGAGTCGCTCGGCATTGCGGCCGACAGGTTCGCGATGAACATCGACCGCTACGGCAACACGTCGAGCGGGTCGATACCGCTGGCGCTGGACGAGGCCTGGCGGACGGGCCGCGTCGGCCCGGGCAGCACCGTCGTGGTGTGCGGGTTCGGGGGCGGTCTGGCATGGGGCAGTGCGGTGTGGAGGCTGTGACGTCACGCGAGGAGAGCCATGGCTGACGAGAACGGTGCGGTGAGGCGGCTGCCCGCCCGGCGGGACGTGCCCGTGGGCGACACGTGGGATCTGTCGAGCCTCTTCTCCTCCGACGCCGAGTGGGAGCAGGCGCTGGCCGCGTGGGAGCGGCGCATCCCGGGCTTCGCGGACTTCGCCGGCACGCTCGGCGTGTCGGCCGACCGGCTCGCCGAGTGCCTCGAGTTCGACCTGGCCCTGGACCGCGAGGGGGATCGCCTGGGCACCTACGCCCACCTGCGGGCCAGCGAGGACCAGTCGGCGGCGGAGGCGCAGCGGATGACCGGCCGCTTCCAGCACGTCGCCACGCTCGCCGGCGAGAAGGCCAGCTTCCTCAGGCCCGAGATCCTGTCGATCCCGCCCGCCACGCTGGCGGCCTGGATGGAACTGCCGGTGCTCGCGCCCTACCGCCTGCTGCTCGAGCGGCTCGTCCGCACCCGGTCCCACACGCTGTCGCAGCCGGAAGAGAAGCTGCTGGCGATGCAGGGCACCTTCGCGGGGACGGCCGCACGCGTGTTCCGTCAGCTCACCGACGCCGACATGAAGTTCGGCAGCGTGACGACGGGCCGGGGCGAGCGGATCGAGCTCTCCAATGCCACGTTCGTGACGCTCCTGCACGACACCGTTCCGGACGTGCGCCGGACCGCGTTCCACCAGTATTACGCGCAGTACGAGGGCCATGCCAACACGCTCGCCGCGACGCTCTCGGGGTCGAACGAGCGGGACGTCTACGCGGCCCGCGTGCGGAAGTACCCCAGTGCCGTCGAGG
>JBILVO010000126.1:0-11233 GCA_044370415.1 Pirellulales bacterium
CGGCACCGATGCCGGCGAAGACGGCTGCGCTGGGGGAGAGCGTCGAGGGCTGCGAGCCAGCCGGCTTGGGCCCGGGCGTCGCGGGCTTGGGCGGCAAGGCAACATTGAGCCTCGCGTCCATGCCGCGGGTGATTGCGACCGTGCGGCTCGTGACGCTCGGCGGCGTCTGGCCGTTGACCGCCGGCGGCGTCACCACCACGCTGAAGCTGCCCAGGTCCATGCCGCGGAAGACATAGTCGCCCCGCGCGTCGGTCCGCGTGGTGGCAACCGTGGCCCCGGCCGCGGTGACGAGCGACACGGTCGCATTGGCGATCCCACCCTCCCGCTGCTGCCTGGTGCCGTCGCGGTTTCCGTCGACGAAGGCGGTGCCGGCGATCGACGTGTGCAGCACGAAGACGTCGGACTGCAGGTTCGTCAGCTGTGTGTTGCGGCGGATGATGTCGCCGAGCGTCGTTTTCTGGATGGTGCTGACGGCCGAGGCAGGCAGCACGTTCTGGTACCAGGAGCGGTCGCCCGACTGCAGCCGCTTGAACTGGTCCACCATGATGGCGGTGAACGTCTGGCCGACGCTCGAATTCGGCAGGTGCTTCTCGGCGAGTCCGCCCACCCAGAGGTCGATCTTGTCGACGGTGCCGTAGGCCTGCTGGAGGGCCGACTGGACGGCTGTGTCGGGGGTGATCTGGGCGAAGCTCGTCACCCGCGGCAGGCCGTAGGCGACGCGAACCGTGTTGTAGTCGGCCAGGCCGTCGGTGTTGAAGGGCATCAGGTTGCCGGCGCTGGTGCGGAGCCGGCCGCCCACGAACTCGCGGAGTGCCGCCGCCCGCGTGGCGTCGGACCCGTAGACGTTCGAACCGTCGATGAAGGCGGTGATGGAGTTGATCTGCTGCCGCACGTTCGCGGTGCTGGTCCCGGTGGCGGCATCCCAGTTCGACCGCGACATCGAGATTGTCATCGTGCCGGTGCCGTTGGGATCGAACGACGGGTCACCTGTGGGGACGCTGATCGGGAGCCGCTCCGTGGGGCTGGCCGACGTGGTGAGCCCCATGTCGTGGTCGATGAACTGGCCCCAGACGTAGACGAACGCCGTCATGTCGCGGTCGTTGGTCACGCCCCCCTCGGGGCTGGCCGACAGCAGGTTGCTCACGAGGCGGGCGCTCGGCTGGTCGGCACCCGATGGCGAGGAGATGCCGTCCCCGTAGGCGGCGGGGGAGAGCCGCAGCAGATCCTGGCCGACGCTGCCCCAGGTGGGGTGGGCGACGTTGTTGCCGACACCGTCGATCGGTTCGGCAGGGGGCGGGCTGACGGGATTGACCGACATCATCGACCGCGGCTCGAGGCGCTCGACGCCTGGGAGCGACGGCTGGCAGGCTTTGCGGCCGCGGCGATTTGCGGCGGTCCGAACGTTTTTGCCCGACTGCGACTCGTTGGTGCGGCGGTTCATGGCTGGCTCCATGCGGACGAGATGAGAAGATAAAGAACAGAAAAACCCCGAAAACCCCGTGCCAGCTCGGTTCAACGGCCCCCAGCCGCCGTGGTTTCGCGGCGCTGCCGCTGAACCACGCCCGCGCATGAGGGGCAAAAGACGTGCCGGAGCGGTGCGGCCCGGCTGATAGGTGCTGGTCGGTCAGGATCGGTCCGGGGCGGTTCGCTCAGGCCCGGGCGATCCGGCCGCCGGGCAGACGGCGGATCAGCCGCCGCATCTCGAGCACGCCGATCGTGGCGAGCACCTGGGAAGCGGCGAGACCGCTCGTGTCGACGAGTGCATCGATCGACACCCCGCCCGAGCCGCCATCCGCCAGTGAGTCGCAGGCATCGAGCACACGACGTTCGATCTCACCGAGCTGCAGTTCCGCCGGGCTGTGGACCGTTCGGCCCTGGGCCGTGGTGGTCGTCTCGAAGAGCGGCCCGAGCTCCTCGAGGATGTCGTCCACGCTCTCGACCAGCTTCGCACCGTCGCGAATCAGACGATGACAGCCCCGTGACATTCGGCAGTCGATCGCCCCCGGCACGGCGAAGACCTCGCGGCCCTGCTCGCCGGCCAGCCGCGCCGTGATCAGCGCCCCGGATCGCTCGGCTGCCTGCACGACCACCACACCCAGCGACAGCCCGGATACGATCCGGTTGCGCTGGGGAAACGTGCCGGGCTGCGGCTCGTCCCGCGGGGGCAGCTCACTGATCACGGCGCCCGCGTCGATCACCTCGCGGGCGAGGTCGCCGTGCTCCGGCGGATAGATGTTGAGCACGCCACTGCCGAGCACGGCGAGCGTGCGGCCGCCCGCCTTGAGCGCCCCGCGATGGGCGGCGGCGTCGATCCCCCGCGCCAGCCCGCTCACGACCGTGTAGCCGGCGCGGGCCAGGGCCCCGCCGAGCTGTTCGGCCACCTTCAGGCCGTACGCCGTCGCATGCCGGGCGCCGACGATGGCGACGGCGAGCGAGTCGCAGGGCTCGATCGTGCCGCGGACGAACAGCAAGCCGGGTGGGTCGTCGATCCGGGAGAGCAGGGGAGGGTAGCCGGCGGTTCCCTCCACGACGATGTCGACCTCTTCCTTTCGGCACAGCGCGACGACCTCGTCGGCCGTCGGGGCGGCGGCGAGCGCCGGAATCTCGGCGGCGAGCCGGCGGCCGATGCCGTCGACCGCCGCGAGCTCGGCGGCACTGGCCGCGAAGACAGCCCGCGGCGAGCCGAACCGGTCGAGCAGTCGCTTCCGTAGTCGGGCGCCGACGCCCGGGAGGCAGGCCAGCCGCACGTGATCGACGAGGTCGGGAACGGACGGCGACGCGGAGGAGTGGGCGGGCATGGCGGGCTCCGGGAGTGGGAACGGCCACGGATCGAGACGTGTTCAAATGTTCAGAACGTGGATTTTGTATGACACGCAGGCCGCTGCGTCAAACGGTGCGTCGGGGCCGCCTGCCATGGCAGCCTCCGCCATCGCGGTGTGGTCGGCGGGATCGGCCTCGGGTACCGTGGCCGCATCCCCCGCGAGTGCCCGTATGACCGATTCCCCGACCGCCGTGCCCTCGTCGCCCCCCGGCGGTGCGGTGCGCCCGGTGCCGGGCTGCCAGTTCGCCAGCGACAACACGTCGGGCGTCTGCCCCGAGGCCTGGCAGGCCCTTGCCGCCGCGAACGCGGGCTGCACGCCGAGCTACGGCAACGATCCCTGGACGGCCCGCGCCTGCGACCTCGTCCGCGAGCTCTTCGAATGCTCGGCGGAGGTCTTCTTCGTCTTCAACGGCACGGCGGCCAACTCGCTCGCCACCGCCGCGATGTGCCGGTCGTACCACGCGATGCTCTGCCACGAGCTGGCCCACGTGGAGACCGACGAATGCGGGGCGCCCGAATTCTTCTCCAACGGCACGAAGCTCCTGCCGCTGCCGGGCGAGCGGGCGAAGCTCACGCCGGCCGGCATCGACCATGCCGTCGGCCGCCGGCGGGACATCCACTCTCCGAAGCCGCGGGTGGTGAGCGTGACGCAGGCCACGGAGCTCTCGACCGTCTACTCACTCGACGAGCTGGCGGCGATCCGCGACACGTGCCGGCGGCACAGCCTGCGGCTGCACATGGACGGCGCCCGTTTCGCCAACGCCGTGGCGGCGCTGGGCGTGCCGCCGAGGCGGCTCACCTGGGAGGCGGGTGTCGACGTGCTCTGCCTCGGTGGCACGAAAAACGGCATCGGCATCGGCGACGCCGTCGTCTTTTTCGACAAGGCCCTGGCCGACGAGTTCGCCTACCGCTGCAAGCAGGCGGGGCAGCTCGCCTCCAAGATGCGGTACCTCACCGCCGCGTGGGTCGGGCTGCTGGAGGGGGGCGTCTGGCTCGAGAACGCGCGGCGGGCGAACGCCGCCGCGGCGCGGCTGGAGTCGGGCATGCGGGCCGTGCCGGGAGTCGAGGTCATCGGCACGCGGGCAGCCAACGCCGTCTTCGCGCGACTGGCCGAGCCGGTGGCGGCGGGCCTGCGGCACCGCGGCTGGGTGTTCTACGACTTCATCGGCTCTGGCGGCTGCCGGTTCATGTGCTCGTGGGCCACGACCGACGGAGATGTTGATGCGCTGCTCGCCGACCTGCGGGCGGAAGCCGTCTCGGCGGCCTCCGGGTGATGTCCAGGCAGATTGCTGCCGCGGCGGCAGGGGCGGAGAATGCCCGTCGGCCACGGGCGATGACGTATTGACCGCGTTCCCTTCCTTCTCTCAGGAGAGCCCCATGTCGTTGTCGTCACGGTCCCGCACGCGATCGTGGATGCCGGTGGCCTGCGCGCTCCTCGCGCTGGGGCTGGCGTGGTGGGCGGTGGGGCACACGCAGACGCCCCGGCAGGTGCTCGCGGAGGTTCCCAGCGAGAAGACCAAGATCCCGCTCGCGGACATCCGCGCCCGGTTCCCGCAGGAGAAGCACGAGGAGTTCATGCGGCGTGCGATTGCCAACGCACGCAAGGCCGGCGTGACCTTCAGGACCGGCGGCGCCTTCGGGGCGGTCATCGTGGACCGGGAGGGGGTCGTCCTGGCCGACGGCTTGAACCACGTTGTCGCCCAGAACGATCCGACCTGGCATGCCGAGATGCACGCGATCCGGCAGGCCTGTGCGCTCCTCAAGAAGACGAAGCTCGAGGGATGCATCCTCTACACGTCGTCGGAGCCCTGCCCGATGTGCTTCGCCGCGGCCTACTGGGCCGGCCTCGACGCGATCGTCTCCGGTGCCACCGTGGCCGACGCGAAGCACTACGGCAACTTCGACGACGACTTCATCTGCCGGCAGTTCACGGTGCCGCGCACCGAACCCCCGATTGTCGAGATGCCGGAACTGCTGCGGAAGGAAGCGGTCGAGGTCTGGAAGGAATATGCCGCGCGGCCGGACCGGGTGGATTCCTGACGCGCGGCGAGAACGGCGTCACTTCTTCCGGGTCAGCATGAACACGCCGTCCCATTCGGCCGGCGGCGAGCAGCGTCGTGATCAGCACGACGCTGACTGCGATCGTCGTCCGCAGTTTCACTCGGCGCCTGGGCATGGAGCGGCAGCGGAGTGAATCCGGCCGCGGGCCGCGGCCACGGTCAGCCTGCGGTGACCTTGAGCTCGGCCAGATGGTGGGCCGTGCCCACGAGCCGGTCCCAGTTCTTCTCGACGTACTCGGGCGGGCCGCCGATCTGGGCCACGACCTGCGCCACCTCCTCCGTGGGCACCATCTCGATGGCGTCCCAGGGACAGACTTTCAGGTCGTAGGGGTTGGTCTTCTTGGACGGGATGTGCACGCACACCTCGCAGCCCACGCACCGCTCGATGTCGATCTCGCACCAGCTCTGCAGGTTGTGGAACTGATCGTACTGCTGCACCTTCACGATGCAGTCGACCGGGCAGACCTCCAGGCACGACTCGCACCCGGTGCAGTTGTCGGCGTTGATGACCGCCAGTTCCTTCGGGAGCTTTTTGCGGGGGCCTGCTTTTGCCATGGTGGTTCTGATCGGCGGGGAAGGGGGGTGAACTCCAACAAAGCGCCACCACGAGCATGGTAGCCGCCGCCGCAGAACCGTCAAAACCGGCCGGCCGGTCGGGGGAAACCGGCCGCAGAAGGCCAGGCATCCGCAGAAGGCCAGCCCGATCAGACCGTTTCGCCCCGGACGAGATCCTCGGGCGTCTGCCGGGCGCGGACGAGCCGGTGGCCGCCCGTGTCGACGAGCACCTCGGCGGGCAGCGGCTTGGAGTTGTAGTTGCTCGCCATCACGAAGCCGTAGGCCCCGGCGATCTCGATCACGAGCAGGTCGCCCACCTGGGCCTGCGGCAGGGCCCGCGAGGCGACGAAGCCGCCGTCGGTCTGCGTGAAGATGTCTCCCGACTCGCAGAGCGGGCCGCCCACCGCCACGTCTTCGACCATGGGCTCGGCGGACGAGCCGGCAGCCGTCGGGCAGAGGCTCATCGGATGGTACGACCCGTAGAGCACCGGTCGGGCGAGCGTGTTGAAGCCGGCGTCGCAAAGCAGATATTTCCGAGCGCCCTGCCGCTTGACCGCCCGGACCTCCGTGACGACGTAGCCCGACTCGGCCGTGAGATACCGGCCTGGCTCGATCTCGAGGCGAACGCGGTGGCCGAACCGATCCTCGAGCTTCTGGCGGGTGGCGTTCCAGAGCTGGAAGTAGCCGCCCAGGTCGGCATGGACCTCTCCGGGCTTGTAGGGCACCGGCAGGCCGCCGCCTGCGCTCACCGTCGTCAGCGACCGGCCGATCTCGAGGGCCACCCGCTCCAGTGCCCCGGCCACTTCGGCCAGGTGCGCGAGGTCCGTGCCGCTGCCGATGTGCATGTGCAGGCCGCTCACCGACAGACCCGCCCACTCGGCGCGGCGGAGCACCTCGGGAATGTCCTCGTGCCAGATGCCGTGCTTGGATCCCTCGCCACCAGTGTTGGTCTTCTGACTGTGGCCGTGGCCGAACCCGGGGTTCACCCGCAGCGTGACGCTCGCGCCCGGCACCCGCGTGGCCAGCTGTTCGAGCATGTCGGCCGAGCCCGCGTTGACGTGGATGCCGAGCTTCGCCACCGCGTCGAGGCTGTCGCGGTCGAAGATGTCGGCGGTGTAGACGATCGGATGCACCGCGGGCAGGCTGTCGCCGCCTGCGGATCGGTCGGCGTGCGGCTGATAGCCGGCCTTGAGCGCGCGGTGGATCTCGCCGGTGCTGACCGCGTCGACCATCACGCCCTCGCGGCGGATGAGGTCGAGCACGGCCAGGTTGGAGCAGGCCTTCTGGGCGAACCGCACGGTGTCCCAGGCCGCGAGGTCGCGGCAGCGACGGCGGATCATCTCCGCGTCGTAGGCGTAGAGCGGCGTGCCGTACCGGCGGGCCAGTTCGGCGACATCCACGCCGGCGATCTGCCGGCGGATGGCGGGGTGGTCGGCGGGGCGGTGGGCCGTCGGGGTGTCGGTGATCACGGGGAATGTTCTCCGAGAATCTGACGGGGGGTCTGCTGGGTCTTGTTCGCGGGCGGTGGCGGGGCGGCTAGCGGGGTACCGGGATGGGGAAGCCTTCGGGGAGCGGCACGCCCAGCGGTATGCCCGGGCCGGCGGCGCCGTCGGTCGCGGCGGCGCCGGCAGCCAGCGATCGCAGCGCCGCGCCGTCCGCCGTGAGCCGGGTGGCGACGCCCCGCTCCAAGGGCCGGACGAACAGCCTCATCTGCCCGGTCGGCGCGTCTCCTGCGGCGGGGGGCTTCGCGGCCGCGGGCTCGTCGGTGGCGGAGTCCGCGGCGCCGGCGTAGGCCAGGATGCGTTTCACGTCGACGTCGACGCCGACGATCGGCTTCGCCGCCGCATCGAGTCGTCCGTTCGGTCCGAGGAGCGACTCGAGCCGCTGCTTCGGATCGCCGCCCGCCAGCAGGAATGCGTAGTCTGGTGTGACGGCCAGGGTGAGTTCGAGCGTGTCGCCGAAGTCATCGGCGGCGTCCGTGCCACGGAGGTCGATCGAGATGGAGTGGAGCATGGCCTTGCCGACCTTGCCTGTGTCGAACTTCATCGTCACGCCCTCGGGCAAGAGCCGCTGCCCACCGGAGCCCGCGGCGACCGCCTGCTTGAGCTGCTTCTCCAGGGCGGGGCCGTCCTTGACCCGCACGCCGGCGGTCACGTCCGGCAGCCTCTTCCCGTCGCGCGGCTGCTCCGTCGGCGTGTCGACGGCGGCCGCGGCGTCGATGCCTCCGGTGGAGAGCACCGACGAGACCATCTCGCGGAGCAGCACGGAGATCGTCTTCGTGAGCGGGTCGTTTGCATCAGGGGGCAGGGCGAGATCGAGCGCCGACATCACCTCGCGCCGTGCCCCGTCGGGCACCGACTGCACGAGGTGGGCGGAGACGGCGGGGCTCCTGCCGTCGGCGGGCTTGGGCATCGCCACCGTGAGCCGCCCCTGATCGCCGGCCTGCATCGCCAGCGCCGCCGACGATCCCGGCATGGCCACGAACCGATTCTCGACGAACACGCGGTCCTTGTCGGCGTCGATCGAGACGCCGATCGCCAGCGACTCGGTGGCGGGCATGCCGTCGATCGCGGCGGCGAGCGCCTTCGGGTCCATCTCCTGCCCCTGCGCGGCGGCGTTGGCGGCAAGCTGCTCGACGAGCATGCGCAGCTGGAGGCGGAGTGGCTCCGGCAGGCGGTGAGGGAAGATCTCGATGCCGATCGAGTAGTTCTCGGCGAGGGGCCCGAAGAGCGGCGCAGGATCGATTCCCTGCACGTCCATGCCGCGGGGCGCGATGATCGCCCAGCCGTCGCGCTCGGCGATGTCGAGGGGGAGGCCGCTGGGAAGCATGATGCTCCGCGTGTCGCCCTGCCGTTCGGCCGGTCCCGTCACCGCCTTGAGCGAGTCGAGCAGCGCGTCGAGGCTCTTCACGGGCAGGAAGCCCTGCACGGCCACGTCGCCGCCGTCGGTCGACACGACGAGCCCCAGGGGCCGCTTCACGTCGAGGCCGGTGAGGCCGCGGCCCTGCGTCGACATCATCAGCACCGCCTCCAGCCCGCCGGCCAGCCCCGGCTGCCCCACCTGCATCCCCAGCCAGCCCAGCTGCTTCTTGACGTCGGCGTAGCTGTCGATCGTCACGATCGCCAGCACGGCGCGGTCGGCGGCACGGGCCCGACCGGCGACCGGATTGAGCACGATCGGCAGTCCCACGAGACAGGCGACGATGCACCGCGACACGAACCGGGGAGACCTGCGGACGAACGAATGCGATGGCATGAACAAAACCTCGGCGAGTGGGGGCGGAAGGGAGGTCGGCTAGCTGTGAATCCGTCCGCTCAAGCGTACCAGCCGTCGCGAAAAACCTGTATTCTGCGGAGGCATGCAGCCGTCGCATCCCGGATTCGAGCCCGTTTCCCCGCCGCTCCTCGGGCCCGCCGTGGCGGCCCCGTCGCGGATCCGGCTGCAGTCGCTCTTGTTCGTGCTCACCGCGGCCACCACGTTCGCCGCCGGTGTCGCGGGATGGCAGCCGGTGCTGCTCGGCGTCGACGATGACGTGGCCCGCCAGATCGGCGAGCACTGGCAGCGGGGGCTCGTCTACATGGCGGCCGTGCTGGCGGTGCTGGCGGCGCACGAGGCGGGGCACTTCGTCGCCGCGAAGCTGCACCGGATTCCCGCCACGCTCCCCTTCTTCATCCCGGTGCCGATCCTCCTCACCGGCACGATGGGGGCGGTGATCGGCATGGAAGGCTCGCGGGCCGACCGCCGCCAGCTCTTCGACATCGCGCTGGCCGGGCCGCTCGCGGGCCTCGTGGTGGCGCTGCCGGTCCTCGCCGCGGGACTTCTCACCGGCGAGGCCGCTGCGCAGAGCCCCTTCGCCCTGCCGCCGCTGGCCCGCGGCATCCTCGGGCTCGTGCGGCCCGACATCGCCGCCGGCGGGACGATCGCCCCCAACGCGCTCTTCATGGCCGGCTGGGTCGGGCTCCTCGTCACCGGGCTCAACATGATCCCGATCAGCCAGCTCGACGGCGGCCACGTGAGCTACGCCGTCTTCGGCGAGCGGGCCCACTGGATCGCGCGGGGCACGCTCATCGCCGCGATCGCGGCGATCGTGATCCTGGGCCGGGTCAATTGGGTGGCGATGGTGGTGATCGTCACGCTCCTGGGCACCGACCATCCGCCGATCCGCGACGACGGCCGGCCGCTGGGCCTCGGCCGCACGCTGCTGGGGATCGCGTCGCTGCTGATCCCGATCGTGACGTTCATGCCGGAGCCGCTCGTCATCGACTGAGGGCGCCCGGGCCGCTGCCGGCCCGACGGCCTCCGGCGATCGCGGTGCACCGCGGCTGCCGCATGGCACGCGGGTTCGTTGACGCTCGGGGCTCACCGTCCCACAATCAAGGGTCGCGGAAGGATCGCGAAAGCCCCGCTCGCAGGAGAAACACCGATGAATGGCACGCCCGGCACAGGACCGAATTTCGTGGAGCAGGACGATCCCGAGGTGTGGGCGGCGATCGCGGCGGAGCAGGTCCGGCAGCAGGACGGCCTGGAGATGATCGCCAGCGAGAACTTCACGAGCCCGGCCGTCATGCAGGCCGTCGGCAGCGTGCTCACCAACAAATACGCCGAGGGCTACCCCGGCCACCGCTACTACGGCGGCTGCGAGTTCGTCGACAAGGTCGAGGACCTCGCCCGCGAGCGGCTCAAGGCGATCTACGGCGCCGAGCACGTCAACGTGCAGCCCCACTCCGGCAGCCAAGCCAACTCCGCCGTCTACCTGATGGCGATCCAACCGGGCGACACCGTGCTCGCCTTCGACCTGGCCCACGGCGGCCACCTCACGCACGGCATGAAGCTCAACGCCTCCGGCATCCTTTATAAGTTCGTGCACTACGGCGTCCGCCGCGAGGACCAGCGGCTCGACTTCGACCAGATCGCGCGGCTGGCCCGGGAGCACAAGCCGAAGCTGATCATCGCCGGCGCGAGCGCGTATCCCCGTGAGATCCCGCACGGCCGGTTCGCCGAGATCGCCCGG
The DNA here is from genome assembly GCA_044370415.1 of Pirellulales bacterium. Taxonomy (GTDB): domain Bacteria; phylum Planctomycetota; class Planctomycetia; order Pirellulales; family UBA1268; genus CAMCQY01. The sequence continues at coordinate 10,448 of JBILVO010000126.1, forward strand.
GAGGTCGGTGCGAAGCTGATGGTCGACATGGCCCACTACGCCGGGCTCGTCGCCGCCGGCATCCACGACAACCCCGTGCCGGTCGCCGACTTCGTCACGAGCACGACGCACAAGACCCTCCGCGGGCCGCGGGGTGGCATCGCCATGTGCCGCACGGAGAACGCCAAGGCGCTCGACCGCGCGGTGTTTCCCGGCACGCAGGGGGGGCCGCTCATGCATGTCATCGCCGGCAAGGCGGTGGCCTTCGGCGAGGCGCTCAAGCCCGAGTTCAAGCGGTATGCCAGGAATGTGGTCGACAACGCGCGGACGCTGGCCGAGGCCCTGGCCGCCGGCGGCGTGCGGCTGGTCAGCGGCGGCACCGACAACCACCTCATGCTCGTCGACGTGACGCCGCTCTCGATCGGGGGCAAGATCGCCGAGGAGGTGCTCGACCGCTGCGGCATCACCTGCAACAAGAACATGATCCCGTTCGACGAGCGCAAGCCGATGGATCCCTCCGGCATCCGACTGGGCACGCCCGCCCTCACCACCCGCGGCATGGGCGCGGCCGAGATGAAGCAGATCGCGACCTGGATCCTCCGCGTGCTCAAGGCGCCGGGCGACGAGCGGATCGTCGCGGCCACGAAGGCCGAGGTCGCGGAGCTGGCCGAGCAGTTCCCGGTGCCGGCGGCGAAGCTCGAGGCGGCGCGGCTGGAAGTGGCGGCGCGATGAGCCGCGTGGTGCGGATCGGCCTCGTGCAGTCGGCGTGCTCAGGCTCGCGCGACCGAAATGTCGCGCAGGCGCTCG
>JBILVO010000033.1:0-32305 GCA_044370415.1 Pirellulales bacterium
GTCCGGCGACGGGGCACGGGCGGCCCCGAACCGCGGCCCATGCATGCACTCGGGCTGGAGGCATGGTTGCGGCAGTCGACCACGCCATGGAGCCAACACGGCGGGAAAGCACCGGCTGCGGCCCCGAACCGCGGCGCCGTTCACTTCTGCTGCAGGCGGTCGAGCTCGTCGGCGGAGAGCCAGCGGGAGGCCAGCTCCGACTCGAGCCGGCCGACGGCGGCGACGTCGACGGCGGCGGGCAGGCGGTCGCCGGCTGCGTTCCGCGCGGACCGCCGCGCGATCGCCGCGAGAGCCTGCCGGTCGGCGGGCTGCGTCTGCGTCAGCCTGGCGGCCAGGAGCGCCACACCCTCGGGATTGCTCCGCGCAGAATCCGACAGCGTCGACACGAACAAGCAGATCTCGTGGAGGTTCGAGGCCGCCGACCGCACGATCAGCGGCTGGAGCGTGCGGGTGACGATCTCGAGGCCCACGCCGTCGACGTCGAGGAATGTGTCGATCTGCACCATCTGCCGCTCGCGGCCGTCGACCGCGGGCATCGCCGGCGAGTGCCGCAGGAGGATCACGCAGCTGCCGGTGAGATTCTTCGGGGACAGCGGCCCCGTGTAGGCGCCCTTGCCGTGGAAGACGAGCAGGCCGCCGCGGCCGGTGCGCTCGGCGTGGATCTGCCGCAGCACGCCGACGGTGCCGTAGCCGTCGCTGAGCCGCCACTGTCCGGGGCCGGCCGGGTCGAGCGCGAGCCGGCTGATGCCCAGGACCCGCCAGATGTCGACGATCGCCTCCGGCTTCTCCAGTGCGAAGTCGAGCAGCTCGGCGTCGCAGACCACCGTCTCGACGGGCAGTCGGCGGTAGAGCGTCGCCGATTTCAGGCAGGCTGCGACCGCCTGCCGCTGCGGTTCGGGAATCCGGTCGAGGGGCAGGGCGGCCAGCGCCTTGCGGCGGGTTTCGCGGCTCGACGAGCCGGCATCGATCCGGGTGGCCTCGGTGGCGGCGGCCTGGGCGTCGGCCGGCGCCAGATCGGCGACCGCCCCGCCGGCCCGCATCATTCCCGCTGCCGAAAGCCACACCGCTCCGGCGGCCAACAGAATCCCCGCGCGCGCACTCGTCATGCTGTTCCCCCCTGACTCGGACCATCGTCCCGGCGGGGCCACGCTGCCGCGGCCCTCCGGGACAGGAAGGAATTTCGGCCTGCGGCGACCTTCCGAACCAATGATTCCTCCTGAAAATCCGGACGGCTTGCCCAGCTTGCCAGCCCCGGTCCTGGCCGGGGAAAACCCGCGTTGGTCGGCCGGCGCAGGTTCGCTACCTTTCCGCCCCCCGAGTGCGTCCGGACGGCCGGCCGCTGACGCGAAGGACGACCACCTCGATGCTGCGCCGACACGACCCCGCGGAGCACGCGGACGACACCCCCGCCGTGAACGACGTCGCGGCCCGACACGACAGCCTGCTGGGCCGCGCGCTGGTCGCCTGGACGAGGCTGTGCCTCCGGGCTCCGGCGGCGATCGTGCTCGTGGCGGTGATTTCGGCCGTCGTCGCGGGCGCGTGGACCGCGCGGTCGCTCGGTTACAAGGTGAGCCGCATCGACCTGCTCGATCCGGAGAGCGACTACAACAAGCTGTGGATCGACTACATCCGGGAGTTCGGCGAGGACGACGATGCCGTCGTCGTGGTCGAAGGCCCCTCGCGGGACCGCGTGGTCGCGGTGCTCCAGGAGCTCTCGCAGGTGGTCGCCCGCGACGGCGACCGCTTCCGGTCGGTGCTGCACGAGGTCGACCTCTCGAAGATCCGGTCCAAGGGGCTGCACTACCTCTCGCCCGCGGACCTCGCCGAGATCGACCGCTTCATCGAGCGGACGCAGCCGATCCTGGAGGGCGGCTGGGCGCACCTGAAGGTGACGAACATGGTCGGCGGCCTCGCCGGGCAGGTGGTCGCCGGGGCGGCGCCTCCTGGTGGCGTCCAAGAGCCGCCGCTGGCGACGCTGGAGCGCTACAGCGAGAGCCTGCTGGCCGGGCTCGAGGGCAGCCGCCGCGCGGCGGTCGACGGGCAGGCCGCCTACGTCTCCCCGTGGCCGCGGATGCCGGAGTCGCTCTCCACGCTCCGCGACCTGTCGAGCGAGCACCTCCTCGCCAAGGACGGCCGGCTCGGTTTCGTGCTCCTGCGGCTGGCGAAGTCGCCCGACGGCTTCGCCGGCGCGTCGGCTTCCACCGACGAGCTCCGCCGTCTCATACGCCTTGTCTCCGACCGCCACGCCGACGTGACGATCGGCCTCACCGGCCTGCCGGTGATGGAGGACGACGAGATGCGGACGAGCCAACAGTCGATGATGTGGGCCAGCGGCCTGTCGTTGGCTGCGGTGATCGTCGTGATCATCGCCGGCTTCGGCGGCGTGCGGCACGCGCTGATGGCCAACGGCGTGCTCGTCGTCGGCATGGCGTGGGCATTCGCCTGGGCCACCGCCAGCGTCGGCCACTTGAACATCCTCAGCGTCACCTTCACCGTCACGCTGATCGGCGTGGGCATCGACTACGGCACATACTACGTCGGCCGCTACCTGGAGATGCGGCGGCAGGGGCTCGGCTGCGAGGACGCCCTCCTCGACGCGAGCGCGTCGGTCGGCCCCGGCATCCTCACCGGGGCGATCACGACGGCGGTGGCCTTCTTCTCGGCGGCGCTCACGAGCTTCGTGGGAGTCGCGGAGCTGGGCATGATCGCGGGCGGCGGCATCCTGCTGTGCTGTGCCGCGGAGCTCCTGGTGCTGCCGGCGGTGGTGGCGCTCGTCGACCGCGGCCCGCTCGGCGGCCGCATCCCCACGCCGGTGCCGGTGCACGAGTGGCTCGCGCCGGTGGCGAGGCATCCGCGGTTCGTGGCTCTGGCGGCGATGGCGGCCACGATGGCGGTGGCCTCGGGCATCCACGAGCTCGACTACGACCACAACCTGCTCAACATGCAGGCGGAGGATCTCGAGAGCGTGGCGGTCGAGAAGAAGCTCCTGACCGAGTGCGACCAGAGCGTCTGGTACGCGCTGTCGATCGCCGACTCGCGGGAGGAGCTGCTCGCCCGCAAGGAGCGGCTCACACAGCTGCCCACCGTGGAGCGGGTCGACGAGATCGCCTCGCTGCTGCCGGTCGACGAGGAGCTGAAGCGGCCGCTGATCGAGCGGATCCAGGCCCGGCTCGCCACGCTGCCGGAGCGGCCGCCGGAGATCCCCATCGACCGGCTCGACGGCCTCGGCGAGACGCTCGGATGGGCGCAGGGAGAGGCAGCGAAGCGGCCCGGCGGCCTGCGGACCGCGTGGCACCTCGAGCGGTCGCGCGAGATGCTGCGGCGCATGAGCCCCCACGAGTGTTTCCAGTCGCTCACCACGTTTCAGCAGCAGTCTGCCGGCGACCTGCTCTCCCGCCTCCACGCGCTGGCCGCCGTCTCCAACCCGGAGCCGCCCGCGCTCGACGACCTGCCGCCGAGCCTCGTCGACCGCTTCGTCGGCCAGAACGGGCGGCACCTCCTGAAGATCTACGGCCGCGGCGACATCTGGAACTTCGAGTCGCTCAAGCGGTTCGTGAAGGACGTCCGCAGCGTCGACCCGCGGGCCACCGGCAACCCGCTGCAGGCCTACGAGGCGTCGCTGGAGATGAAGCGGAGCTACGAGCAGGCGGCGATCTATTCGCTGATCGTGATCCTCGCCGTGCTCTGGCTCGACTTCCGCAGCATCCGCCTGAGCCTGCTGGCGGCGCTGCCGCTGGCCCTCGGCATGGCGCAGACGCTGGGGCTCATGGGGCTCGTCGGCATCGACCTGAACCCGGCCAACCTCATCGGCATCCCGCTGATCCTCGGCATCGCCGTCGACTACGGCGTGCACATCGTGCACGACTCGCTCGAGCGGCCGGGCCCCTACCGCATCAGCGCGTCGACCGCCAACTCGGTGCTCGTCGACGCCCTCACCACGATCCTCGGGTTCGGCGCGCTGATGGTGGCCAGCCACCGCGGCCTGGAGAGCCTTGGCCGCGTGCTCACGCTCGGCGTGACCACCTGCACGATCACGTCGCTCGTCTTCCTGCCCGCGGTGCTGGCGATCCTCGGCCCGAGGGCGGCGGATGACGAGGTGGAGCAGGACGACGAGGAAGACGACACGGGCGACGGCGCCGACGACCGCGATGACGAGGGAAGAGACGACGAACCCGTGGATCACGTTGCGCCGGACGACCGATCGGACACCGCCGAGACCGTGCCGTTCACGAAGCGCGGCCGGCGGGCCGCGTGAGCCCGCCGCCATGCCGGTCGCCCGCCAGGCACCGCACGGCGAAGACGATCCGAACCACCGCAGATCAGAACCACGTCAGATCAGAACCAGCACAGGTGATCCCATGCGACCGACCGTTCCGCAGATCGTGCGACTCCTGCCCTTCCTGCTCCTGGTGCTGGCTGTGGCCCTGTCGGCCGCTAAGCCTGCCTCGGCACAGTCGGCCAATCGCGTCGTCAACATCGTGATGGAGGATCAGCATCGCAGCCGTCACGAGACCGGCGCGTTCCGTGGCGACGTCGTGGTGCTCGTGTACGCCGATCGCAAGGGGGCCGAGGCCGCGCTCGAACTGGGCCGCAGGCTGCACGTGCTCTTCCATCCCACGGCGGAGCAGGCGACGGCGACCGAGTGGTCGAAGCAGCCGGTGCGGGAACTGCCCGGGTGGCCCGCCGGCGTCCGCGTGCCCGACGTCCGCGTGATCCCCGTGGCCTGCCTGCAGGAGGTGCCGAAGCCTCTCCAGCCGGTGGTGCGGTCGCGGATGCGGACCGACTCGCCGCACGTGCCGGTGTGGCTCGACTTCGACGGCGAGATGACCCGCCTCTTCGGCGCGGCACCGGACGAGCCCAACGTGGTGGTGCTCGACGCCAACGGGCTGCCGTACAGCGTGCAGATGGGCCACCTCGACGAGCTCGAGTTCCGTGAACTGGCCGCGACGATCGACCGGCTGCGGCTGCACGCCCGCCCGGCCATGCGCACGGCCGCGGCCCCGGCCGCCACGCTGCGGTAGGCGGGGACGGCGTCGAGCCTGCTGTTGCATCATCGGGCCACCGCTCGATGCATCCGTGAGGGGCTGCCCGTGCCCCGAGAGCCGGCGTAGCTGACAAGCGCAGCCAGGGATGGCGGAGCGCAGTCAGCTCCGAGGGAGCGAAGGCCCGGAGGGCCGGAGCGAACGTCCGGCGATGGGGCATGGGCGGCCCCGAACCGCGGCACTGCTCCCTGAACCGCGATCCTTGCGACTGACCCTTGCGACGAGTCATCCAGCGAGCGCCGGGGCTTTGTCCGCCGGCCGTGACGCGGCTTACCGCATTCGCTCCTTGAGGCGGCGGCTGGCCTGCGTGAGCGTGTCGCGTTCCGTCTGCGTGAGGCTCGCCTCGCCCGACCGGCTGATCTTCTCGAGGATGCGGTCGACGGCCTCCTGCAGGGCCGTGTCGTCGGCGAAGCCGGTGCGGCTGGCGGGCCCGTCGGCCGCGTCGTCATCTTCGTCGGGCCGGACGACCCGCATCCGGCGGCGCGGGCCGGCGCCCAGGCCCCTGGACAACCTGGACAACCAGCCCCGCGAGAACCAGCCCCGCGGGTCGCCGAGACCGGAGAGGTTCCAGCCCCGCCAGGCGTAGCAGAGGCCGAAGATCGCGCCGGCGATGTGGGCCACGTGGGCCACCTGTGCTCCCCGGTCGGCCGCCCCCTGCACGTCGAACACGATCAGGAGCAGACCGAGGGCCCAGGCCGGCACCGGCAGCACTCCCCAGATGTAGACCGTCTCCCGCGGGAAGTTCCAGATGAAGACCGCCAAGATCGCCATGATCGCGCCGCTGGCGCCGACGAGTGTGGGGGCGTAACCGCCGCCGTGATCACGGAGTTGCACGCTCGCCAGCCAAGCCAGTCCGGCGAGCACGATGGCGGTGAAATAGAACCGATAGAACTCGCTGCGGCCCATGAGGTCCTCGACCACGCGGCCGAAGAACCACAGCCCGAGCATATTGCTGATCAAGTGCCAGGGCGAAAACTGCTGAGGAGGAAGCCCATGCGTCTCAAGGAATTCTTTCAGTGCGAGGCTCGGCCCATCATGAGTAAATCCGTACGTGATCAGCTGCCACGCTCCGAATGCATATTGCGGCGACCGGGCGTCGAAGTTTTTCAGACTCAAGAAATCATTTGGGCATACGTCAATCGTGCCGGTCGCCACGAGGTTCGCCACCCAGATCGCGATGTTCGCGACCATGATCGTGAGCACCGCCGTCCACTCGGCCATGAAGGGCCGGCCGTGGTCGTGGGAGTAGCCGCGGTCGGAGAATCCCATGATGGCACGACGGGGGCGGGGAGGCTGGACGGAACGCCGGGGCCCTGTCGGATCCCCGGAACCGCAGTTCATCGTAGGGTGCTGTCGCGACGGGTGGCAATCCGGATGGGTCATCGTGGCCGCGGCGGCGTCCCCGGCGAGGCTGGGGGTCGCCGCCGCCATGTGATACAGTTCGCCCGATGTCGGGTGCGGAGTGGCGGCACGGCTCCCGGGGCCGTGCGGCGGATCGCCCCCGCGGATGGCTCGACGACGCTGACGGACGATCACACGAACACGAAAGGGATCGCGGAGATGGCCACCAATGGCGCCTTGGGCAGGAAGCTGCGGATGGGGATCGTGGGAGGCGGCCAGGGCTCGTTCATCGGCCGGGTGCACGTCACGGCGGCGGTGCTCGACAACCGTGCGGCGCTGGTCGCCGGCGCGCTCTCGAGCGACCCCGCGCGGGCGAAGGCCAGCGCCGCCGACTACGACATCGACCCGGCGCGGGCCTACGGCTCCTACCAGGAGATGTTCGACCGCGAGCGGGCGCTGCCGGCCGACAAGAGAATCGACTTCGTCTCGGTCGCCACGCCCAACCACATGCACTTCCCGGTGGCGAAGGCGGCGGTCGAGGCCGGCCTCCACGTCGTCTGCGACAAGCCGCTCACGCTCACGCTGAAAGAAGCGGAGGAGCTGGCGGCGGTCGTGGAGAAGTCGCAGGTGGTCTTCGCCGTGACGCACAACTACACCGGCTATCCGCTCGTGCGGCAGGCCCGCGAGATGGCCCTCTCCGGCGAGCTCGGCGAGATCCAGGCGATCCGCGCCGAATACATCCAGGGCTGGCTGCGGACCAGGCTCGAAAGCGAGGGGCAGAAGCAGGCGGCCTGGCGGACCGATCCCACGAAGAGCGGCGCCGCCGGCTGCTTCGGCGACATCGGCACCCACGCCTACAACCTCGGCCGGTCGATGACGGGGCTCCTCCCGGAGAAGATCAGCGCGCATCTGAAGGTGTTCGTGCCGCCGCGGCCGCTCGACGACTACGGCCACGCGGTGATCCGCTTCGAGAACGGTGCGCTCGGCACGGTGACGGCCTCGCAGATCAGCCATGGCCGCGAGAACGACCTGCGGATCCAGATCGATGGCACCAAGGCGAGCCTCGAGTGGCATCAGGAGAGCCCCAACCAGCTCTTCGTCCGCCGCAACGGCCAGCCGCACGCCGTCTACACCCGCGACCCCAACGCCCCCTTCACCCTGCCGCTGGCGAAGGCCTCCTGCCGGCTGCCCTCGGGCCACCCGGAGGCCTTCTTCGAGGCGTTCGCCAACGTCTACCGGTCCGCCTTCGACGCCATGGAGCTGGCCGCGACGGGCAAGCCGTTCGAGCGGGTCGACACCGTCTATCCCAACATCCGCGACGGCGTGGAGGGGATGTACTTCATCGAGCAGTCGGTGGCGTCGAGCAAGGCCGACGGCGCCTGGCTGCCGCTCAAGCATCCGCTGGCCCGGCGGTGAGGACGAGCTGAGACGAGCATGGCCAAGAACGACACCGCCTATTTCGTGTTCGACATCGAGAGTGTGGCCGACGGCGCGCTTGTGTCGCGGCTGAAGTATCCGGCGGAGAAGCTCACGCCACCCAAGGCGATCGCGAAGTATCGCCAGGAGCTGCTTGCGGAGAACGGCAAGGACTTCATCCCCTACACGTTCCAGCTGCCGGTGTCGCTGGTCATCGCCAAGGTGGCCCGTGACTTCCGGCTGATCGATCTCGTCGCGCTCGACGAGGCCCAGGCGCGGCCGCACGAGATCGTGCGGCTCTTCTGGGAGGGCTGGCGGAAGTACGACCGGCCGACGCTCGTGACGTTCAACGGCCGCGGCTTCGACCTGCCGCTGCTCGAGCTCTGTGCGTTCCGCTATGGGATCCAGATCGCCGACTGGTTCGCGGAAGACGCTCGCAGCTTCGACCAGCCGCGGTATCGCTACAACATGGCGGCCCACCTCGACCTGCACGAGTGGCTCACCAACAACGGTGCCAGCCGGTTCAACGGCGGGCTCTCGCTGGCCGCCAACCTGATCGGCAAGCCGGGCAAGATGGACGTGGCCGGCCACATGGTGCAGGACCTGTGGGACGCCGGGAAGGCTGCCGACATCCACGACTACTGCCGCGGCGACGTGCTCGACACCTATTTCATTTTTCTGCGGTCGCGGGTGGTCGCCGGGGACATCGACCTGAAGAGGGAGCACGCGCTCATCGAGGCCGCCCGCGAGTGGATCGAGGAGCAGAGCACGACGTGCCCCGGACTCGCCCGCTATCTGTCCGCCTGGGGCGATTGGAAGAGCCCTTGGGCGTGAGGCCCGTGCGACGATGACATCGGACCGCCCCACGCTTCTCCTGGCCTCGCCTGTGCCCGACTTCCTGCGGGCGCCGCTCGAAGCCGCCTACGACGTCGTCGGCCTCGACTCCTTGCCTGCGCGTGCCGGCGACGTGCGGGCGGTGGTGGCGACGGGGGGCGTGACGATCGGCGAAGAGCTCATCGGCCGGCTGCAGAAGCTCGAGATCGTGAGCCTCATGGCCGTGGGCTACGACGGCGTGGCGGTGGACGCCTGCCGCCGCCGTGGCATCCACGTCACCAATACGCCCGACGTGCTCACCGACGACGTGGCCGATCTGGCGGTGGCGCTGGTGCTGATGACCGGCCGGCGGCTGGGCGAGGCCGAGCGATTCTTGCGGGCCGGCCGCTGGAAGAGCAGCCCGATGCCGCTGGCGCACGCGATCCGCGGCCGTGTCGCGGGCATTCTCGGCCTGGGGCGGATCGGAACGGCGATCGCGACGCGGCTCGAGGCGTTCGGCATGCGGATCGCGTATCACGGCCGGCAGCGGCAGCCGGTGCCGTGGGAGTATTGCGCCACCGTGAAAGAGCTCGCTTTGGCGAGTGATTTTCTCGTCGTGGCCTGCCCGGGGGGACAGGAGACCAGCGGTCTGGTCGACGCGGGCGTGCTCACGGCGCTCGGGGCCGAGGGCACGCTCGTCAACATCGCCCGTGGCAGTGTGGTCGACGAGCAGGCGCTCGTGGCGGCGCTGGAGTCAGGCGCGATCCGGTCGGCGGGGCTCGACGTCTACGCCGACGAGCCGCGGGTGCCGGCGGCGCTCATTGCCTGCGAGCGGACGGTGCTTTTGCCGCACGTGGCGAGCGCGACGGTGGAGACCCGCGAGGCGATGGCCCGGCTCGTGGTCGACAACCTCGCGGCCCACTTCGCCGGCCGCCCGCCGCTCACGCCGGTGTGAGCGGCGGTCGCGAGACCGCATCCAACCTGCGTGAAGCACCGGCTCGGGCGCGGCAGACATCTCCTCGCTGCTGCGTCGCCCACCGTCAGGGCGGCTTCCTCAAGTCGACTGTGAAGGTGTTTCGGCCGTTGACGAGCCCGGCACGCAGCGTGCTCGTCGCAAAGTCGTGGTACTGCTCGGGGACCACGCTCGAGATGGCCGTACCTGCGGCTGCTGCCTGCTCGGCCGTGAGAATCGAGTTTCTCGGCGTAATGATCGGCTGGAGCGAGACCACGTACTCACCGGGCAAGACGCCCCGCAGTCGGTAATACCCGGCGTTGCTGGTCTCCGCGGACGCCCCGACGCCCGACGCCTCGTTCAAAAAGGAGACTCGCACTCCCTGTATCGGCGCGCCGTCCTTGGAGACGACGTACCCCGCGACGGTCGCCCATCGGGTCGTGCCGGCATCGGCTCGAAAGAGCGAAATTCCGACCAAGACAGCGCTCAGGGTGAGGGTGCCGATAATGGTGATGACGATTCGCCTGACGGCGGATGGATCGCCAGCGTCCGCCGCACGTACGGTCGACAGCGATCGAAGCAACTCAATGCATAGGTAGTACAGCGTGTGCATGGAAAATGTGCGAGCGGGGCGCGGCGGCGATCGTCACTGAGTCAACGTGACATGCTGCCCATCGGTCGCCGACGAAAGCCGCCGGAGCGTGTCTATGTCGATAGTTTCTGAAACAAGTTGAACGCTGCCGTCCGCGAAGAGCAGCGACACGACGCCTGGGTGCGACGAATTCAGGATCGTGTTGTTGTCGTGCGAGTATTGGCTGGAGCGGGGGGTGGGAGTGGGGCTGTTGAGTCGAAAGCGAACTACGACGACGCCCGAGTGGTGGTAATTGCAGCTTCCGTCGTCCGGTATTTGATTGGCGGGCCGAGGCTTGTCGTCGAACCCGCACCAGTCGTCCCTCGCGCCCGACCACGCACCCAAATAGTTCGCCCCTCGCGCACTGCCTTCAACTGTGCCTGACTGCTCGCCGACGATGACGGTCTTGCTGAGCCCGTCGGTCGCATCCTTCGGTCCGCGCTTTTCATGCGCGACGAGAAGGCCCGTGTTGCACGTGTAGCCGTTGTAGCTGCGGCGACAAACCGCCGAGCCCCTGTCGCCAGGATCTGGATACGCGCCCGCGATTCCCGCGTAATCGGCGTTGAAAGTGCTCGATTCCTGGATGTAATGGCCTAGGTGCTGCTCGAAAGGCCCTCGCGGATTCGACGGGCAGCGGAGCTGCGGTACGACGAATCCGTCGAGCACGGTGTTGGGCGGCGTCCAGGGCTGACCATGCCAGGAGGTTCCGGTGAAGGAATTAGTGCCGCCAAAATCAAGTCTTTGATAGACATCGTTCTGTTCAAGGTATGGGAACAACTGCAGTCGCCACGTGGTCCCGCGATTCGCGAACAAGGACGTTGGGCCGGAACTCGATCCCACGGGAAAGTGACCACGGGCGCCGGCGCATTGCTGGAGAGCGAGCCCGATCTGCCGCATGTTGTTCGAGCACTGGGTGCGGCGCCCAGCCTCCCGAGCTGCTTGGACACCAGGAAGCAGCAGGCCGATGAGAATTCCGATGATGGCGATGACGACAAGGAGTTCGACGAGGGTAAAACCTGCCTGCGGTGTTCTCGGGGCGGCGGGGTCGCCACTGTGCGTTCGCGGTGGCGTGGTTCGCAGTTCGGGAAACGTGTCGGCCGGCGCCCAGCCTTGGACGATCCGTCGGCGGACGAGATCGGACGGCGTCACGAGGCCCAGTTGCAGCGCCGCCCGCAGGTCGGCCAGGGACACCGGCCCGTGAACCCGGCCATCGTGCTGATAGATCCATTCGTCCGACATGCACCGTGCCTCCTCCTTGAAAGCGGAAGATGAGGGCGGCCCATGCCAAAAATTTCCGGGACCGCTTCCGTAACGGGGATTCCTCCTTACGCCGGTGGGTGGTAGGTTTTCCGTGACGCCGTCCGGGAGGTTCCCGGCCGATGGGCAGGTGCTGCATGCACGACCCTTCCCCAGCACGAACGTGGGATCGCCCCGTCGACGAGGTATGCGCCGCATTCGCGGCCGGCCCTGTCGGGGATCGCGCCGTCGCCAAGGAATGGCTGGTCGCCTGGGCGATCGAGCACATGCGGACCACCGCCAGCCGCATGCTGCGTGGATTTCCGAGAGTCCGCCGCTGGGACGAGACCGACGACGTGCTGCAGGAGGCGGCACTGCGGCTAAGCCGGGCCCTCGATGCGGTGCCGCCTGCCGATGGCCGACGGCTGCTGGGGCTCATGGCTCTGCAGGTGCGGCGAGAACTGCTCGACCTCGCACGGAAGTACAGCGGTGACGATTCGTTCGCGCGGCATCACGACACGAACGTGCTGGATGCCTCCGGCCAGGAGCTGCTGAAGGTGGGATGCGCCGTCGATCCCCATGAGGCTTCGGCCGCGGATGTGGAGGCGTGGACGCGATTCCACGACGTCGCCAGCCGGCTCGACGAGGACGAGCGGGAGCTTTTCAACCTCGTGTGGTATCTCGGGCTGAAGCAGGAGGATGCTGCACGCGTGCTCGGGTGCTCGGTGCGCACGGTCGCCAGGCGCTGGGAACTCACGAAGAAGCACCTGGCGGAGCGTCTTGCGGGTCAGGAGCCGGCCTGATGGTCATGGACGGCATGGATCCGCCCGCCGCCGATGGCGAGCACGACGTTGGCGGGCCGACCGACGGGTTCGCCGTCGAGTCACTCTGGAAGGCGTGCGAGCGGCTGGTGCCGCCGCCCGGTCCAGATCCGTTGCCCGGCCGCACGCTCGGCGGCGCCCGGCTCGTGCGGGTGATCGCGGAGGGAGGCATGGGCCGCGTCTACGGGGCCGAGCAGGAGAACCCGCGGCGACCGGTGGCGGTGAAGGTAATGCGACCGGGGCTCCTGTCGCCCGAGTCGATCCGCCGATTCGTGCGCGAGACGAGGCTGCTCGGCGGCCTGCGGCACCCGTGGATTTGCCAGGTGTTCGCTGCGGGGACCTTCGACTTCGCCGGCGCGGAGCTGCCCTATTTCGTGATGGAGCTGATCCCTGACGCGAAGCCGCTCAACGACTACGTGCGCGACGAGAATCTGCCCGTGCCGCGGATTCTCGACCTGTTTCGCCAGGTGTGCGACGCGGTGGGCCACGCGCACCGGCAGGGCGTGGTCCACCGCGACCTCAAGCCCAGCAACGTGCTGGTGGACTGCCATGGCCACCCCAAACTGATCGACTTCGGCATCGCCCGCGGCGACGACGGCGGCGGGCTGGCGTCGGCGGTCACGGACGCCGGCCGGATCCTGGGAACGCTGCAGTATGCGAGCCCCGAACAGGCCGCAGGGCAGCCCCACGATGTCGATCCGCGGATGGACGTCTACTCGCTCGGCGTGATGCTCTACGAACTGCTGGCCGGAAGGCTGCCCTACGACATCAGGCGGGCGTCGCTGCTGGAGTCGGTGCGGATCATCCACGGCGCGAGGCCGCGGCCGCTGCGGACCATCAACCGGGCCGTGCCGAAACGGATCGAGGCGATCGTCGCGACATGCCTCGCGAAGGATCCACGGCAGCGGTTTGCGACCGCCTCCGAACTCGCCGACGCGCTCGGCGGCGGACGCGTTTCACCGGCCCGCGGGCCGATGCCCGGGCCGCGGGCCGCTGTCACGATCGGAGCCGTCGCGGCCGGACTGGCGCTGGCAGTCGCCCTCGCTGTGTCGGCGTGGAGCACGTGGAGCGCGGGTCGCGGCACAGCGCCCGTGGCGGCAACCGAGCCTGAGAGCACGCGTATCGCCACCGCCACCGGCCCGAGCGACGATACCGGGGGCCCGATCGATCTCGACCGCGACAACATCTTCCGTCCGAGGCTGCCGCGCTCCGGGAGCCAGCCGGGGACCGAGAGCGTTGCCGTCGACCGCATGAACGATGTGGCGCGGCATGTGCCCGACGCGCCGCCAGTCATGCCGAGCGTCGTCAATTCCATCGGCATCGAGATGCAGCGCATGCCCGGCGGCACGTTCGTCATGGGTGACGCCGCAGGCGAGGCCGACGAGATTCCGCACAGCGTGACGATCTCGAGGCCCTTCTGGCTGGGCGTGCATGAGGTGACGAACCAGCAGTGGAATCGGGTGATGCGGGACGGGACACCCGCACCGGAAGGTCTTGCCGACACGCCTGTCGCCGACGTCACGTGGACGGACGCGGAGGAATTCTGCCGCAGGATGTCGGCGTTGCCGGAGGAGCGGGCCGCGGAACGGCGCTATCGGCTGCCGACGGAGGCCGAGTGGGAATACGCCTGCCGGGCCGGAACGGCGACACGCTATTCGTTTGGCGACGACCCTGCCGGCCTGAGAAAGCACGCCTGGTTCGGCGACAACAGCGGCCGCACCCTGATCAGCGTGATGGACCTGTGGACGCCCGACCGCGACGCCTACGCCCGCCTGCTCGCCGCGAACGAGTGCCGGCCGCACGCCGTGGGCAGCCTGCCGCCCAACCTCTGGGCGTTTCACGACATGCACGGCAACGTCTGGGAATGGTGCAGTGACTGGTACGGCGGCTATGACAGAAGCTCGGGCTCCGATCCCTCGGGGCCACAGAGCGGGACGCAGCGGGTGTATCGAGGCGGCAGCTGGTTCAACGGCTCGCACGATCTCCGGTCATCCCGCCGGTTCGCCGCGGATCATGGTTCGTCGCGACCGATGGTCGGGCTGCGGGTGGCGATGGACTCCGCAGGGGAGCCGGCGGCATTGGATGCGACCGGAGCACCGCCGGCGGGAGAATGACCCTGCTGGGCCCGCCGCAGCTGCGGCACGGTGTCACTCGTTCGCCGCGTCGGCCGTGGGTGCTGCATCCGTCGTCGCAGCGGCAGGCTCGGCCACTGGAGCTGCCGCGGGCGCGGCCGCATCCGCCGGACCGAGCGCGGCGGCCACGGCCCTCGCTGCGGCACGGCCGTCGCCATCGAGCTTCCCCTTGGGGGCCCGCACCTCCACGGTGTACATCCGCCCGCCGACCACCACGGCGTAGCTCGCGCGGTCTATCGACTCGCTCACGCCCGACACCTTGATCGTCGCCGGCGCCGCCCAGGTGGCGCCGAAGTGGGGGCCGAGCTTCGCGCCGGCCGGCTTCTTCACCAGCGTGCTCTTGCCGTTCTTCGTGTAGGTCGCCGCCAGGCTGTCGGCGATCGCCTTCACGAAGTCCCGCTGGCCGCCGGCGTCGACCTCCGCCATGCCGTCGGGGGCGTCGGCCGCCGTCACGACGATGGCGGGATAAGTCTTCTTGATCCCGGGCACGTACTTGACGAGGTAGTCCTTCGACTGCTTCGCCCGCACCCAGCCTGCGGGAGACATGACGGCGATCCGGTTGCCATCGACGTTGATCGCCGTGTCGGGGTCGACGCCCTCCGGCACGACCTCGGCTGAGTCGTCCGCGGCGGCCTCCTCCATCGGCTCGTCGCCCGCATCGGCCTCGGCGACGTCACCCTCGCCGGGCTGCACCGCCGCGGCCCGCGGCTTCTTTTTCTTCGTGCCGGCCTGGGAGCAGCCGGCTGCCGGCAGGAATACGGCCAGCGCCAGTGCGAGGCCGGTCGCCAGCAGCAGCGTCGACTTCCACTCCAGGTTCCACCCCAGGTTCCACCCCAGGCCCCACTTCAGGCAGCGCACGAAAAAGCTCCTACTCGGTGATCGCTTCCTTGACGAGCTGGACGAAGTGGCTCGATCGCGACGACTGCATCAGCTCGGCCGCCTTCTTGTCGGCCGCCTTGCGGTCGGAGTACTCGAAGAGCGCCAGCCGCTTCATGGCCTGGTTGAAGACGCCCCAGCAGGCCTTCATCCGCGCCTCCTTGGCGGTCTTCTTGCGGCTCGGCTTCTTCGCCTTGCCGGGCTCCTTGGCCGCCTTTTCCTTCTTCGCCTTGGCCGCCTTCTCCTTCGGTGCCTTGTCCTTCGCGGCCTTCTCCTTCGCCGGCTTCTTCGTCTTTTCACGGGCCTCAGCCGCGTCGTTCTGGGCCCTGAGCTCCTTGCGATTCACCACTTTTCTGGCCATAACGCCCTGCCGTCCTTCATGGAGAGAGAGTGCGGTCGAGATCCTGCCGACGCGGGCGTCCGACCGGGCGGTCCGCGGGCCTGGAAGTATAGCGTCCGCTGCGTCCGCCGCACGGCCCTCGTATACTTGCCGCATGACCTCCCTGCTCACGTCCCCGCTCGAGGACGCCGCCTCCGCCGGTCCGCTCGCCGCCTACCGCGGTCTCGACGACGCCGTGCTCTCGGCGCGGATCGAGGCCGTGCGGCGGCGGATGGGCCGCCGTCTCGTGATCCTCGGCCACCACTACCAGCAGGATGTGGTGATCGCCCATGCCGACCTGCAGGGGGACAGCTACCAGCTCTCGAAGTCGGCGGCGGAACGCGAGGAGTGCGCGGCGATCGCGTTCTGCGGCGTCCACTTCATGGCGGAGACGGCCGACATCCTCGTGAACCGTCCGGAGCAGGTGGCGGCCCGGGGCGGCCGCCGCGTGACGGTGGTGCTGCCCGACATGGCCGCCGGCTGCTCGATGGCCGACATGGCAGCGATCACGCAGGTGGAGGACGCCTGGGCCGACCTCGGCGAGGTGATCGACACCGCCGACGTCACGCCCGTCACCTACATCAACTCGGCCGCCAGCCTCAAGGCCTTCTGCGGCCGGCACGGCGGCATCGTCTGCACGTCGAGCAACGCCCGGGCCGTGCTCGATTGGGCCTTCGCGCGGACGAAGCGGGTGCTCTTCTTCCCAGACCAGCACCTCGGCCGCAACACCGCGCGGAAGATGGGCATCCCGCTCGACGAGATGTGCGTGTGGAACCCGCACGAGCCGCGGCTCGGCGGCAACGATGCCGCACAGGTCGAGCGCAGCCGGGTGATCCTCTGGCAGGGGCACTGCAGCGTGCACGCGATGTTCCGCCCGGAGCACGTCGACGCGATGCGGGCGAACCTGCCGGGCGTGAAGGTGCTCGTGCACCCCGAGTGCTCGATGGAGGTGGTCGACAAGGCCGACCTCGCCGGCTCGACGAGCTACATCATCAAGCAGGTGGAGGCCGCCCCGCCCGGCACACAGTGGGCGATCGGCACCGAGCTGCACCTCGTCAAGCGGCTGGAGCAGCAGCATCCGGAGCAGACGATCCGGTTCCTCTCGCCCGTCGTCTGCATGTGCGCGACGATGTATCGCATCGACGTGGCCCACCTCTGCTGGAGCCTCGAACACCTGGAGGCGGGCACGCCGGTGAACGTGATCCGCGTCGACGACGAGACGGCGAAGTGGGCCGTCACCGCGCTCGAGCGGATGCTCGCGGTGAGCTGATGCCGCGAGGCATGCACTTCGTGTCGTTCGCGAACCGCCGCTATGGCGGGTCGCTCGTGCGGATCCGCCGCGAGGCCGAGGGGCTGGGCCGGTTCACGTCGATCAGCACCGTGGACGACCGCCGGCTCGGGGACGACTACTGGCGGGTGCACGCCGACACGGTGCGGCTGCACCGCCGCGGCTTCGGACTCTACACCTGGAAGCCGCACGTGATCCGGGCGGCGCTCGAGTCGCTGCCTGAGGGCGACGCACTCCTCTACTGCGACGCGGGCTGCTCGCTCAACGCGGAAGGCCGCGACCGGCTCGAGGAGTACGTGGCGCTGGCCGCC
This sequence comes from Pirellulales bacterium, assembly GCA_044370415.1. Taxonomy (GTDB): domain Bacteria; phylum Planctomycetota; class Planctomycetia; order Pirellulales; family UBA1268; genus CAMCQY01. The sequence goes on from JBILVO010000033.1 coordinate 17,239, forward strand.
GGGCATTCGTCGCAGGTGCTGGCGTTCTCGCTCGACGGAAACGTAGGCGAATGGACGAAGCGGGCGGCGCTCGCGGCGGTCGCCGCCGACGATGAGGAGATGCGGCGGCGGCGGATGGTGCTGGCGGGCATCCTCGTGCTCGTGGCCGGGCCGGCCACGCTCGACCTCGTGCGGGAGTGGGAGCGGCGGATGGCCGACGTGCGGCTGGTCGACGACTCGCCGTCGACCGGCGGCGAGCACCAGGAGTTCAAGGCCCACCGCCACGACCAGAGCATCTTCACGCTCCTGGCGCACCAGCGTCGGCTGCAGACGATTTCCGACGAGACCTGGTGGCCGGACGCGTGGGACTTCTCGCGGTGGTTCCCGATCCATGCCCGGCGCTGGCGGCACCGGCTGCCGTGGAGTCAGGCCTGGATGCGCCGGGGGCTCTGGCCGCGGTGGTAGCCCGCTCCTGCAGGAGGCGGCCTGGAGGTCACGGCACAACGCGGATGCTCAGCGATGTCAGCGTGGCCTTCGTCGGCGACGTGACACGGAATGTGTTGACGCCACGCGTGAGCGCATCCTTGAGTGCGGTGGATGCGAGGGTGACTGTGAGGGTCGCTGAACCGCGCGAGGTGGTCAGCCCCTCGAGCCGATGGCCGTTGACCGCGACGAGCGGCGGCTCGGACAACTCCTCGCCCTTCACGAGCATCTCGAGGCTCGTTTCCCGGGCCAGTGCGGGATCATCGGCGATGAAGAGCGTCGTCTCGGTGGCTGTGCCGGGCTGCAGGGTCAGCGGCAGCGGCCCACCGCTCTTGGTCGGGTCGCCGTCGCCACCCGGCTCGAGGAAGTATTCCTTCGGCAGGCCGGCCAGCCGTTCGCGGTCGGCGAACTCGTCGAGCAGCGGCATCTCGTCGCGGAGATAGAAGTTGAAGAAATAGAGGCCGTCGGCCCCCTTCTGCCAGAGCGTGGCGATGGCGGCCCGCAGGGTCTCGGGGCTTCCGTAGCGCGGGATGGCATGCCTGTTTTGCCGCTCGAGCGCACCATAGACGGGCACGCCATGCGCGTGGGCGAGGGCGACCCAACGTTCCAGCGGGCACGACGAAAAGCTCGTGCCCGGCCCGGCGATGACGGCGTCCAGCCAGCCGGCCTTCAGCCAGGCCTCGACGTCCAGGCCGATGGCGACCGCCTGCTGCGGCGTCGCGGGGACGCGGACCACCAATCGCAGGGGATGCCCGCGTCGTTTCGCCGCGTCGTCCACGATCGCCCGCGCGTCACGGACGAAGGCCGTGATGGTTTCCTTATTCACCTCGCCGCGGCGGAAGAGGTCGGGATACCGCAGCCAGTCGAGTTCCACGCCGTCGAGGTCGTAGCGGCGGCAGGCCTCGCGGAGCGTGTCGAGGTAGTGCGCCCGCACCTCGGCGCGTGAATAGTCGAAGGCCACCGCTGCATTCCTGATCGTGGGCCGCTCGGCCGTGCCGTCGAGCCATGGCAGGAACGTCGACTTCCAGGCCTCGTCCGTCGGCGGCTCCTGAAAGAGATCCCTGCGCGTCCGATGGAAGTCGGACCAGAGGTGGGCCCAGTTGAACCAGGCATGATGGGTGTCGTTCATGCGCATGGAGAAGAAGAACCTGCGTCCGTCCCGTTTCCAAAACTGCAGGATGGGCTGGAGTGGGTCGTCGCCGAGCGCGGCGATGTGGTCCCGCTTCAGTTCCCAGATCGGCAGGCCGAAATTGCCGCAGTAGGAGAGTCCCTGCGTGTGGGTCTTGGCCAGTGGCCCGATCCGTGGCGCGAGTGCGTCGTCGAGCGAGCCGATCGTCGGCAACGGCGGGTATGGGCCCGCGGGCACCCAGAGGCCATTGGCGTGATGCTCGGGGTAGGCGGGCCACTTCAGGTCGTCGCTGTCGTTGTTGAACAGGACGAGCGGCAGCCCGCGACGGTCAAGGGTGGCGTCCGGGGCGGCGTCCGGGGTGGTATCGGCAGCGGCCGCGAGGCTGGCGAGCGGGATCACCGCCAGCTCGTTGGCGATGTGGCTTTTGTGGGTGTAGCCGACGTAGAGCTTGCCATCGTGCTCGACGGCGTAGGGATAGCTGAATTCGGCCCGCGGATCGGAGACGCCCGGGGTCTTGTCCGACACCGAATGGCGGACGACGAACACCCTGCTGAACAGCGGCTCTCCCGGCCGGCTCACCGCGATCGTGAGCGGGGAGCGGCCGCCGCCACTGTCGGCCGTGGTCGTGCACGCCAGGAAGCGCTGGCCCGTCGAGAGCGTGCCGGCATAGGGCTTGCTCGTGGCCATCGGGAGATTCGAGGGCGCGGCCGGCGTCCAGGTGCGGCCGCAGTCGACGCTCGTGGAGACGAGCGCGACCGGTTTCGCACCGTAGCGGGCGATGTTCGTGATCCGGCTGCCCTCGACGATGACGGTCGACTCGCCCCAGACATCGCCGAGGTCCGGGGCCGTCTGGATCACGACCAGGTCCCACGTCGTGAAGTCGTCCCCCTTGCTGATGGCCACGGCGGGCAGCTGGCCGACGACGCCGTAGCCGGTGGCGACGCGAAACCCGGCCATGATCCAGTTGCCGTCGCTCATCCGCTGCGGCTCCTGCATCGGCCAGAAGCCGTTCTCCACGACCACGCCCCGCGGCTCCCACGCCCCCGTCGCCTCGTCGAGCACGTAGCCGCGGGTGTGGGTCTTCCGAAAGCGGTCATAGAACGCGCCCATGAAGGCCCAGAGCCTGCCGCCGTGCGAGAGAAACACACCGTGGCTGACGCCGAGATTGCCTGCGCCCGCGTCGATGACGACGGGCGGGCCCCACGTCGCGCCGCCGTCCTCGCTGACGCGCACGTGGGCCTCCTCGGAGGCCGTGTTCTCATCCCCCTTGTTGAACCCGTAGGAGGCGTAGAGCTTTCCAGCGTGCCAGGCGAGTCCCACGCCGAGCGTCCAGTTGCAGCCGTCGACGTCGGGCCGCCGCTGCTTGATGACGTGGAACGCGACCCCGTCGAGCACCGGCGCGGCGGCCTTGGTGGGCAGCGGCACGGCCGGATCCCAGATCAGCACCGGCTCCGCCGCGGCAGCGAGCGCCTGCAGGATCGACGCGACGGCCAGCGACAGGCACAGAGCACGGACCATGGGCAAAGCCTCGAGCATGGTGGTCCATCCTTCACTGCAGCGCGACGGAATCGGCCGCATCAGCCCACCCCGAGCCGTGGCTTCGCGGTCAGGCCGAGCGCCTCCACCGCGGCGACGAGCCGCCGGTCGACGTCCGCGGTGAGGGGCAGCATCGGCGCGCGGACGCCGCCCACCTTCCGGCCGCGGAGCTCCAGTCCCCGCTTGATGACGGCAATCCAGTCGGGCCGCTCGCCGCCGACGCCGACGGTGGCGATCTCCACGAACGGCATGATCCGATACCAGAGCGCACGGGCCGTGACGAAGTCGCCGTCGTCGATGCACAGGTGCACGAACCGGCTCCAGAGCTCCGGGCAGAAGTTGGCCGTGCCCGACACCCAGCCCGTCGCGCCGAACGCGAACGCGCCCATGGCGTTGTTGTCGTGGCCGTAGAAGAGGTGGGCCGATTCGCCCAGACGCATTCGCAGCCGGGCGATCGCGTAGGGGTCGCTGTCGGCGTCCTTGAGATACTGCACGATCCCCTCGCGGTAGAGCCGCTCGAGCAGCTCGACGGACAGTCGCGTGCCGGTGACCGGCGGGTTGTTGTAGACCATGATCGGGATCGAGATCGCGCTGCGCACGGTTTTGAAGTGGGCGTAGAGCTCCCGCTCCGTGTGCACCTGGTACCAGGGCGCGATCAGCAGGATGCCGTCGTAGCCCGCCTGCTCGGCGAAGCGGCAGCGTTCCGCGGTGTGGGCCGTCGCCATCCACGCGCCGCCGGCGAGCAGCGGCACGCGGCCGCGGACCTGCTCCTTGACGATCCCCAGCACCCGCTCCCATTCGGCGCGGTCGAGGTTCATGAACTCGCCGGTGCTCGAGCCGGCACAGAAGCCGTCGGAGCCGCCGGCCAGCATGAACTCCACATGGTCGCGCAGGGCCGGCTCGTCGACGCCGCCGTCCGCTGTGAAGGGAGTGATGAGCGGGGGATAGAGGCCGCGAAACGTCGTCATAGTGATGGGAGCTCCGGTGTCTGCGCCCACCGGGCGCGATGCCCGGGGCGTCGGGAGCAGACGCTACGGCCGCCTCCCGCCCGCGACAAGACGCCGGATCGCCCGCATGCACCGCTGCGCGCGATCTGGCATACTCGGATCCACGGGCGCGGTGGCCCGGGCGGAGGGCGTCGTGGTCAAAGCAGGCCGACAGCCGGACATGCGGGCGGCGACCGAGTTGCGGTCGGTCGTCGATGCCTTCGCGGCGCGGCATGCCGCGGCCCGCGTCGCGGCGGGCGCCGACAAGCGTCCGCTGCTCGCGGCGTTCACGCGGCTGCAGGCGGCGGCACGGGCCGGCGACCACCGGCGGATGGCGGCGGCCGACCGCGGCCTCCATCTGTGCATCGTGCAGGCCGCGGGCATCGAGGGCCTCGAGCAGGTCTGGTCGGCCGCGGCCGCCACGATGGAGCGGTTTCGCGTCGAGACGCTGGCGACCTGCTGGCCCGATCTCATGGTGCTCTTCGAGGCGCACAGGGCGATCGTGGACGCCATCTGCGCGGGGGATGCCGTGGCGGCGGAGGATGCCGCAAAGGCGCACCTCGACGCGGTGTGGTATCGGCTCGCCGATGCGGGCGGCGACCCGCTGCTGCCCGACGACCCGCTTGCCCGCGCCTGCGCGTACCTCGAGTTTCACCTGCAGCAGCCGGTGACACTCGAGTTCCTCGCCGAGCACGTGGCGCGGACGAGTCCGGGGCATCTCGCCAGGTTGTTTCGGCAGAGCAGGGGCATGAGCTTCGTCCACTGGCTACGGGAGCTGCGGATGCAGAAAGCGGTGCGGCTGCTCACGAGTACGTCCGAGTCCGTCGCCCGCGTCGCGAGGCTCGTCGGCTACGCCGATCCGTCGCGGTTCGCCGAGCATTTCCGCGGCCGCTACGGCGTCACGCCGCGGGCCTACAGGCTGCGGTACGCGCCCCGGTCTGCCGGGACAGCCAGTTCTGCCGGGAAAGCCAGTTCTGACCGGTCAGCCCGATTCGCCGGCTCGGCACGCGGGGCCCGAGCCGCCGCCCCGTGACCGCAGGCCCCACACGCGGCCGTCATCTGGCAGAATGCCCCTCCATGAGCTGCAATGCGGCCCGCTATCGCATGGTGAGGTTCGACGAGGTGCCGGGCACGCCCTGCCCGTGCGGCATCGCGCACCGCGCCTTCGACGACGTCGCGGACTTTCCCGCGACGGTCCACGTGACCGAGATCGCGCACGACGCGAAGCTCCACTACCACCGCCGGCTCACGGAGACCTACTACTTCCTCGAGTGCGAGCCGGGGGCGCGGATGCAGCTCGACGACGACATCGTCGACGTGGCCCCGGGCACCTGCATCGTGATCCCGCCGGGCGTGCGGCACCGTGCCATCGGACGGATGAAGGTGCTCTTGTTCGTGACGCCGAAGTTCGACGCCGCCGACGAGTGGATCGTCGACTGACGAATCGTCGCGGCGACGCCTCACACGACCGCCGCCTCGAGCTGCCCGTGCAGCGAGACCAGCCGCTTGTAGCGGTCGTACATCGCGTTGCAGGCCTTGCTCGCCGCTGCCCGCGGCTGGAAGGTCCGCGGCGTGCCGGTCGCATGGCCCGCGAGAAACGCCGCCCATTCCGGGGCCCGCCCGGCCAGCGCGAGCCGGCGATACTCCGCCATCAGCGCGGCCCCCCAGGCGGTGCCCTCCGCCGCGCCGTCGAGCAGCGTGACGGGCGTGTCGAAGGCGTCGGCGAGAAGCTGCCCCAGCTCAGGTGTCTTCGTGACTCCGCCGGAGAGGATGATCTCTGTCCGCGGAAAACCCTGGGCCGCCAGCAGGTCGCTCCCCATCCGCAGGTTGAACACGGTCGCCATGAACATTGCGCGGGCGACGTTGCCGGGCGTGGCGTTGCCGTCGTTCAGGCCGATCACGCAGGCCGTGCCGCCGCGCGACACGCCGAGCCCCGGCTCGTCGTCGGCGAAGGGGAGCGCGAGCAGGCCGCCGCAGTCGGCGGGGGCGGCGAGCAGCTGCGGGATGACGGCGGCGAACGCCGCTCCGGTGTCGTCGCCGTGCACACTGCCGAACATCGCCACGACGGTGTTCATCGGCGTGGTGCCGTTCCGCAGCCAGACCATGTTGATCGGCTTGCCGTCGGGCGCGCAGAAGTGGTCGATCGCGCGGGCGATGCCCTGGAACGGCCGGTCGCCCACGGAGTTGGCGACGACGCTCGTGCCGAAGCTCATCGACACCATCCCCGCCGCGCCGATGAGCGAGCCGCACAGCGCCGCCGGCTGGTCACCCTCGGCCGGCGCCACGGGGGTGCCTATGGGCAGGCCGAGCAGCGCGGCGCCGCGGGCGTCGAGCGTGCCGCCGTCCTCTCCGGCACGGCGGACCGCGGGCAGGAGCTCGCGGAGCGGACGCACGCGGACATTCGCGGCCGCCGTCACGGCGTCGAAGTCGGCGAGCAGCCGCGCGTCGTAGTCGAGCGTCGCCTGGTCGATCGGAAACATCCCGGCGGCGTCGCCGATGCCGAGGGTCCAGCCGCCGGTGAGCAGGTGCGCGATCCAGCCGGAGGGCGTCGTCATGTGGGCCGCCTGCGCGGCCTTCTCCGGCTGGTGGCGGATCGTCCAGAGCCAGCGGGAGGCGGTGAGCCGCTTGGGGCACTTCACACCGAACCGCTCGGTGAGCTCGTGCCCCTCGGCCTCGTTGCGGCCGTCGCACCAGAGCCGCGCGGGCCCGAGCGACCGACCGAGTTCATCGGCGAGCACCTCGCCGTGCATCTGCCCGGAGATGCCGATCGCCAGCACCTCCATTTCCAGCCCCGAGGCGGCGAGCGTGCGGCGGAGATCGGCCATGGCGTCGGCCAGCGCCTGCTCCCAGTCGCCCGGTTGCTGCTCGTAGCACTCCGGCCCGAGGCCGGCGACCATCTCGTAGCGTCCCTCGCCGTGCGCGACGATTTTCTGCGCCGCGTCGGTGAAGATGACCGACAGCCCCTGCGTGCCGGCGTCGATGCCCAAGAACCCTTGCGTCTTCATGCCGCTGTCCTCCCGTGGGGCGGCAGTGTAGCAGGGGACCGTCGGCATATTTCAACGAGTCCGCCGAAGATCCGCGCACGTTGTCGGGGAGAGGGGCTGCCCATGCCCTGAGAGCCGGCGTAGCTGACAAGCGAAGCCATGGATGGCGAAGCGTAGTCAGCTTCGAGAGAGCGGAGGCCAGGATGGCCGGAGCGAACGTCCGGCGACGGGGCATGGGCAGCCCCTCGCGGGATCATCGAGCGGGTGCCCGAGAAGTTCGCGTGTCCCGCGTCAGCCTTCGGTGATCGCCACCGCGCGGATCGGCGAGCCGTCGCGGCCGGCGAAGTTGAGCGGGAAGCCGCAGAACACGATCCGGTCGGGGATAAGGTCGAGGTGCGCGAGCCCCTCCACGAGCACGATCTCGGCATCCTTCGCCAGCAGGATGTGGTGCACCTCGTACCAGTCGCGGCCGGGCGTCGGCGTGTCCATCCCCAGCATGCGGATTTTCCGCGACACGAGGTAGCGGGCTGCGTCCTGCGTGAGCGAGGGGAAGTCGTCGAAGTATTCGGGGCGGCCGAAGTGCCGGTGCCATCCGGTCTCGTAGATGATCTTCGCGCCGGGCGCGAGCAGGTGCTCGTGCGGCCGGAAGTCGTCGGGCGTGATCTCCTCGCGCGGCTGCTTCGGGATCCGCAGCACGGCGGCCGGGCCGTAGAACCAGTCGAGCGGCATCTGGTCGATCGTCTTCCCGTCGTCGAGGAAGTGGTACATCGCGTCGAGGTGCGTGCCCTGGTGCGTCGACATCACGATCTGCGAGATGTTGTAGCGCAGCGTCGCCGTGGTGCCGTGCGGCACGATCGACAGCTTCGGGTCGGACGGGAAGTTGGGCTGGCCGTGGACGAGCGGGTGCGTGAGGTCGACGAGCGGCATGTCAGGCTCCGGTGATCGGCTGCGAGGCGAAGGGCTCCCGGCCGACGAGCAGGCTCGTCATGCCGAGATCGGCCACGAGGTTTGCGCCCGTGACCGCGCGGGCGGCGTCGGAGAGCAGGAAGACGACGGCGGCGGCGATCTCCTCGGGCTCGATCAGCCGCTGGCCCGGAATCTGCGACTTCCAGTGGTCGAGGCAGGCCTGCTCGCTCGGCGCCGCGGCGACCATGTCGCGCCAGATCGTCGTCCGGCAGAGGCCGGGGGAGACGAGGTTCACCCGCACGCCGTGCGCCGCGAGTTCCACCGCCGCCGCCTTCGTGAAGCCGACCATGCCGTGCTTGGCCGCGTCGTAGGGGGCGGCGCCTGCGACGGCGGCGAGCGTGTGGACGCTGGCGATCTGCACGATCGCGCCCCCGCGGGGCTGCTGGGCCACCATCTGTCGGGCGACGAACTGCGTGAGGAAGAACGAGCCCTTGAGGTCGATGTCGATGACGCGGTCCCACTCGGCCTCGGTGACGTCGACGAACGGCTTCACGTAGTTCACGCCGGCGTTGTTGACGAGGCCATCGATCCGGCCGAACCGAGCGACGGTGGCGTCGCAGAGGCGTTGCAGGTCGTCGAGCCGGGCGACGTCGGTCGGCACCGCGAACGCCGTGCCGCCGCTGGCGGCAATCTCGCCCGCCAACGCCTCGGCCTCCGCCGCCTCGCGATCGGCGAGCACGACCCGCGCGGCCGCAGCCGCACAGCCGGTGGCGATCGCCCGCCCCAGGCCGCGGGCGGCACCCGTGACGATCACAACACGGTCGGCGAGGGGGGCACGCTCGGGCATGTCAGGCCATCACGTCAGGGGGCGTGTCAGGATCGGCCGCCGGCCGGTGCGGCCGGCGGGGCGTCGACGATGCCGCGGATGAGCCGTTCGATCTGGTCGCGGCCGGCGGCGAGCTTCGACCGCTGTTCGGGCGTCATCGGCTGGCGACCCGCGCCGAAGTCGAAGCCGCGGAGCGAGGCCGCCACCCGGAAGCCCTCGGGGAAGTCGCCCGCCGCGAAGATCGCGTCGAAGAGTTCGAGCAGCTGGTACTGCAGCGCGAAGGCCTCCTGCGTGCGGCCGGACGTGGCCAGGTCGAAGATCTTCCGGGTGAGCTCCGGCACGACGCCGCTCGAGGCGTGCGTGCCCCCCTGGCAGCCGGCCATCAGCATCGGCACGAGCACCGCCTCCCAGCCGGTCATGAAGACGAAGTCGGGCCGCACCGGCCGCACGTCGCGGATCATCCGCATCATCTGGGCGAGGTCGCCCGAGGAATCCTTGATGCCGACGATCCTGTCGAACTCCGCCAGCCGGCGGATCGTGGGCAGGTCGATCGGGCTGGCGAACATCGGGATGTTGTAGAGCGTCACGTCGATCGGGCTGGCCAGCGCGATCTCGCGGAAGTAGGCGTAGACGCTGTCGGGGCTGAGCCGGTAGTAGATCGGCGACACGATGGCGACGGCACGCGCGCCGCACTCGTGGTAGGCCTCGCAGGCGGCGATCGTCTCCTTCACGTCGGACTCCGCCGCGCCTGCCAGCACCGGCACGCGGCCCTTGGCCTGGTCGCAGACGATGGCGATGATCCGCCGCCGCTCCTCGACCGTGAACCGGGTGAACTCGCCGGTGGAGCCGTTGGGATAGAGGCCGTGCACCCCCTTCTCGATGAGCCACTCGACGTAGCGGCGGAGCTCGGCCTCGTTGATCCGCCCCGCTGCATCCAGCGGCACGATGTGCGGCGTGAGGATGCCCTTGATCGGGGCCTGCGCGCGGGGGCCGCCCGGGGAGTGTTTCGCCTGCACGGTCGCCGTCATGGTGCCTCCTCCGGGGTCGTGCCGCGGGCCGTGCCGCGGTGGCGCCGCATGATACCACCACCGGCGGATGACGAAGGACTGCCCCGATCGCCCGATCCGCCCGGGGCTGCCCGTGCCCCATCGCCGGACGTTCGCGTCGGGCATCGTGCCCGCCGCTCACTGCATGTCCGCTGCGCTTCGCCTTCCGGGCTGCGCTTGCTCCCATAGCCCGGCTCCCGGGGCACGGGCAGCCCCTCGTCTTCACTCGAGAGTCGACTCTCCAATGTCATCGCAGTAGATTGCGTTGATACCGCCGAGCCTTCACCTCCCAGCCGTCGGAGACCAGTGACCGTGCGACGTACGCTTCTGCAGGTCGTCTTCCTCGCGGTCGGAGCTTCTGCATGCGGCACGCTCGTCGCGGCCGAGCCTTCGCGGCGGCCCAACATCCTCCACATCCATGCCGACGACCATCGGGCCGACGGCCTGCACGCCCTTGGCACGAAGCCGCTCGTGACGCCGCACCTCGACGCACTCGTCGCCCGCGGCACGACGTTCACCCGCTGCTACACGATGGGCTCGATGATCGGCGCCGTCTGCACGCCGAGCCGCACGATGATGCTCACCGGCCGCTCCTGGCAGCGGATTCCGGGGGCGCCGGCCGCGGCGGCCAATGCGGCCGACCCCGCGACGTTCCTGCCAAAGGTCCTGGCCGCCGCGGGCTACCAGACCTGGCACATGGGCAAGCCCGGCAACGCGTTCACCGCGGGCATCCGGGCCTTCGAGACGAACATCGAGGACGCGGGCCACGGCGCGGTCCCCGGCACTGACCGGGCCCACGCTTCAAGCCGACTGGCCGACCGCACGATCGATTTTCTCGAGCAACGCACGAAGGGGAGCGAGTCGCGGCCCTTCTACATCTATCTCGCGCCGCCTGTGCCCCACGATCCCCGTTCGGCCGAGCCGCGGTTTCACGCCATGTACGACCCGGAGAAGATCCCGCTGCCCGCCGCGTTCCTGCCACAGCATCCGTTCGACAACGGCGAGATGCTCGTGCGTGACGAAAAGCTCGCCCCCTGGCCGCGGACGTCCGCCGACACCCGCCGCCAGCTGGCCGACTATTACGCCTGCATCACCGGCCTCGACCACCATGTCGGCCGGATCCTCGCCGCGCTCGAGGCCTCGGGACAGCTGGAGAACACGATCGTGATCTTCAGCGCCGACAACGGCCTCTCGATGGGAGAACACGGGCTCTTCGGCAAGCAGAATCTCTACGAGTTCGGCGGCATGCACGTGCCGCTGGTCGTGGCCGGGCCGGGCATCCCGCGGAGGAGGAGCGACGCCTTGGTCTACCTCATGGATCTCTTTTCCACGCTCGTCGACTACGCCGGTGCGCACGCTCCCGACGGCGTCGAAGGCCGGTCGCTGCGGCCCGTCGTCGAGGGGAGGGCGGCCGGCGTCCGCGACGTGCTCGTGACCGCCTACCGCGACTGCATGCGGGCGATCAGCGACGGCCGCTGGAAGCTCATCCGCTATCCGCTCGTCGACCGGACGCAGCTCTTCGACCTCTCCACCGATCCACACGAGCTGGTCGACCTCGCCGGCCGCCCCGAGCACGCGGCGACGGTCGCGAAGCTCATGGCGCGGCTCGAGCGGGAAATGACGACGCTGGCCGACCCGCATCTGCTCCGGGTCGAGCGGCCACAGCCGGCCGACTGGCGGCCGCCTTCCCTCGACGACCACCGCGGCAAGGTCCGCACCGGCACGTGGACTGAACGATGGCCCGACGCCGCCGGCGTCATGGAGAGCCGCTCCGTGACGGCGGAGGTGTGGACGGAGGCGATGCAGGCCGCGCTCGACCGCGACGGCCTCCTCCACATTCCGGCCCGCGCCGAGCCCTACTACATCGACGGGCCGCTCGTGATGACATCCTTCGCGAGGCTCACCGCCGATCCGCAGGCCGAGATCAGGCTTGTGCCCGGCACGAACACCTGCATGGTCCGCAACGCCGGGCTCGTGGGCTTTTCAGACCGGCCCGTGCCCGCCGGCACCAAGCCCGACGCACACATCGAGATCGAGGGGGGCATCTGGACGACGCTGGCGACGTCGCGGCAGGAGTCGAACGGCAACCTGCGGGGGGCGTCGGCGAAGGCAGATCCCGTGCACGGCACGCACGGCGTGATCCTGCTGCACAACGTCCGCGACGTCGCGGTGCGGAACGTCACCGTGCGGCAGAGCCGGCCGTTCGCGGTGCACCTGGGCAACGTCCGCGACTTCGTCGTCGAAGGCGTGTCTCTCGATCGCCACGGCCGCGACGGCGTGCACGTCAGCGGCCCGGCCTCCGACGGCGCGATCCGCCGTGTGAGCGGCGACTCCCAGGACGACCCGGTGGCGTTCACCGCCTGGGACTGGAAGAACTACGCCCCGAGCTACGGCCCGATCCATGACGTGCTGGTCGAGGACGTGACCGGCGCGGCCGAGGGGAAGGACGCCCACAACATCGCCATCCGGCTGCTGCCGGGCGTGAAGCGGTTCGCCGACGGCACGCTGCTCGACTGCCCGATCCGCGACATCACCCTGCGGCGGATCACCGACATCCAGGAATACAAGTTCTACGACCAGCCCAATCTGGAGCTCGGCCGCGACGTCGACGCGAGCGAGTCGGTCGGCAGGCTCGAGAACATCCGGCTCGAGGGGCTCGTCTTCAACCGGCCCGGCGCGATCGAGGTGCACGCCGACACGAGCGGCCTCGCGATCGACGGCGTGGAGGTGCGGTTCGCACCGGCGGCCGACTGGCGGCTCGTGAGGCTCGGCCCCAAGTCGCAGACCTACAAGCACACACCCGCCGATCCCGCGACGTGGACGGAGATCTTCTCGCCCGACCGCGACTGCACGATCCGCGGGCTCGAGATCACCGGCGTCCGCGATGCCGCTGGCCGCGATCTTCCGGGCGACCGCCTCGTGGAGGTGATCGAGCAGCGGCCGAACCCCGACTATCCGCGGACGCTTCCCCGCGGTGGCACGGGCCGAGCGATCTGGGTGCGGTGAGATCGCGGCTGACTGCCGCGTGCCTGCGGCGTGCGCGTGGCGCGTCATGCGTCGCCGACGCGCGGACGTCGTCAGGTGTCCCCAGTCGCACGGATGTGCGTCATGTATCCCGCGACGCACGGATGTGCGTCATGTATCCCGCGACGCACGGATGTGCGTCATGTATCCCAGCGGACGCTCGGTGACACGCCGTGGCCGCGTGTGCCGCAGAAGTGCACCTCGATGCCCAGCGCCCGGGCGGCGGCGGCCTTCGTGAGCGCGGCACGGTCGGCGCCGGCCGCGTCCTTCGCGTAGGCCACCTGAATGTGGTTGGCCTTGTGCCGCGCCATCATCTGGTCCCGCGACACGCCGTAGGTCACGGCGTGCATGATCGGCCACTGCTTCGTCGTCGACTCGAGGCGGCGGCGAGTCTCCTCGTCCGGCAGCTTCACGACCTCAGCCCGGCCGATGTCCATGCAGAGCTTCTCGCGGCCGTCGACGTTGTTCACCCAGATCCGGCTCCAGACGATCTCGCCCGGCTTGCTCACCCCTGCCAGCGTGCTGCCGCCAAGCCGGAAGTACATCGGCGGCTGCCGGTGCCCCTCCGCGCCCTTCCAGCCGCCGATGAAGTGCGCCGGCGGCGCGGCGCCGGAGATCTCGAAGACCCACACCCACTGGTCGGTCGTCCGCGACTGGTCCCAGTCGCCCCAGCGGATGTCGTGGAGCGTGTTCTCCACCGGCTCGCCGAGCGCCTCGTGTACCCGTTGCGTGAGCAGGCCGTCGAGCCCGGCGCACTCGTCCACCTCGTTGAAGTGCACGAGCGGCTTCCCCTTGAAGAGCGGCTTCGTCGAGCCCGCCGCCGCCACGGGCGGCCGCTTCGAGTCGTTGAGCATCCCCTCGACGAGGTCGCTGGCCGGCAGCAGGTCCTTGAGGCCCTGCTGGTACTGGATGCCGACGCAGTCACAGCCGAACCGGTCGGCGAGGCGGAGCGTGGCCGCGTACATCTTGCACTGCTGGAGCACCTGGGCCCGCGTGAGGTCGCGGGACTCGTCCTTGCCGAAGTGGAACCGCATGCCCGCCTTCTCCAGCCACCGGAAGACGTCGCGGGCCTCGGCGTCGGTCACCTGCGTGGTCTCGTAATAGAGCGCGCTTTGGCTGAGCCGCTCCTTGAAGACGCCCGTGGCGTGCAGGAGGTGGTCGGGGATGATCGCGTTGAACATCCCCATGCAGCCCTCGTCGAACACGCCCATGAGCGCCTTCGAGCGACGCAGGTCGGCCGCGATCGTCTCGGCGACCTGCGCGAGCTTCCGCGGAATCGACACGCGATCCAGCGGCACCACGTGGCTCGTGTCGTGGTGCACAGCCTCGTGGTCGAGCCAGGCCTGCAGGTGGCGGCGGAAGCTGGGGCTCGCGAAGTCGTCGGCCCAGAGCGTCGAGTAGCGCACGCCCGCCTTCGTGAGCGAGCCGTTGAGGTTGAGCATGCCCACCAGGCCCGGCCACTGGCCCGACCAGTTGGCGACGGTGAGGATCGGCCCGGAGTGCGTGGTGAGCCCCGGCAGCACGTGGTTGGAATACTGCCACACCGCTTCGGCCACGACGAGCGGCAGGTCGGGATCGATCTGCGAGAAGACATCGAGGCCTTCCTTGGCGCTGGCGATGAACCCGTGGCCGCGCGACTTCGACGGAGCGTGGCCGCGGTCGAGCTTCCAGCCCGCCGCCGCGAACGCCTTCGCGAGCGCCTGCTCCATCGCCTGCTGGGCCGGCCAACAGACCCGATTGGCCTCCTCGCGGAGGTCGCCGCTGGCGATGAGAACCGCCCGCCGCCCACCGGCGGCCTTGGATCCGTTTTTTGGTGCTGCGGCCATGATGCGGGCGTTCCTCCCGGGCTATTGGAATCAGGCAATCGAGCGGAACTATACTCGTCCGTGCTCCGGCCAGCCATCGCCGTCCGCGGTGCGATCGCTGCGTCGGGCACCCCTTTCGCCAGTTCACGATCGGGCACCACGGGAGACCTTTCGATGCGCCGCTCCGTTCCCCTCGCCATCGCCGTCGTTCTGCTGTCGTTGCTGTCGCACGTGGTGCCCGCGGCCGACGCTCCCGCGAAGCCGGCTCCGGCGGCTGCCGCACCCGCTCCCGCCGCTGCACCTGCACCTGCTGCCGCACCTGCCCCTGCTGCAGCACCTGCTGCTGCGCCTGCTGCAGCACCT
>JBILVO010000127.1:0-11163 GCA_044370415.1 Pirellulales bacterium
ACCGGCTGGAAGGGCTTTCGATCGACGCGATCCGCCGCCTGCCCGTGCTGGCGGACGGCGTTCCCCGGCCCCTCGCCGACCTGTTCGTCGTCGCCGGCGACGGCCGCGACGGCCTGATCATCTGCGAAGGCGACTTCTCCCGCGTGCATCGCCTGGCGGCCGGCATGCGCCGCGGCACGATGCACGTCCGCGGGTCGGTGGGCAGGCATGCAGCCGAGGGAATGTCGGGCGGAACGCTCAAGGTCGACGGCGACGCCGGCGACTGGCTGGCAGCGGCGCTGGCCGGAGGCAGCGTGCGGGTGGAGGGCAACGCGGGCGACAACGCCGCCGCGGCCCTGCCCGGCAGCCGGGCCGGCGTGAGCGGCGGCATCGTGGTGATCAATGGCGCCGCCGGCGGCCTGGCCGGAGCACGGATGCGGCGGGGCGTGCTGGCGATCGGCGGCGGCTGCGGCGAGGGAGCGGCTTTCGAACTGCTCGCCGGCACGGTGATCGTGGCAGGACGCGTGGGCCGCAGGTGCGGCACGGGCATGCGGCGCGGGTCGTTCGTCGCCCTGTCGTCGCAGCCGGACCTGCCGCCGACGTTCCGCCGCGGCGCCACCTGGTCGCCGGGCTTCCTGCCGCTGCTGGCGGGCCGGCTGGCGGCGGCCGGCTTTCGCGACGCCGCAGCCGGCAACGGGGCCCCGGCCCCGAGCGGTGCCTCGAGCGGGCCATGGAGCGGAGCCTGGCAGCAGTGGCACGGCGACCTCCTGGCCGGCGGGAGGGGCGAGGTTTTCCACCGTCCGGCCGCCTGAGCCGGCGAAACGGGCATTTTCGCGGCCCCGCTTCCGACCGGGAAGATTTTGCGTTATTCTCCAAGGCCCGTTCCCGTTCCGTTCCTCCGCGGTTTTCACGCCCCATGCCCACGATCAGCCAGCTCGTCCGCAGCCGCCGTCGCCCGAAGCGGAAGTTTTCCAAGTCGCCGGTGCTCGACCGCTGCCCGCAGAAGCGCGGCGTTTGCCTGCAGGTCAGGACGATGACGCCCAAGAAGCCCAATTCGGCGCTGCGAAAGATCGCGCGCGTCCGGCTTTCGAACCAGAAGGAAGTGACGGTCTACATCCCGGGCGAGGGACACAACCTGCAGGAGCACTCGATCGTGCTCATCCGCGGCGGCCGCGTCCGCGACCTGCCCGGCGTCCGCTACCACATCATCCGCGGTGCGCTCGACACGCTCGGCGTGCAGGGCCGCAAGCAGTCGCGAAGCCTCTACGGTGCCAAGAAGGGTTGATCTGAGCCATGGGAAACATCACAGCCAGCCGCGAGCAGCTCCGTCCGGACCCGCGCTACGGGTCGCTTCTCGCCAGCAAGTTCATCAACTGCCTCATGGAGGACGGGAAGAAGAGCGTCGCCCAAAACGTCTTCTACAAGGCGATGGACATCGTCGCCTCGAAGATCAACGACGCCGAGCCGATCGAGGTCTTCAACCGTGCTGTCGAAAACATCAAGCCGTCCGTGGAAGTGCGTTCGAAGCGGGTCGGCGGTGCGGCCTACCAGGTGCCGATGCAGGTGAACCGCAACCGTCAGCAGTCGCTGGCGATCCGCTGGCTCCTGCAGGCGGTGCGTGAAAAGAAGGGCCGGGGCACGTTCGAGAAGCTCGCCGAGGAGATCATCGCCGCCTACAAGCGCGAAGGTGCCGCGGTGACCAAGCGCGACAACGTGCACCGCATGGCCGACGCGAACAAGGCGTTCGCGCACTTCGCCTGGTAGCGGACCGTCTTTCTGCCGCACCGTGGGCAGCCCGTCGTCACCCGTTGTGTCTTCCGCGCCTCGTCGGTTGCCGTCGGGGTCAACGTTTCCGGATGCATCATGGACCCGGACGTTTCGCGGCTCCTCGGTGACGTGATCCGCGGCCAGTCGGTGGCGGCCCTGGCCACGCTCCACGACGGCGGGCCATTCGCGTCGATGATTCCCTTCGCCACGTGGACCGACGCCCACGGCGAACGGCTGCGGTTGGTCACCCACGTGAGCCGCCTCTCGGCACACACCCGCGACATGCTCGAGTCGCCCCGCGTGTGCCTCCTGATCATGGCGGCGCAGGACGTGGCGGCGGATGTCGTGCCGCAGGCGTTGCCGCGGGTCTCGATCCCGGCAATGGCGACGTTCGTCGATCCGCGGCACCCCGACCACGAACCGCTGGCGCGGGCCTACCTCGGCAAGTTCCCGCACGCGGCCGATTGGTTCCAACTCGGCGACTTTTCGATCGTGGCCTTCGAGCCTGAGCCGGCCCGGTTCGTGGCGGGCTTCGCCCGGGCGCTGAACGTGTCGGTCGCGCAGCTCGCGGCGGCCGTGGCGCACGCGGGCACCTGACGGCTACGGTCCGACGTGGAGCCGCAGGCTCCGTCCGCCGACACTGCGACCGCCCCGGCCAAGAGCGACACAGGAGCGACGACGAACACCATGCCGACCACTCGACGACGCGCTGAAGCCGTGGCGACGATCGTGGCGATCTGGCTGGCCTGCCTGTCGCCCCCGGCGACGCAGCCATGCCAGGCCGCGCCGCCGCGGCGGCCCAACGTGATCTTCATCATGGCCGACGACCTCGGCTGGACCGATCTCGGCTGCTTCGGCAGCGGCTATTACGAGACGCCCAGCATCGACCGGCTGGCCGCCGCCGGGATGCGGCTCACCGCGCACCACCACTGCCAGAACTGCACGCCCACCCGGGCCGCCCTCATGAGCGGGCAGTACGGCGCCCGCACCGGCGTCTACACCGTGGGCGGCATCGACCGTTTCGACTGGCACGGCCGGCCGCTGCGGCCGGTGGAGAACGTCACCGACTTGCCGCTCGACCGCCGCACCATCGCCGACCAGCTGAAGCAGGCCGGCTACGCCACCGGCATGTTCGGCAAGTGGCACATCGGCCAGAAGGGGCCCTACCAGCCGGGCAAACGCGGCTTCGACGAGGCGATCGTCTCGATGGGGAAGCACTTCGACTTTGCGACCGACCCGCCGACACCGCACGGCCGCGACGAGTACCTCGCCGACTTCCTCACCGACAAGGCCGTCGACTTCATCCGCCGCCACAAGGACGGGCCCTTCTTCCTCTACCTGCCCCACTTCGGGGTGCACTCGCCCCACGAGGCCAAGCCGGACATCGTCGCACGGTTCAAGGGCAAACCACCGGCAGGCGGCCATCACGACCCGACCTACGCCGCGATGATCGCCTCCGTCGACGAGAGCGTCGGCCGCGTCGTGCGCACGCTCGACGAACTGGGAATCGCCGATGATACGGTGGTCTTCTTCACGAGCGACAACGGCGGCGTGGGGGGCTACGGCCGCGAGGGTCTGCGGGAGCGTGGCCGCGGCAAGGAGGACGTCACCGACAACTCGCCGCTGCGGAGCGGCAAAGGCAGCCTCTACGAGGGGGGCATCCGCGTGCCGCTCGTCGTCTGCTGGCCCGGCGTGACGCCGGCCGGCACGGCCTGCGACATGCCGACGATCCACGTCGACATCTTTCCGACGCTCCTCGACATCGCGGCCGCGGAACGGCCGCCACAGCCGCTCGACGGAACAAGCCTGGTGCCGCTGCTCCGCGATCCGACGGCGAGGATCGATCGCGACGCCATCTTCCAGCACTTCCCCGGCTACCTGGGCATGGGCAAGAATCGCTGGCGGACCACGCCCGTGAGCCTCGTGCAGATGGGCGACTGGAAGCTGATGGAGTTTCTCGAGGACGGCCGGCTCGAGCTCTACAACCTCCGCGACGACCTCTCTGAGTCACGGAACCTCGTCGAGTCGCAGCCCGAGAAGGCCCGCGAACTGCTCGCCCGCCTGCGGGCATGGAGAGCGGCGGTCTCCGCACCGATTCCGAAGACGAACCGCTCCGACGAGACGGGTGGCAGCCGGGGCCGACCGAACCGCCGCAAGGCGGCCTGACCCACCGCCGAGGGCCGCCGTTCAGCGCACCGTCACCCGCATCGGCATGCGGGCCAGCGGCCGGCCCGAGAGCAGTTGGACGAGCGACTCGGCGTCGCCGACGAGCGACTCGAGACCGGGGACCGCAGCGATCCTGGTGAGCAGCACCGCCCGCAACGCGGCCGCCTCAGCCCCGCCCGCGCCACCGACGGCCGCGGCCAGCCGCGCCGTGGGCCCTGTGCCGGCCCCGGCCATGCCGAAGAGATCGTCGAAGAGCCCCCGCGGCTCGGGCAGGAGCAGCCGCTCGACCGGCTCATCCGCCTTGAGCCCGGCCAGCTTCCGCGCCTCGTCGATCGCGTCCTCGAGCGTTCCCAGCCGGTCGACGAGACCGAGTTCCTTCGCCATGCGTCCGGTGAACACCCGCCCCCCGGCGAGCTTCTCCACCCGTTCCATGTCCATCTTCCGTCCCGCCGCCACCTTCGACGTGAACAGGCGGTAGACATCCTTCATGGTCGCCAGGAACGCCTCCCGCTCGTGATCGGAAAACGGCTTGTTCATGGAGAGCCAGCCGGCGTTGCGGCCCTTCGACACCGCGTCGGTGTGGACGCCGATCTTCTCGAGCGCGTTGCCGATGGCGATCTTGCCGCCGACCACGCCGATCGACCCGGTGAGCGTGCCCGGCGCCGCGACGATCCTGTCGGCCGCCACCGCGATGTAGTAGCCGCCGCTGGCCGCGGTGTCGGAGAGGCTCGCCACGACCGGCTTGGTGGTCCGTTCCGCCTCCCGCCAGATCAGGTCGCTGGCGAGCGCCGAGCCGCCCGGCGAGTCGATCCGCAGCACGATGGCCACCACCTTCTCGTCCTTGGATGCGTCGCGGATCGCCTTGATCACGCTGTCGGCGCCGGCCGATCCGCCGGCGAGCAGATCGTCCTTCCCCTTGCCCTCGGCGATCTCACCGGTGACGTGGACGATCGCGATCTGCTTGTCCCGGCCCGCGGCGGCCGAGGGCTTCTGGCCGGAGAGCATCTCCACGAGCTTCACGAGCCCGCCGATTCCGGAAAAGTCGTTGTCGATCTTCTGCTCGGCGTAGTCACGGGAGATCCGCGGCTGCGGCTCGCCGATCGTGCCGGCCAGGCCGCTGATCACCTCGTCCTCGTAGCCGACCGCGTCGATCAGCTTCGCCTCGCGGGCCTGCTCGGGAGTGAACACGCCGGTGTCGACCAGTTCCCGCACCCGCTCGGCGGGCAGCTTCCTGTCGGCGGCGATCCGCTCGACGAGCTGGTCGAAGAGATCACCGACGAACTGCTCGTACTGCTCCCGCAGCTGCGGGCTCATGCTCGACCGCGTCAGCGGCTCGCCGGCCCCCTTGAACTCGCCCACCTGGAGGATCTCGGCGTCGACGCCGAGTTTGTCGAGCAGCGGCTTGAAGAACTGCACCTCAGCCCGCACGCCCGTGATCTCCAGCGTCGCTGCCGGCGGCATCGTCACCGAATCGCAGGCCGTGGCGACGAGATACTGCGCCGGCTGGCCGCCGACCAGATGGGCGGCCACCGGCTTGCCGGCCTTGCGGATCCGTCCGATCGCCGCCCGCAGCTCCTCGGCCCGCCCCCGGCCGAGCGCCGGCGACTCGATCGTCAGCACCACGCCCTTCACGCGGCTGTCGGTGGCGGCCTTGTCGAGCCGCTCGATGACGCGGTGCAGATGGGGCGCAAGGTCGGCCAGCAGCCCCCCCTGCCCGACGCCGTCGGGGATCGACCCGGCCAGCGTGATCTGCGCGATCACGGCCGACTTCTTCTTCGCCGTGGCATCGCCGGCCTTTCCGCCCGCTGCGGGCTTCTCGGCTGACGGATTTTTTTCAGTCTCCGCTGGCTTGTCGGCCGTCGCCGGCTTCTCAGCCGTCGCCGTCTGACCACAGGCCTGCGGACAGGCCGCCATGGCGACGGCCACGGTGGCGGCAGCCAGAACGGCGGCCCGTGCCACACCCACAGGCTGCTGGCTCATTGCCAGACTCGCCGGCCTCGCCGGCGTCGCCCTCGATTCCCCACGGCACAGCCACCAACCATACAGAAGACCCATCGTTCCATGCCTCTGAAAAGAGGCCTCCGTGGTGAATCGCACCGGGAAACGCGCAGAAGACGACTTGCAAATGAACGGCCGTATAGTAAGATACCTGTGTTCAGGACGGTTCCGCGCGGCCCCTTTCCCAGCGATTCCGCAGGAAACAAGCGGCACGTCGGCGAAACAGCTCCTTCGAGCATCGACCGTCTCTCGAACCCATTTTGCGTCTCGCCCCCGAAAAAGGAAAGCGGCAAAAAGCCCGACGACGACCATGTCCAAGCCCGTCTCCAAAACAACGCCGCGAACCGGCCCCCGATCCCAATCCCGGCCCCTGCCCCGGCCCCTGTCGCGCAAGAAGGCCACTTCGTCGAGGCCGGCCGCCAGGACGTCGGCTGCCGCGCTACGAAGCGTGGCATCTCTCCAGGGCGACCTGCTCGGTCGGACGATCGACGCAGCCGCAGACGACGGCGAGGCCGCCCCGACCGAGCGGCAGATGGAGATCTACGCCTTCATCCGCGACAAGATCCACTCCCGCGGCTACGGCCCCACCGTCCGCGAGATTGGCGAAGCGTTCAGGATCCGGTCTCCCAACGGCGTCGTCTGCCACCTCAAGGCGCTCGAACGCAAGGGACTGATCACCCGGGGCAAAAACATGTCGCGGGCGATCGAGCTGATGGCCGAGCCTGCCCACGTCCGCGGGCTCCCGCTGGCCGGCTGGGTGGCGGCCGGAACGCTTCGTCCCGCCGAGGAGCAGCACGAGCGGATCGACTTCGAGAGCCTCTTCAAGAAGGAAAACCACTTCGTTCTGAAGGTGATGGGCGACTCGATGATCGACGCCCAGATCGCCGACGGCGACTGGGTGGTGATCCAGAAGAAGCAGACAGCCCATTCCGGCGACATCGTCGTGGCCCAGACGGACGACGGTGAGGCCACGCTCAAGCAATGGTTCCCGGAGCGCGACCGCATCCGGCTCCAGCCAGCCAACGCGGCGATGAAGCCGATCTACGTGAAGAACGCGAGGGTGCTCGGCGTGCTCGTCGGCGTGGTCCGCAAGACCGGCTGATCGAGCCTCGACGAGCTAGGCGACGTCACGTGGGGCCGCCTCCTGCAGCGATTCCTGCAGAGCTTCCTGCAGTTGGTGCAGCTTGTTGTAGAGCGTCTTGAGGCTGATGCCGAGCTCTTCGGCAGTGCGGGCCTTGTTGCCGTGATTGCGCTCGAGCCCCCGCTGGATCGCCTCCATCTCGAGCTCGCGGAGGCTCTGCGGCCGACTGCACGTGGCCGCGTCCCGAGCCGCCTGCTGACCCGCCTCGCGGGCCGCTGAAGCCGGATGCGTCGCGGACTGCGGCGCGGCAGCGGCTTCCGGGCGCAGCGGCGACGTGCCGGCCCGCGCGGCCCCCAGGCGATCCGGCAGGTGGTCGCGCTGGAGCGGCAGTTCGTCGCACAGCACGAGGGCGTGCTCGACCACGTTGGCCAGCTCGCGGACGTTGCCCGGCCAGCGATGCTTCGTCATGGCATCCAGCACGTCAGCGGCGACCAACGCGGCCTCCGGAGGCGTCTGCGGCCTGGCCCGACGCACGAAGTGCTGCACCAGATCGGGAAGGTCGTCGAGCCGTTCCCGCAGCGGCGGCACCACGATCTCGAACGTGTTGATGCGAAACAGGAGGTCCTCGCGAAAGTCGCCCGCCGCCACCATCTCCTCGAGCGAGCGGTGCGTGGCGCACACCACCCGCACGTCCACCGTGATTGGCTGGTTGTCGCCGACACGGCGGATCTCGCCGCTCTCCAGTGCCCGCAGGAGCCGCGACTGCAGCGGCTTGGGAAGTTCACCCACCTCGTCCAGGAACAGCGTGCCGCCGTCGGCCACCTCGAACAGCCCGGCTCGATGCTCGTCGGCGCCGGTGAAGGCGCCCTTGCGGTGGCCGAAGAGCTCGCTTTCGACCAAGTGTTCGGGCAACGCGCCACAATTCACCGCAACGAGCGGGCCCGCGGCGCGGGGGCTGCCGTCGTGGATGGCCCGCGCGACGAGTTCCTTGCCGGTGCCGGTTTCACCCCGCACCAGCACGTTGGCGTCGCTGGCCGCCACGCGTGCCACCACCTTCCTCACCCGCTCGAGCCCCGCGGACCGCCCCACCAGCTGCCCGGTACCCTCGGCCCGCCGCACTCTCCGCTCGAGCGCCCGCAGCCGGACGGTCAGCTCGCGCTTCTTCCGCACGCGCTCCAGCACCGCCTGGATGTCCGCGAGCTTGCAGGGCTTCGTGAGGTAGTCGAAGACTCCCTGCCGCACCGCGGCGACGGCGCTTTCCAGCGACGACTTGCCGGTGATGATCACCGTCTCCGTGTCCGCCGACGTCTCGCGGACACGCGCGATCACCTCGAGACCACCCACTCCGGGCATGTCGAGGTCGACGATCACGCAGTCGTAGGAGGTCTTGTCGAGCGCCGCCAGCGCCGTGCGGCCGTCGGGGCAGACCGTGGCCTCGTGCCCGAGCCGCGGCAGTTCGATCCGCATCAGCTCCTGGATCGACGTCTCGTCGTCGGCGAACAGGATCCGCATCGGTCGTGTCTGCTGCTTCATGGGAATCCTCCGTGATGGCTGGCGCGGCCGCCGTCGGCATTCAGGCCGCCTGCGGCGCGGACGCAGACGTCGTGTCACTCCGCGTCGCGTCGGCTGCGGCAGCCAGCGGCAACGTCACGCGGAACGTGGCTCCCTGTCCGGGTCCGGCGCTCGACGCCTCGATCCTGCCTCCGTGGTCGGCGACGATGCGATGCACGATCGACAGCCCGAGTCCGGTGCCCTGCTGGCCGGAACGGCGGCGGGTGAAGAAGGGCTCGAAGAGGTGCTGAAGCACCTCCTCCGTCATGCCGCAGCCGTCGTCGGCGACGGTGAGGACGGCGTCGCCGCCGCTGCGGCGCACGCCCACGCGGACGTGCCCCGACTCCTCCACCGAATCGAGCGCGTTGACGAGCAGGTTGAGCACCACCTGCTTGATCTCCTGTGGATTGACCATCACCAGGGCGTCGAGCCCCTGGTCGATCTCGATCGAGCGGCCGGCGAACCGGCCGACGTGCCGGAGCATGTCGGCGACGTCCGCCACGAGGGAGACGAGCGACGTGGCCTGCCGCCGCACCTCGCCGAGCCGTGAGAAGTCGAGCAGCTTCTCGGTGATGCCCTTGCAGCGGAACGCCTCCGTCTGGATGAGCTCGAGGTAACGCCTGGCGACCGCCGCGTCGGGGGCGTCCGGCGACAGCGTCTCGAGCCGGCTCTCCAGCGACTCCGCGCACATCGCAATCGACGCGAGCGGGTTATTGATCTCGTGGGCGACGCCGGCCGCGAGGAATCCGACGCTCGCCAGCTGCTCGCTGCGGATCACCTCGCGGGTGCGCTGCTCCACCTGCTTGTCGAGATCGTCGCGGATCTCCTCGAACCGCTGCGTCATGTCGTTGAGGGCGGCGGCGAGTTCCGCCATCTCGTCGCTGGTGTCGAGCTTGAGCCGGAAGGCGAAGTCGCCCGCGGCCACCCGGCGGGAACCGTGGCCGAGCAGCCGCAGCGGCCGGAACACCCAGCGGTATGTGAGCGCCCCCAGCGCCGCCAGCAGGCCGGCAGCCGCGGTGGCCGAGGCCCAGGTGGTGACGATCAGCGTGCGGTAGCCGCTGCGCACCTCGTGGGAGAGGTCGTGCAGCCGCTCCTGCAGGAAGGTGGGCAGCGCCGCCGACAGGGCCGCGAGGTCGTCGAGCCGCGGCCCGCTGGCCAACAGCCGGCCCCGCTGCCATGTCACACCGTTCTCGGCCGCGGCCCCGGTGTCGGCCGCCGACTCCGCCACGTCCGCTGGCGGCTCGGCGACGATCGCCTCGATGGCGTCGAGGCAGGAGGCGATCGCGGCCGCCGTCTCGCGCTCGCGGCCACGGTCGCCGAACGGGAAGGGCATCTCGTCGAGCTCACCCTCGGAAAGCTCCTCGCAGTAGCGGGCCAGCGTCCACCGCGTGCGGGCGAGCTGCCCGGTGAAGGTGTCGGGAAACGCCGGCTCCTCGGCCTCCTCGTCGTCGGCCTCGGGAATGGGCGGCACCTCGGTCGCGACGCCGAACTCCGCCTCTCCAGAAAGCGCCCGCGCATGGACCAGCCGCAGCCCGCCGACACTCGCGCCGAGCTCGCTGGCCCGGGGGAGCTCGGCCGCACGGCAGCTCAGCGCGCGGACCAGCCGTCTGTAGGAGTAGACGCCCAGGAAGCTGCTCGCCGACAGCACGGCCACCGTGATCCCGACGAGCAGGCCGCCGAGCAGCAGCTTGTTGCGGATGGGGCGGCGCTTGGTCACGGACGGGGTTCCCGGGGCTCGCGGCGGTCCCGGCAGGTTCCGCGGGCCGGGAAAGGTAGCAGGCAGGCCGCGGCGTCAGAAGGGGAATCCTCCCGGCGAATACCCGGGGCGGGCCGCCCTCAGCGAGGCCGGCGGGCTACACGAGGCCGAACCGCTTCCGCAGAAACCACTCGCTGCACATGCAGCCGGCGAGCAGCGCGAGCATCGGCCATTTGTCCCAGGGGGCGAACGACCACTGCTCCGCGGTGTCGAAGGCCGCCGGCCGGGCGGCGATCTCCGCGAAGATGTCGGCCAGCTCCTCCGGGAGCCGCACGGCCCCGTCGGTGGCCTCGGCCAGCTGCCGCATGAGCAGCGGGTTCGCCCGAGGGCTCGCCAGCTCCAGGTCCTGCCGTGCGACCGTGAACCTGGCCGTCCGCTCCCGCCGCTCCCTGCCCGGCCGATCGGCCGTCACCACGAGCCGCCAGTCGCCGGGCTCGGTGCACTCCGTGACGGCGCCGGAGAACGTCTCGCCCCGCCGGGCGATCCGTACGGGCCGCGACTGACCGGTCGGCGACACCACCCGCGCCTCGAGCGCCGCGTCCGTCACCGCCTCGCCGTCGGCCTTCGTCAGCCCGGCGTCGAACGGCAGCGCCGTGCCCGGCGCGACCCTGCGCTGCGCCGGGCGGACCCACAGCGAATCCTGCTCGTTGTCGTCCTGCTTCGCCAGCCAGAGCACGAATTGACGCCAGAACCGGCGATGCTGCTCGGCCGCGCCCTGCATCGCCCATCGCCAGGTCGAATCGGCGGCGAACGCCAGCACGCGGCCGTCGCCGTACTCACGGCCCACGAGCAGCGGCTTGCCGTCGGCCGTCACCGCCAGCGGCTTGGCCGTGGGCACGAGGCGGCCCATGTCGTTGGCGCCGTC
>JBILVO010000034.1:0-31983 GCA_044370415.1 Pirellulales bacterium
CTTCGCGGCGAGCGACAGGAACCGCTCGAGCCGGGCGCTCGAGTGCTCCGGCCCCATCCCCTCGAACCCGTGCGGCAGGAGCATCACCAGGCCGGAGAGCCGGTTCCACTTGTCTTCGGCGCTCACAATGAACTGGTCGATCACCACCTGCGCCACGTTGACGAAGTCGCCGAACTGCGCCTCCCACATGACGAGGCCATCAGGGCAGTCGAGGCTGTAGCCATACTCGAACCCCAGCACACCCATCTCCGAGAGCGGGCTGTTGTAGATCTCCACCGGAGACTGGTCGGGGGACAGGTGCTCGAGCGGACAGTAGGTCTCGTCGGTCACCACGTCGTGGATCACGGCATGCCGGTGGCTGAAAGTACCACGCTGGCTGTCCTGTCCGGAGAGCCGCACCCGCAGCCCCTGCACGGCGAGGCTCGCCAGGGCGAGGGCCTCGGCGGCCGACCAGTCGAGCGGCTGGCCGCCCCGCGCCATCTGCTGCCGCTGCTCCAGGAACTTCTGGATCTTGGCGTGCGGCTGGAAGCCTTCGGGCAGCGCGACGAGCCTGTCGAGCAGGTGCTCGAGCACCTCACGACGGACGCCCGTGTCGACGTCGGCCGCCTCGCGCTCGCGGCCGCCGACGTAGAACGCCCACACGCCCCCCACGTCGCTGCGGTGGACGTAGTCGTCGCTCTTGGCGACGGAGAGCTCGGCGTCGAGGCGGGCGCGGTGCTCGTCGGCGATCTGCATCGCCTCCTCACGGGTGACCTCGCCGAGCTTGAGGAGCTTTTCCAGGTAGCTCTCGTGCACGCTCGGCCGCCGCTCGATCACGCGGTAGAGGGCCGGCTGCGTGAACGCCGGCTCGTCGGCCTCGTTGTGGCCGCGGCGGCGGAAGCAGTACATGTCGATGACGACATCCCGCTGGAACTCCCGCCGGAAGTCCATCGCCAGGTTCACGACCTGCGCCACGGCCTCGGGATCCTCGCCGTTGACGTGGAAGATCGGGATCTGGAGCATCTTCGCCACGTCGGTGGCGTACATGCACGACCGCGACTCCCGCGGCCCCGTCGTGAACCCGATCTGGTTGTTGACGATGACGTGCAGCGTACCGCCGATGCGGTAGGCGTCGAGCTCGCTGAGGTTGAGGGTCTCCTGGATAATCCCCTCGCCCGCGAAGGCGGCGTCGCCGTGGATGAGAATCACCATGCCGTTCTGCCGCGCCTGGTCGGCGGACCGGTCCTGCCGGGCCCGCATGCGACCGATCGCGACGGGGTTCACGAACTCGAGATGGCTGGGGTTGAAGCAGAGCGTGAGGTGCACGGTGCGGCCGTTGGCGGCGGTGCGGTCGTTCGAATGGCCGAGGTGATACTTCACGTCGCCCCGGCCCACGTGCAGCTCCGGGTCGAGATCGGCGAACTCCCGGAAGATCCGCTGCGGGCTCTTGCCCATCACGTTGGCGAGCACGTTGAGGCGGCCGCGGTGTGCCATGCCCAGCACCACGTCGCCGATCTCCTGGGTGGCCGCCCGCTCGATCGCCATCTCCACCAGCGGAATCAGGCTCTCCGAGCCCTCCAGCGAGAAGCTCTTCGCGCCGAGGAACCGCTTCTGGATGAACTCCTCGAACACTGCCGCCGTCGTCATCTGCCGGTAGATCCGCAGCTGCTGTTTGCGGTCGAGTTGGATGCGATTCTCGCACCCCTCCATCCGCACCTGCAGCCACTGCCGCACCCGCAGGTCGTCCATGTGCATGAACTGCACGCCGATCGACCGGCAGTAGGTGTTGCGAAGCCGCTTGATGATCTGCCGCAGCGACATCGACTGCGGCCCCTCGATGGTGTCGGTCGAGAACGACCGGTCCATGTCGGTCTCGGTGAGGTGGTAGAACTGCGGATCGAGCTCAGGCAGCCCCGGCCGCGGGCGACCGAGCGGGTCGATCTCCGCCATCAGGTGGCCGCGAACCCGGTAGGCCCGCACGAGCTGGTCGACGCGATCCTGCAGGAAGGCCACCCGCTCCTCGCCCGCCGTGCCGGTCGCCACGGGGAGCGGCAGCGGCATCGCCTCGCCCGCGGGAGCGTCGGGCAGCCGCACGGCGCCGTTGGCGATCGCCACGGCGTGGCCGGTTGCGATGCCGTCGGGCGCGACGAGCTTTTGCGACGGACCGCTCGCGACGCCATTCGCCCGGACTGCTCCCGGCACCGCGCGGACGTCGGACTCGGCGGCCATCGGATGGGGTGACGTCCCGGTGCTCGCGGCACCGTTCGCCGCGGCCCCGTGAACGCCTGCGGCCGGCGCGGTGGAGAGCGCTTCGAAGTACCGTCGCCACTCCGCATCCACGCTCTGCGGATCGCGCTGGTACTGGTCGAAGAGTTCCTCGAGGAAGGCGAGGCTCGCCGTACCCGCCTTGTCGATGGTGTCGCTTGTGCTCACGGATTGCCCTGCGGATCGATGCGTCGGTCGTCGGGAGATGGTGCGGTTCGCGGCCGGCGACGTCACATCGCCAGCAGGAGACGGCCCGGGCTCTCCAGGTAGCCGATGATCTCCTTGAGGAACCGGGCAGCGGCGGCGCCGTCGATCACGCGATGATCGTAGGACAGCGACAGCGGCATCATCAGCCTCGGCTCGATGCGATCGTCACGCACGACCGGCATCCTCCGCGAACGGCCCACGAGAAGGATAGCCACCTCGGGCCAGTTGATGATGGGAGTGGAGTACGTGCCCCCGATCGCACCGAGGTTGCTGATGGTGAACGTGCCGCCCCGCAGGTCCTCCACGCCGTACTGGGCGTTCTTGGCCTTCTCGGCGGTGTCGGCGACAGCCTGAGCGATCTGCGGAATCGACATCTGGTCGCAGTCCCGCAGCACCGGCACCACCAGACCACGTGGTGTGTCGACCGCCAGGCCGACGTTCACGTATTCCTTGTAGACGATCT
The DNA here is from genome assembly GCA_044370415.1 of Pirellulales bacterium. Taxonomy (GTDB): domain Bacteria; phylum Planctomycetota; class Planctomycetia; order Pirellulales; family UBA1268; genus CAMCQY01. The sequence continues at coordinate 2,915 of JBILVO010000034.1, forward strand.
CGCCCTTCTCCATGTCGACGGAGGCGTTCACCACCGGGTGCTGGCGGAGCGACAGGCTCACCGCCTTGATCACGAAGCCGAGGGCGGTCAGCTTCACGTTGCTCTTGGCGTACTCCGGCGCGCTGGCCTTGCGGAGCGACTCGAGCTCCGTGACGTCGGCGTCGTCGAAATTGGTGAGGTGCGGAATCGTCGACACGCTGCGGGCCATGTTCGCCGCGATCGTCTTCCGCATCCGCGACATCTGCTCGCGGCGGACCGGCCCCCAATCGTCACGATCCGTGCCCATCGAGTCCGCCCGCGACCGCACCGCCGAGCCCGAGCCGGCGGCCTGGCGCACCGCTGCGATCACGTCCTCGCGGACGATGCGGCCCGCAGGACCGCTGCCCCGCACGCGGGCCAGATCGACGCCGAGTTCCCGGGCCAGCCGCCGTACAGCCGGGCCCGCGGGCTCGACCGACGCCACCGCGGCCACGGCAGGAGGCTCCGCGACCGGCGCGGCCTTCCTGCCGGCCCCATGTGCGGGCGCCGCAGCTTGAACAGGAGCCGGGTGCGCCGCCACGGCCGCGGCCGGCGGCGACGCCAAAGGCGCGGAAGGTGCGGCGGCCGCCGGTTTCGGCGGCGTGGCTGGCGCGGCCGGAGCAGTCTTGGGGGGCGCCGCGGCAGACGCGCCGGCGCCGGCCGCGTCGAGCAGCACCAGCGCCTGGCCAACCTTCACGGTGTCGCCCTTCTTGACGAGCACCTTCGCGATGCGGCCGCCCGATCCGCAGGGCACGTCGATGACGGCCTTGTCGGTCTCCACCTCGAGGAGCGTCTGGCCGGGCTTGATCACGTCGCCCTCCGCCACGTGGACGGTGACGACGTCGCCGGAGCTGATGTTCTCACCCAGGTCAGGCAGCTTGAATTCAGAGGCCATGCGTTCGCGCCCTCGTGCTCGGGATCGTGTTATGGGGACCGTGTCTGGACGGGGTTTCGGGGTACAGGGTGTCGGAGTGCGGGCGGGGAAACCGCCCATGGATTAGGCGGAGGCGGCGTCGACCTTGTCGGGATCGACACCGAGCGTCTTGATCGCCTCGGCGACGACATGGGCGCCGATCGCCCCGGCAGCCGCCAGGCGGGAGAGTGCGCCGATCGCGACGCACTCGCCATCCACCTCGAAGTGCCGCCTTAGCCGGCCGCGCAGCTCGCTGCGGCCGAAGCCGTCGGTGCCGAGCGCGAACAGGCCGCCGGGAATCCATGGGTCGAGCTGCTCGGGCACCGCCCGCACGTGGTCGCTCGCGGCCACGAACACGCCCTCCTCGTCGGCGAGCGTCTCCTCCAGGTAGCTGCGGCGCGGCTTCGACTCCGGGTGGAGCATGTTCCAGCGGCGGCACTCCTGTGCCTCGCGGCGCAGCTCCTTCCAGCTCGTCACGCTCCAGACGGTGCTCGAGACACCCCAGTGCTCCGCAAGCAGCTCGGCACCGCGGATCACTTCCCGCAGGATCGCGCCCGACCCGAGCAGGTGCACCGGCGGCAGCTTCGCCCCCTTGCCGGCGGGCTTCTTCGCCGGCGCGACGTCCCGCAGCCGGTACATGCCCCGGAGGATGCCCTCCTCGCAGCCCGGCGGCATCGCCGGCATCTCGTAGTTCTCGTTGTAGACGGTGAGGTAGTAGATCCAGTCCTCGCCCTTCGCGTACATCCTGTCGAGGCCGTCGAGCATGATCACGGTCGACTCGTAGACGAACGCCGGATCGTAGACCTTCACCGTCGGATAGGCCGTGGCGAACAGCTGGCTGTGGCCGTCCTGGTGCTGCAGGCCCTCGCCGTTGAGCGTGGTGCGGCCGGCGGTGCCGCCGAGCAGGAAGCCCCGCGCCCGGCTGTCGCAGGCGGCCCAGATCAGGTCGCCGATCCGCTGGAAGCCGAACATCGAGTAGTAGATGAACATCGGGATCATCGGCACGCCGTGGCTGGCGTAGGCCGTGCCCGCGGCGACGAAGCTCGACATGCTCCCCGCCTCGGTGATGCCCTCCTCGAGGATCTGGCCGTCCTTCGCCTCGCGGTAGTAGAGCAGCTGGTCGGAATCGACCGGCTCGTAGAGCTGGCCGGCATGGGCGTAGATGCCGCACTGCTTGAAGAGCGGGTCCATGCCGAACGTCCGCGACTCGTCGGGGACGATCGGCACGATGTACTTCCCGATCCGCTTGTCCTTGAGCAGCGACGCCATCAGCGTGACGACGCCGGTCGTCGTCGACACCTCGCGGCCGGCGCTCTTCTCGATGAACCCGATGTAGTCGGACAGCGGCGGCGTCTCGAGCCGCGGCGGATCCTTCGGCCGGCTGGGCACCGCGCCGCCGAGCGCGGCCCGCCGCTCCCGCAGGTAGCGGATCTCCGGCGAATCCTCCGGCGGCCGATAGAACGGAGCCTTGGCCACCTCGTCGTCGGAGATCGGGATCCCGAACCGGGTGCGGAAGGCGCGAAGCTCGTCCTCGTTGAGCTTCTTCTGCTGGTGGGTGACGTTGCGGCCCTCTCCGACTTCGCCGAGGCCGTAGCCCTTGATCGTCTTGGCGATGATCACCGTCGGCTTGCCGTGGCACTGCATCGCCGCGGCATAGGCGGCATACACCTTCTCGGGATCGTGCCCGCCCCGCCGGAGCTTCTTGAGCTTCTCGTCGGAGAGGTGGGCCACCATCTCCGCCAGCTTCGGATCGGCACCGAAGAAGTGGTCGCGGATGTAGCCGCCCGGCATGACCACGTACTTCTGATACTGGCCGTCCACCACCTCGTTCATCCGCTTGACGAGCAGCCCCTCGTCGTCCTTGGCGAGCAGCGGGTCCCAATCCTCGCCCCAGATCACCTTGATGACGTTCCAGCCGGCACCGCGGAAGACGCCCTCGAGTTCCTGGACGATCTTGCCGTTGCCGCGAACCGGGCCGTCGAGCCGCTGCAGGTTGCAGTTGATCACGAACACGAGGTTGTCGAGCTTCTCGCGGGCGGCCAACGAGATCGCCCCGAGCGTCTCCGGCTCGTCGGTCTCGCCGTCGCCGATGAAGCTCCAGACGTGCTGCCGGCTCGTGTCCTTGATGCCGCGGTCCTGCAGGTACTTGTTGAACCGCGCCTGGTAGATGGCCATGATCGGCCCAAGCCCCATCGACACCGTGGGAAACTCCCAGAACTCCGGCATCAGCCACGGGTGCGGGTAGCTCGACAGGCCGCCACCCGCGGCCAGCTCGCGGCGGAAGTTCTCCAGGTGCTTCTCCGTCAGCCGCCCTTCGAGGAAGGCCCGCGCGTAGACGCCGGGGGAGGCGTGGCCCTGGAAGTAGACCTGATCGCCGGAGTAGTCATCGCCACGGCCGCGGATGAAGTGGTTCATCGCCACCTCCACCAGCGTGGCCGACGAGGCGAACGTGGAGATGTGGCCGCCGATGCTCTTGTCCTCGCGATTGGCGCGGACGACCATCGCCATCGCGTTCCAGCGGATGATGCTCTTGATCCGCCGCTCCAGCTCGCGATTGCCCGGGAAGGGCGGCTGCTTGTCGGCCGGGATCGTGTTGATGTAGGGAGTGTTGGCCGAGAACGGGATCGGCACGCCCAGCCGATAGGCCTCCTGCTCGATGGCGTGCAGGAGGTAGGCGGCCCGGTCGGGACCGCGGCTGTTGATCACGTACCGCAGCGAGTCGAGCCACTCGGTCGTCTCGGTGGGATCGCCGTCGACGGACGACACCCCGTCGGCCGGCACGGGCTGCCCGGCCGAGCTGTCGCTCACCTGGCCGATCGACATCGGGCCGACCGCCGGCCCGCCCCCCGTTTCCTCGCCTGCGTGCCCGTTTGCAAACCCTGCCGCCTCAACAACTTCGCTTCCGGTCTCGTGCATGTCGCGGCTGGCCATGGGCTGCTCCGGGAAGGTGGGCGGACTTTTCTCATTATTCCGATGGTTTCGGGGGGCGTAAAGCCCGACTTCCCTATCTCGCGGCAGCGGCCGCAGGCCGCTCGAGAAGGGCTGAAACCACGACACTCATCCGGCGTCGGCCCGCCACCACGGCCTGGTTCCCGCCGCGGACAGCCGCCGCAGACGGCCACGGCGCGGGGGGGCCGGCCCGAGATCACTTCGCCGCTTCGGCGCGGGGCCTGTAGATCTCGGTAGCGAGGCCGAAATAGTTTTCCGCCGAGAACGCCACCGTCTCGCCGAGCGTCGGATGCGCGTGGATCGACTCCATGAGATCGCGTGCCGAGCAACCCATCTCGATCGCCAGCACGCCCTCCGCGATCAGTTCGCCCGCGCCGGGCCCCACGATGCCGACGCCGAGCACCGTGTCGGTCTCCGGATCGACGAGCATCTTGGTCAGGCCGTCGATCCTGCCGAGCGCGTGGGCGCGACCGCTGGCCGCCCACGGATACCGGCTGATCTCCACGGTGCGGCCCGTCGCCTGGGCCTCGTTCTCGGTGAGCCCGGCCCAGGCGATCTCCGGATCGGTGAACACGACCGCGGGGATCGCCCGCGGCGCAAACACGGCGGCCTCGCCGTGCAGCACCTCGACCGCCACCTTCCCCTGATGGCTGGCCCGGTGCGCCAGCATCGGTTCGCCGCAGACGTCCCCGATCGCGAGGATGTGCGGGTCGGCCGTCCGCTGCTCGGCGTCCACCTCGACGAACCCCTTGGCATTCACCTTCACGAGCGTGTTCTCGAGACCGATGCCGTCGGAGTTGGGCCGCCGCCCCACGGCCACGAGCACCCGCGAGAAATCCCGCGTGGTCGGCCCGTCGGGGCCCTCGAAGTGCACCCGGATCGACTCACCGCCCGTGCGCGGCACCCGCTCGAGCTTCACCACCTTCGTCCGCATGTGGATTTTGTCGAAGAGCTTCTCGAGCCGCTGCTGCAGCGGCTTCACCAGATCGCGATCGGCTCCCGGCAGCAGCGTGTCGGTCAGCTCGACGACCGACACCTTCGCGCCGAGCTCGGCGTAGACCGTCCCCATCTCCAGCCCGATGTAGCCGCCCCCCACCACCAGCAGCGATTCCGGGATGTCGGCGAGTTCCAGCGCGCCGGTCGAATCCATGACCAGCGGGCTGCCGATGTCGAACGCGGGAATGCGGGCGGGCCGCGAGCCGCTGGCCAGGATGCAGTGATCGAACGTCAGCGTTTGGCTCACGCCGCCCGGCTCTGTGGGCGAGATCTCCAGCGTGTTCGAGCCGGTGAACCGGGCCTGCCCCCTGACGAGCGTCACGTTGCGCCGCCGGGCCAGTTGGCCGAGCCCGCCGGTCAGCGTCGCGATCACCTTGTCCTTGCGGGCCCGCAGGGCCTCGAGCTTGATGGCAGGCCGCTCGAAGTGAACGCCCCACTCCTCCATCTCGCGGGCCTCCGCCAGTACGCGGCCCACGTGCAGGAGCGCCTTCGACGGGATGCAGCCCCGCAGCAGGCAGGTGCCGCCGAGACGTTCGTCCCGCTCCACCAGCGCCACGGTCAAGCCGAGGTCGGCGGCCATGAACGCGGCCGCGTATCCGCCCGGGCCTCCACCCAGAACCACCAGTGGGACATGCATCGCTCGGGGGCCTCCTGCGCGGCTGGGATCGATCGATCGGCGACCGGTGTTGTAGTTTCGGGCGGCCGGTTGTTCAAGAAACCGCGTCCCGACGTGGAGCTTCCGCCGCCGCCATGCCTCTCCGGGAGATCACCGACGCCGTGACCGCGCTGGCGGCAGCCTGGGCGCGAAGGGCCTTCGCGCTCGACCTCCGCAGCCTCGCGGCGTTCCGCATGGCGATCGGCTCGATCGTGGCCGCGGATGCCGTGCTCCGCTGCCGCGACGTGCCCCTCATGTTCGGCGGGGACGGCATGTTTCCGCTGGAGCCGCTGCGGCGGTATCTGGGCGATCCCGGCGCGTGGTCGCTGGCGATGCTCGTCGATACGGCCTGGTGCGGGCCCGCCATGCTGGGCCTGGAATTCGCCGCGGGGCTCCTGCTCGCAGCGGGATGCGGCACCCGCTGGGCGACCATCGCCGCCTGGATCGCCGTGGTGAGCGTCCTGCGCCGCACATCTCCGGCCACCAATGCGGGCGACTCGTGGCTGACCTGCCTGCTCTTCTGGGGCATGTTTCTCCCGCTGGGGGCCACATGGTCGTGGGATCGTCGACGGGGCGGCGACCGCGGCGGCGTCCTGTCCGCCGCGTCCACCGCACTGGTGCTCCAGATCGCCGTCGTCTACGTGGCGGCGGGGCTGTCGAAGTGCAACGCCACCTGGCTGTCGGGCGACGCCGTCCGCTGCGCGATGTCGGTGCACGATCACGGCACTCCGTTCGGCGAATGGCTGTTCGGTTCGGGGTGGCTGAGCCGGCCGCTCAGCTGGGGCTTGGTCGCCGGAGAACTGCTCGGCCCGCTCATCCTCCTGCTCGCGCCCGCCCCGACGGTGCGAATGACAGTCGTGGCGGGCTTCATGCTGTTCCATGCCGCCACCTGCCTGACGATGTCGGTGGGGCTCTTCGGCTACGTGGGGCTCGCCGCATGGCTCGCCATCCTGCCGGCACGGGCGTGGGACCGCCGGGACGTCGGCGGTGCCCCGGCAGCCGTGGCAGCAGGCCGCCTGGGCGGCGTCGCGACGGGCGCGTGCGTCATTGCCGGCGTTCTCGGCCTGATCAGCTTCGCGCACGATCTCGGCCCGTGGCGGGCGACTCCGCTCCCGCCCCGGCTCGCGACGCTGATCAGCATCCCCTGCATGCACCAGGAGTGGCGGATGTTCGACGAGGTGCGGCCGCAGGCGCAGTGGGTCTGCGGGCGGGGCGAACTCGTCGACGGCCGGCTCGTCGACGTCCTGCGAGGCGGCCGACCGCTGCTCGACGGGCCGCCCGAGGGAGGATTCTGCTCCCTGCCGCACCACCGCTGGCACAAGCTGTTCTGGTGCCTGGCCAACCGCGGCGCCGCCGACGTCATGCGGCAGTCGGTCGTCACGGCCCTGGCCCGGGACTGGAACGCCCGACACGGGCCCGAACATCGGCTCGTGTCGCTCGACATCACCCTGGCCCGCCGCGGCTACGCCGCCGACGCCACGCTCCAGGAAGTCGTCCTCGCCTCCTGGCCGCCGCGCGACGCCGTTGGCGGCGGCAATCTCGATCGGCTCCTCGAACGCGGGCGCTCCGACACCCCGTCGGATGGCCGATGAGCCCGCGCGGTGGATCCGCGGTCGATCATGGTGCCGGCCACGGTTCACGGACTGATCCGCACCACAGAGCCGATGCAGATGATCCGGGTGCGGATGTAGACTGACTGCAGCGGCCCGCGAGAGTGGCGAAACTGGCAGACGCGCTGGATTTAGGTTCCAGTGCCGCAAGGCGTGCGGGTTCGACTCCCGCCTCTCGCATTCGGTGACGATGCCCCCAGGCCGCCCGCATCACCGACGCTCCCTGGCCTCCAACCGCGCCCTGGCCGTGAACGACCGCCAGGGAGCGCTCTGCGGCCGCTCATCGAGATTGAAGAGGTTCTCCTGCGGGCGGCCTGGCTGCTCCGCCGGCTTCTCCGCCTCCGGCCTCCGGGCAGGCCCGGCCTTGTCGTCGCCCGCAGCCTCAGCCCGCGGGAGGTCTTCGGGCGTCGCGGTCGCCGGAGCCGGCGAACGCGACGGCGGCTCCGCGGGCCTGTTGGATTCCGTCGCGGGACGGCCGGGTTCCCCGCCAAGTTCCCGGCCGACCGCCCTGCCCTGTTCCCGACCGGCCTGGCCTTCGCCGTCTGGCGGCAGGACGGTCCGGCGGGGGGCGGCATCGGCTGCTGCCGCCTGCGGTGGTGCGGGCAGCGGCTCCGGACCGGGAGCAGGTTCCAGCGATTCCTCGAGCGGCAGCGGAACGATCGATCGGGGCGGACGCGCGGGAGACGCGGCCTCGATGTTCGAAGCCTGGATGACGTTCGACCCCGGCCACCGCCGCCATTGTGTGCCGTAGAACCCGAATACGTCGGGCCGCACCGGGCAATGCGCCGGACAGAGGCCGTGCTGGCATGGCGAGTGGCCGGGATGCCGTTCCGGGGCGAGCCGGCACTGAGGGCAGGCAGCCCTGCGGCACTCACGGCAGTCGGCGTGTGCGGCACGTGCTCCTCCGGCTGGAGTCACGGCCGGATCGACGCGGGCGGGCCGCGCGGCCACCGCCTCACCGCCGGTGACGTCGCGACCGCACGCGATGGCCACGGCCAGCGCCACCCAGGAGCAGATCGCCAGCCGATCGCATCGCGACCGCGTGAGATCGACGTGCCGCGGCGGCCGGTCGTTTCCGGCGCGGCCAGCGGTCGCTGACGGCTCTCTGGACCGACGCTCCATCGCTGCATCCCTCGTGGGTTCGAGAGCCGTTCATCCCTCATGACGGGGATGGCCGGCCGTCACGGTCGCCGCAGGCGGCACTGTCCACCCGACCGGAGTATCGTCCGAAACCGGCGCAATCTTGCGGGGTTCCGTCCGGATGGGCCGCGAGACGTTACCCAGACTCTCGATTGGGCTGCCCGCGCGGCGAGCAACGCGCGCCCATGCCATGTAAACTGTCCAGTCCACCCGCCCCGCCTCGTCAAGCCCCCACGCGCCTGCATGGCGGTCGGCCGGGCGTCTCGACCGTTCGGTCCCCCGCCAGCCCCCGAGGAACACCCGCCGTGAAGTCTGCGAAACGCATCAACATTCAACTGGTCGTGGCGATCGCGGCGGCTGTGCTCATCTGCATCGTGGGCGTCGCCGTCGTCCATCGGATCCAGGTCCGGCGCAACGCCAGCGGCCTCGCCGCGCTGGCGCGGTTGAAGGTCACGGAGGGAAAAGCCGGCGAGGCCATCGTGCTCTACGCACGGTACCTCCGGTTCCGGCCCGATGACGCAACCGCCCAGGCCGAATTCGCCCGGCTGCTGGTCACTCGGGCCACTGCGGCGAACGCCGGCAGAGGAGACCGGGCGATGGCGTACGACGCGGTTGAGACGGCCGTCAGCAAGAACCCCGACGATCGGAAGCTCCGGGCCACGCTGGCGGACTTCATGCTCAGGTCGGGCCGATTCGGCGCCGCCGGCGAGCAGCTCGACATCCTGCTCACCGCCGACAGCGCGACCTCCGCCGTTGACGGCTCGGCTTCCGACGACGACGACGACGTGACCGCGATGGCGGGGGATCGCGACGCGCTCACGCTGATGCGGGCGCGGGCCCACCTCGGCATGGGCAACTACCGCGAGGCTGCGGCCCTACTCGCCGGCATCTGCGGTTTCGACATGGAGAGCGGTCGATTCACCACGCAGGAGGGCGTGCCGGCGCCGGCGGATGACATGCACACCCGCGTGGTCTACCAGGCGTCGGTGTTCCTCAGCGCGCTGCTTGACGAGAAGCTGCGGTCACCGGCCGGTGCCCGGGCGGTGCTCGACCACCTCGTGGAAACTGCGCCGGGCGAGTTCCGCGGCTGGCTGGCCCGGGCCAACTGGCACCGGTCCCACGACGCATTCGCCGAGGCCGCCGCCGACCTCGCAAAGGCCCGCGAGCTGGCTCCTGACGACGTCGACGTACTGTTCACGAGCTTCGAGATCGCGATCGCCCAGGGCCGCTTTGCCGATGCCGAACAGATGGTCCTCGAGGCCCGTCGGTTGTTTCCCGCCGACGAGCGGGTCTACCGGGGCATGGCCTCGCTGGCGGCACGGCAGGGAGATCTGGAGCGGGCGAACACAGTGCTCCGCGAGGCCCTGACGACGAAGTTGAACGACCATTCCCGCGTGAGCCAGCTGCTCGTGGACGTGCTCATCCAGCAGGGGCGGCCACAAGAGGCCGAAGCGGCGCTGGCCGTCCACGCAGAGAAGTACGGCGACGACTCCCCGGAGATTGGCCTGCTCCAAGCCAGGCTGCTGATCGCCCAACGGCGCTGGCTGCAGGCCAAGAAAAAGCTGGAGGCGCTCCGGCCGCTGGTCGCCACCTCCACCGCACTGACGAATCAGGTCGACCTCTTCCTGTCGCAGTGTTACGAGCAGCTCGGGGAATTCGACGAGCAGCTGGCGGCCAATCGCCGCGTCCTCAGCGAAGACCACGCGTCGATGGCCGCGAAGATCGGTGCTGCAGCGGCCCTGGCCGCCACGGGGCGGCCCGACGAGGCGCTCGTAGAATACGAGTCGCTCGCCGCGGCACTGTCCGCCGAGCGGCTGGCCGCGACCCCGCAGGTGTGGCAGCCGCTGCTGCAGCTGCGGATCGGCCAGCAGCTGAGGCGGCCCGCCGCCGATCGCGACTGGACGCGGACCGACGCGCTGCTCGACGTGCTCGAGCAGTCGCCGGCGGTGTCATCGACGCAGATGGCGCTGCTGAAATCGGATGCGCTGCTCCGCAAGGGGGACACGGCGGCGGCGGAGAGCCTGCTGCGGTCGCAGCTCGAGATCGACCCTCGCAGTCCGCAGCTGACGGCGGCGCTCATGCTGCTGGCCCTGCGGACACAGGATCCGCCGTCGGCCCGTCGGCTGCTCGACGCGGCGGCGCCGGAGGTCGTCGACAGCCCGGTCGTCATGATGGCGGCGGCCCAGGTGGCGGCGCGGCTGCCGGCGGAGGAGTCCGTGGCCGCGTTCGCCTCGATCGAATCGAGGGCCGCGGCACTCCCGGACGACGAGTCCGGCCAACTGCTCGCGAACCTCGGATCGATCCGGCGGGGCACGGGCAATCTCGCCGAGGCCGAGCGGCTTTGGAACGCCGCCCTCGCCAAGAAGCCGGACGATATCCAGATCATCGGTGCCCTCCAAGAGCTCGCCTGCGACCGCGGAGACGTGGAGCGTGCGACCGCGACCGCGGCCGACATCGCCAGGCTCTCCGGCCAGAACAGCCCGCAGGGGCGGGTCGCGACGGCCGCTGCACTCCTGCTGTCCGTCCGGCAGCAGCAGGCGCGACGCCTGGAGGGCGCCACGCCGGCCCAGCGTCGCACCGCCGCCACGCCCACGGCGCAGGATAGGGAGCAGCTCACGTCGGCCTACAACCTGCTGGTCGAGGCCGAGAACGAGCGTCCGGGCTGGATGCGGATCCAGCGGCTCTTCGCCGACATCGCGATCCTCCGCGGCGACCTGCCGGAAGCCGTCGCCCGGCTGCAGCGGGCCACGCGGCAGGGCACTGCCGACCCCACCCTGCTGCGGCAGCTGCTGTCGCTGCTGTACATGACGAATCGGCTCGAGGAGGCACAGCAGACCCTCGCCAAGCTCGGCCCCGAGGGCGCCTCCGGGCTCGAGCGGCTCTCCGCTGAGATCGATCTCGGCGCGGGCAGATTCGACGACGCCGTCACCGCCGCGGAGCGCAGCCTCGACTCCGGCGAGCAGGCCGGCGCCGCCGACCTGCTCTGGTTTGGCCAGGTGCTGGCGCGGGCCGGCAAGGTGGAGCGGGCCGCGGAGGTGCTGCAGCGTGCCGTCGACGCCGACCCCGGGCGGCCGGAGGGCTGGCTGGCGCTGCTGTCGGTGCAATTCTCGGCCGGGCAGCGGCAGGCGGCGGAGCGGACGCTGGATAGGGCGGGCGAGGCGCTCGAACCGCCGCGGCGTGAGATGGTCCTGGCTCAGGGTAGTGAAATGCTCGGCCGCCTCGACGACGCCGAGCGGAACTTCCGCGAGGCAGCGGCGGCTGATGGACGCGGCACCGCCGCGGCACGCAGCCTCGCCTCGTTCCTGGTGCGGCGCGGCCGGCTGGCGGACGCCCGCGACGAACTGCGCGCGATCATTTCCGCGAACGCCTCGACCGCCGACGGCGACGACACCGATGCCAGGGAGGTGACGGCCTGGGCTCGTCGCACGCTGGCCCTGCTGCTCGCCCAATCGGGAGGGTTTCGTGATGTCGAGGAGGCTCTGGCCCTGCTCGGCCAGAACGCCACCGACGGCAAGCTGTCCGCGGAGGATCTGGCCCTGACGATCAACGTCCTGGCGAACAGGCCCGAGCCCGCGAGTTGGCGGCGGGCGATCGACCTTCTGGATGAGCTCTCCAGGCTCCAGCCGCTCTCCAACGGCCAACGCGTCACGCGGGTCCAGCTGCTGGAACGCTGTGGCCGCTGGGACGACGCGAGAAACGAGCTCGTCGCCGTGGTTTCCCGCCCGCCTGCACCGACGGCGGTGTTGTCGCTGCTGGTGGAGAAATTGATCCAGCACGGAGAGCGAGATGCGGCGAGGAACTGGCTGAAAAAACTGAGCGAGCGGGAACCCGACAGCACCGCGGTGCTGGTCCTCCAGACGCGGCTCGCCCAGGCGGACAATGACCGGGCGGCGGCCGCCGAGGCCGCCCGCAGGCTGATGCCCGACGAATCGCCAGACACGCCGCCCGAGCAGGTGAGCGCCACCGCCGCGCTGATGGAACAGCTGGGATTCCCGAAGGCGGCCGACAAGCTGTTCGAGAGGTACGCGAAGGCGACGAAGGCGGGCGTGCTCGCACGGGCGGGATTCCTCGGCAGGCAGCACCGCATCGCCGAGGCGCTCGACACGATCGAACGCGACTGGGATCGGCTGCCCCTGTTGCCGTTGATGCAGACGGCGGTGCTGGCGGTGCGGACCCAGGGCGCGAATGCCTCGGCAGACCACATCGACCGCGTGGCCGGCTGGTTCGTGAAGGCGGAACGACAGGATCCGGAATCGGCGCCGCTGAGGCTCCTGCACGCGGACCTGCTCTCCCTCGCCGGACGCGACGACGACGCGGTCGCCATCTACCGCGACCTTCTTGCCCGCAAGGACCTGCCGTCGGTGCAGACGGCGGTCATCGCCAACAACCTGGCGTATCTGCTGGCGCAGCCCGACACCGCGAGCGAGGCGGAAAAACTGATCGACGCCGCCCTCGTCGAGTTGGGACCGAACGCCGACGTCCTCGACACGCGGGGCGTGGTGCTGCTGGCGGCCGGCAAGACGGACGAGGCGATCGCGACGCTGCAGGATGCCGTCCTGGTCCCGTCGGCGGTGAGATACCTCCACCTGGCCTGCGCCCTCGCCGCGGGCCAGCGGATGGACGATGCCCGCAAGGCCTTGTCGGAGGCGAAGACCCTGGGACTCGATCCGCAGAAACTCTCGCACGACGACCAGCGTCGGCTGACCACGCTGGAAACCGCGTTCGGCGGCTGAACTCGCGCGTTGCGGCGGCTGAACTCGCCCGTTGCGGCGGCTGAACTCGCCCGTTGCGGTGGCTGAACAGAGCCGCCGCCCCGACTGCGCTGCCCCAGGCGGCCGCGCACGACGTCAGTGGTGATGGCCGCCCTGCAGCATCCGGGAACGGGCGAGCGCGTCCTCCGCCTCGGCGATGCGGCCGCCACGCATGCACGCCACGCTCAGTGCGGTGTAACTGAAGGGATCGTTGGGCTCCAGTTCGCAGGCCCGCCGGGCGTGACGAACGGCCTCTTCGTGACGCTCCAGCCTGGTGCACCAGGCCGCCAGCGCCGAGTGCGCAAGCGTGAAATCCGGATGGTCTCCCACCACGGCCTCGAGCGCCGTCACCGCCTCCGCAAGCTGGCCCGCGTTCTTGAGTGCCTCGGCAGCCGCATAGCGGTCCTCACGCGTCGTCATGCACCTCGCCTCCTCTCCATTTCCTCCAGCCCGCCACGGCCGTGTGCGGGGCCCGGACGTCCTCCGCAGTGTAGCGGTTTTTCGCGGCCTGGCGACCCGAGGCAGGCGGGGAAGAATCTCCCGGTAGCGTCAAACTGCCATTGAATTGGCCACCGCCACAAGCCGATAAACCGCCCGAGTCGACGAACGTCGCCGGCTCGGTCGCGTCACCCGCGATCGCACCACCCTCTCCACCACTCCCGCGGACGCAGACGTGAGCATTCATCCGTTGGCAAACGTGAGCCCGGAAGCCCGCCTGGGACGAGGCGTGATCGTGGGGGCGTTCGCCACAGTGGAGGCTGACGTCGAGCTGGGCGACCACTGCGTCGTCGCCTCGGGAGCCGTCGTGAAGTCGGGTGTGACTGCGGGCAGCGGCAACGAGTTCTGCGAGCACACCGTCGTCGGCGGGGCCCCGCAGCATGCCGCACGCCCCCAGCACATCGGCCGCGTCGCGATCGGCAGCAACAACGTGTTTCGCGAGTACGTGACGATCCACCGGGCCCTCAAGCCCGAGGTCGCCACGACGGTCGGCGACGGCAACTACGTGATGGCCAGCGCGCACTTCGGCCACGACTGCGTCATCGGCAGCAACACGATCTTCGCGAACGGTGCGCTGCTGGGCGGCCACGTCACCGTCGAGGACCGGGCCTTCGTGTCCGGGGCCGTCGCCGTGCACCAGTTCTGCCGCATCGGCCGCATGGCCATGGTCGGCGGCCATGCCCGGGTCGTGCAGGACATCCCGCCGTACATGCTCCTCGACGGCCAGAGCGGCTGCGTCGTGGGCCTCAACATCGTCGGCTTGCGGCGCAGCGGCCACACCCCCGACGACATCGCGTCGCTGAAGGACGCGTATCGGACCGTCTACCGCCGTGGCCTCTCCTGGAAGGAGGTGCTCGACGCGCTGCGGACGGAGTTTTCGACCGCGCCTGTGGCGCACCTGCTCGACTTCCTGTCCCGGGGCACGCGAGGCTTCGTGCAGGAGCGGCGCGCACCTCCCTCGGCCACGCTGCGGCTGCGGGTGCCCGAGGACGATGCCGCGGCGGCGATCCGCATCAAGGCGGGCTAGCTGTCCGGGGACGCGGTCATCCACGATCTGCGTCCGCGTGGTCGACCGGGAGAAGTGCCGACGGTTTCCCGGGGCGACAGCCGTCGCTCCACGCTCAGGCAATCGTGCCCACGGCCTGCCCGCCGGACGTCAGCCGGGCAGGTGGTAGAAGCCGATCGCGAGCATCACGTAGACGCCGATCAGCAGCACGCCCTCGAACCAGTTCGCCTTGCCGTCCTGGATCAGCTCCCGAGTGAGGATCGCGGCCAGGACGATCGCCACCACCTCGAACGAGGTGAAGGCGAGATCCATCGGCTGCCCCAGCAGGCGGCCGGCGAACACCAGGAGTGGCGCCACGAGCAGCACGAGCTGGATCGACGAGCCCACCGTCGCACCGAGCACCAGTGACGGTCGGCCCTGCCGGGCGAAGCGGGCGCTCGTCAGGATCTCACCGATGCTGCCGACGCCGCCGATGAGCACCAGCCCGCTGAACGTCTTCGACAGCCCGAGGAGGGCGGCCGTCGGCTCGAGCGCCTCCGCCAACAGCTCGCTCGTGACGGCGAGCATGCCGGCGGAGGCCATGAGCAGGGCGAGGCTGCCCCACACGGGCGCGCCGGAATCCCCGGGGGAATGTCCACGGGAATCGACGTCGGCGGCTGCGCCGGCGTCCGCATCGGCGGACTCAGCCACCACGCCGCCCCCTGGCAGGAACAGCGTGACGGCCACGTTCACGAAGTAGATCGCCACCAGCACCACCGACATCTCCAGCGACAGGTCGCGCGTGCCGTCCGGCGTCCCGAGACTGAAGACCGCGGGCACGATGAAGCAGAACGCACAGATCATGAGCATCGACCCGCTCACCCGCAGTCGGCGCGAGTCGATCTGCTGCTCGCCGTACCGCAGGCCGCCGTTGATCAGTGCGACGCCGAGGCTGACGAGCAGGTTGGCGAGAATCGCCCCGGTGAGCGACGCCTTCACCACGGCCACGAGGCCGTTGGACAGCGCGACCACGCCGATGATCAGCTCCGGCAGGTTGTTCAGCGTGGCGTTGAGCAGCCCGCCGATGCCCGTCCCCAGCCGCGCGGCCAGCCTCTCCGTGGCATCGCCCATGACGCCGACGAGGGGCACGATGGCCGCGAGGCTGGCGCCGAAAACCACGAGCGGGTGGGCGCCCCACCACGCCAGGCCGCATGCCAGCGGGACGGCGACCAGCAGCCACCGCCGCGTCGTGTGCGTGTCGGAAGAAGACGCCCGCCGTGCCCGCTGATCCATCACTGCTCCGGTGCCGCGGGTTCGTCGAGGCCGTGCCGCTGCAGCTTCCGCCGCAGCACGGAGCGATCGATGCCGAGGAGTTTCGCAGCCTGGGACTTGTTGTTCATCGTCGCCGCCAGCGTGCGTTCCAGGTGCAGCCGCTCGACGTCGGCGAGCGTCGGCCACGCATCGCCCGTCGCGGGCGGGCCGGCCGGCGGCGGCACGCCGTCAACGCGCACGACCTGCGGCTCGACGCGAAACACGCCCGGGAGCGGCGTGGTCGACACAACGCCCGCCCGCGCCGCCCGCGCCAGCTGCGACTCCGGACGGGCCTCGGCGGCCGGCTCGGCCGCGGGCGGGTCGGCGGTGGCGGCGACGCCGGCCCCCCCACCCGCGATGAGTTCGCCCAGCGTGTCGGGGTCGATCTCGTCCCCCGACGAGAACATCACAGCCCGCTCCAGCACGTTCTCCAGCTCGCGCACGTTGCCGGGCCACGGATACCGCTGCAGCACCTCGATCGCGGCGGGTGAGAGCGAGTACTTCGGCATGCCGTACCGCGCCGACAGCTCGTCGAGCCGAGCGGCCGCGAGAACCGGGATGTCCTCGACCCGCTCCCCGAGCGGCACGGTGCGGATGGCGACGACGTTCAGCCGGTAGAACAGGTCCTCGCGAAAGTGTCCGGCGCCCACCTCGGTGGCCAGATCCCGGTTCGTCGCGGCCACCACGCGAACGTCGACCGGCATCTCCTGGTGGCTGCCGACGGGCACCACGGACCGCTGCTGGAGGACGCGGAGCAGCTTCGCCTGCAGTTCGAGTTCCATCTCGCCGATTTCGTCGAGAAAGATCGTGCCACCGTCGGCGGCACGAAAACAGCCGAGCGTCGCCGACATCGCCCCGGTGAACGCGCCCTTCACGTGGCCGAACATGTGGCTGGCGAACAGGGTGCCGGTGGTGACCGCGCAGTCCACCGGGATGAACGCCCGGGCCGCCCGCGGACTGCAGCCGTGGATGGCGCGGGCGATCAGTTCCTTGCCTGTGCCGCTGGGCCCCATGACGAGCACGCTCGAATGGTGGGGCGCGACCACCCTGATCATCCGCCGGACCTGCTCGGCCCATGCAGAGACCCCGACGATCCTCTGGATCGTTGCCTCACCCGCACGGCTGCCCACGCCTGCTGCCACATCGTGCTCCCGGGCGAGTCGGCCGCGCCGGCACCGGTCCGGGCATGGCTCTCGCCATGCACATGGAACGGTCACATGGAACGGGAAATGGAACGACGCGGGCAGCCCGGGCGACGGGCCGTCGGCCGCACGCCCCATCCTCATGGCCACCGCGAAACGCCTGGGAGGAGATTACCTCGCCGGGAATCCGTCATCCAGCAGTCACGCCACGAGGAGGCCGCCGACCGGATGTGCCGCTCGCAGCGAAGACGCCGGATTTTCCGCCTGTGGCGGCTCGCCCCGGAGGGAAAGATGGGCGAAGATTGCAGGTGGTGCCCGTGCGCCTCCCGCCGTGCGTCCCACGGCCGCCGAGCAGTTCTCCCGTCGCGACACGTCCATCATGCAACCCTTCGCGCCCCCGCGGGACAGCCGCCCGGATGCCGGCGGGAGTCATGGCCCGTCGCCACGGCGGCAGCAGGCGGCCCGGCCGTGGTGGCGCCGCGGCCTGCCGGCACTGGCCGCGATCGGCGCCGCAGCCGGTCTGGCGTGGCTGGCGTGCGATCGGCTGCTCATCGACCGCCGGCCGATCGTCGTCGGCATGCTGCACCCGCAGTCCGGCTCCGACGCCGTGAGCGGCCGTGCGCTCATCGACGCAGCCGTGCTCGCCATCGAGGAGATCAACCGCAGCGGAGGGCTGCTCGGCCGGCCCGTTCGCTGGGTGATCGCCGAGGGCGGCCCGGACGACGATTCGCTCGCGCGGCAGGCCGAGCGGCTCATTCGGGACGAGCATGCCGATGTCATCCTCGGCTGTGGACCGACAGCCGACCGCAGGAGCGTCGTCACGGTCGTCGAGCGCGAAGACCACCTCCTCGTCCAACCGCTGGCCTCCGCGGGACTCGCTCAATCGGCGGCGGTCGTCTCCACCGGAGCCGTGCCGAACCAGCAGATCGCCCCGGCCGTGCAGTGGTGCCACGACGCGCTCTCCGCCCGACGCTTCCTGATCGTCGGCCCGGACGACGTCGGGCCGCGGTGCATCGCCGCGATCGCCGCGGACCAGATCAAGGGCGTGGGCGACGAGGTCGTGGGAGAATGCCTCGCGGGCCCCGGTGGCACCGCGATCGACGACGCGGTCCGCCGTGTGGTCGAGTCCGCTCCCGACGTCGTGCTCTGCTTGTTCACGGGCGATGACGCCGCGTCGTTCCTCGGCCGCCTGCGGGCCGCCGGCATCCGCGCCGAGCGCTCCCCGGCCGTGGCCTTCGGGCTCTCCGAGGACGACCTGTCCACACGAAACATCGACGACCTGGCGGGACACTACTCCGCGTCGAGCTACTTCCAGAGCATCGACCGCCCCGAGAACCTCGCCTTCGTCCGCGCGTTCAAGGCCCGGTACGGCGAGGACCGCGGCATCCCGGCCGCCGCTGCGGGGGGCCACGACGCCGTGCGGCTCTGGGCACAGGCGGTTCTCGAGGCGGAAACGACCGACATCCGGCAGGTCCGCGAGGCGCTCCGCCGCCAGAGCCTCGATGCTCCGGGCGGCATCATCGCGGTCGATCCGGAGACCCAGCACACCTGGCAGCCCGCCTCCATCGGCCGCGTCCGTGGCGACCGACAGTTCGAGATCGTGTGGACCAGCCGCACGGCGGTGCGGCCCGTCCCCTATCCGCTCTCGCGATCGCGATCGGCATGGGAGGCCCTCGTCGACACGCTGCAGCAGGAGGCGGACCGTCGGGTGGCCCGTCCCGCCCGCGACCGGGCACCGCCCGAGGTCGATCGTGCCGCCTCGGCAGGGGGGCTGCGGCCGTGATGACACCTGCCGACGTCTCCACCGAATCCCAGCGGCGCTCGATCGCCGGCAGGCTGCTGTTCTGGTTCCTCGTCATCGCGCTCATCCCGTGCGGCCTGCTCACGGCGATCACGGCGCGGATCGCCAGCACCGCGCTGGAGAACTCGGTCCGAGACACACTCGTGCACGTGGCGGCGGCGAAGGCACAGGAACTGGAGACCTATGCCATGGAGCGGGTCCGGGACGGGATGGCGCTGTCCCGGGCCCCCAGTGTCATCAACGCCGCCCGCGCGCTCGCGGCGGTCGGTGACACAACGTCCCCCGACGGGACGGACGCCGCCACGACGACGGCCGGGTTCGAGGAGTTCCTCGGCCACGCGGCCAACGCATTCGGCTACGCGCAGCTCCTGCTCATCGGCGCCGACGGCCGCATCGGCTTCGCGCTCGACGACTCGCTCCCCGTGGGCGGTTCGCTGCTGTCCGGTGGCCTCGCGACGTCGGAACTCGCCGTCGGGTTCGACCGGTCCCGCGCGCTGCTGCAGGCGGATCTGTCCGGCTTCCAGGCCTATGGGAGGGCGGGGCGGCCGCTGGCGTTCGTGACGAGCCCGATCTTCGACGACGGCCGGGTCATCGGCGTGCTCGCGCTCGGGCTGGAGCCGGAGCGGATCTGGCACATCCTCGCGGATCTCGCGGGGCTGGGAGACACGGGCGAGATCGTCACCGGCGGACGCGTCGGCGACAGCGTGCTGGTCACGGCGCCGCTGCGGCATGCGACGCACGCCGCCTTCCGGATGCAGATTCCCCTCGGAGCCGCACACGGATCGGCCACGCAGCGGGCCGCCAGCGGCGAGCGCGGCTTCGGCAGGGCCGTCGATTACCGCGGCCGCGACGTCGTCGCGGCATGGTGCTACCTCCCCAGCTACCGCTGGGGCATGACCGTCAAGCAGGACGCCGACGAGGCCTACTCGCTGGTACGGTTCCAGCGGCTCGCGATCGTCGGCCTGTCGCTGGCGACCATCGTCGGCGTGACGCTGGCCGCCCTCGCGGTGGCCCGCAGCATCTCGATTCCCATCCGCACCGCCGTCGACGTGGCGCGGCATGTCGCCGCCGGCGATCTCCGGACCGACGTCTCCGCCACCACGGACGACGAGACCGGCGCCCTGTTGACGGCCATCCAGACGATGACGAACGACCTGCGGGGGCTGATCGGCCGCATCCAGAGGTCCTCGGTGGCGCTCATCTCCACGGCCACGGCGATCCAGGCGACGTCGAGCGAGCAGCAGCAGGTGATCGCGGACTACGGGGCGTCGACCAGCGAGGCCGTGGCGGCCGTGAAGCAGATCTCGGCCACCAGCCAGGAACTGCTCCGCACGATGACGGAGGTCAACGACGTGGCCGCCGACACCGGCCGCATGGCGACCGACGGCCGCCGCAATCTCGCCGACATGGACGGGACGATGCGTCAGCTCGCCGATAGCACCTCCTCCTTCGGCGCAACGCTGGCCGTGATCAGCGAGCGTGCGGCGACGATCAACCTCGCCGTCACCACCATCACGAAGGTGGCCGATCAGACAAACCTGCTCTCGATCAACGCCGCCATCGAGGCCGAAAAGGCGGGCGAGTACGGCATGGGCTTCCTCGTCGTCGCGCGGGAGATCCGCCGGCTGGCGGACCAGACGGCGGTGGCCTCCCTTGACATCGAACGGATGGTCAAGGAGATGCAGCACAGCGTTTCGGCCGGTGTCATGGAGATGGACACGTTCGCCGAGCAGGTGCGGTCCGGCGTCCGCGAGATCGGCGTCGTCTCCGCGAAGCTGGGGGAGATCATCTCGGCGGTGCACGGCATCGACGAGCGGTTCGGGCAGGTGACCGAGGGGATGCGGGCGCAGTCCCAGGGGGCCGAGCAGATCCGCGAGGCGATGATCCGTCTCGCCGAGGGGGCCGCCCGCACGGCATCGTCGCTCGACGACTTCAACAAGGCCACCTCGCATCTCCGTGCCGCGGTCGGCGACCTCAAGGAGGAGGTCTCGCGGTTCACGATCTGACGTCCGCGGCGACCACACGATGCAACTGCTGACGTTCACCATCGGCTCCGACATCTACGCGATCGAGTCGCGCCGGGTGCTCGAGGTGCTGCCGCTCGTGCCCGCCCGCCGGATTCCGCGCGCGCCGGACTACGTGCGGGGCGTGTTCACGTACCGGGGGAGGCTCGTGCCGATGGTTGACCTCGCGATGCGGATCGCGGACGTCCCGGTGCGTGAGCGGCTCGGCACCCGCGTGATCGTGGTGGACTGCCCCATCAGCGCCGGCAGCAGAGCCGCCGCGTCGTTCAGCTTGGGCCTCGCCGCTGAGAACGTGCTCGGGGTGCGCGAGACGGCAGCCGCGCAAGCGGCGGCCACGTCGCCGTCCGGGACCGCCGCCCTCGACGGGCCGCTGGGCAGGCTCGTGCGGATCGACGGCCGGATCGTCCAGATCGTCTCCGTTGAGCGAGTGCTGCCGCCGGAACTCGCGGCGGACCTCGCCGCCGTCGAGGCGGGTGACGCTTCGGCCGCCCCGCCGTTCCCCGACACGGCCGCTTCCCGACCATGACCCACGGCCTGCCCCCAGCACCACTGTCGGTCGCGGTCCGCACCGCAGCAGAACTGCTGCGAGGGTGGATCGGCATGGACGTTGCGACGGTCGGCGAAGCGGCACTGGAGCGGGTGATCCGCGGCCGCATGACCGCCGTCGGGGAGCCCGATGCGGACGCCTACGCGCGTGTGCTCGACGCCGACGCCGCCGAGCGCGACAGGCTCGTCGAGGAGATCGTCGTGGCGGAAAGCTGGTTCTTCCGCGACCTGCCGGTGTTCGACGTGCTCCGCAGGTTCGCCGCCACACGGATGCAGCCGGCACGCCGGCCGCTGCGCGTCCTGTGCGCTCCGTGCGCCGCGGGTGAGGAGCCCTTTTCGGTCGCCATGGCCCTGCTCGAGGAGGGCCTGCCCGCGTCCTCGTTCTCGATCGACGCCGTCGACGTCAGTCGCACGGCACTGGCCCGGGCGGCGACGGCCACCTATTCCGCGAACGCGTTTCGCACCCCGGCGCCGGGCTTTCGTGAACGCTGGTTCCGCCAGGAAGGGGCCGCCGCACGGCTCGATGACGCGGTGCGACGATGCGTGGCCTTCACGCGGGGCAACGTCCTCGACGAGGCCTTCCTCGTCGGCCGCGAGGGCTACGACGTGATCTTCTGCCGCAACCTGCTGATCTACCTGACCGCCGACGCCCGCGAGCGGGTGGAGCGGATGCTCGACCGGCTGCTGGCGGCGGACGGTCTCCTCGTGCTGGGCGCGGCGGAGCCGCCCATCCTGCGGGGGCCGTGGATTCCAGCCGCGCACCAGGCGGCCTTCGCGCTGCGCCGCGGCAGCCCGCAGACCGCAGCAGCCGCACCGCCCCCCGCGGCCCTGCCGCGTTCTGTCGCGGCGTTGCCTCCCAGGCCGGCCAGGCCCAGGCCGGCGCTTCCCAGGCCGGCGCCGCCCCACGGGGCCCGGCCGCTGCCAGGGCCGCTGCCGGATCGCGCCGGGACGCCCACCGCGGACGTCGCCGCGCCGCAGGCCCTCGACCCCATGCCAGACTGCTGGCGCACGATCGGCATCAGCGGCGACCGCAGCTGCCCCGAGCTCGAGCGGTTCATCCACTGCCGCAACTGCCCCGTGGTCGCCGACGCCGCCCGGGCCTTCTTCGACCGTCCGGCGCCGGAGGGCTACCTCGAATCGTGGCGTCACGTGCTCGAGCAGCCCGAGGTCGGGACCGACCCCCGGTCCACCAGCGTGCTCGTCTTCCGGCTCGGTGAAGAATGGCTCGGCCTGCCCGCCACCGTGCTGGTCGAGATCGCGCCGCCGCGCCGCGTGCACCGTCTGCCCCACGCCCGAAGCGCGGTGCTCGAGGGGCTCGTGAACATCCGCGGCCAGCTGCGGCCGTGCATCGACCTCGGCAGACTGCTCGGCCTGGAGCGGACTCCGGGGCCCGTCGGGATGGACGATCGGCGGCTGCTGGTGGTGGATCACCGGGGCGATTGCTGGGTGCTCGCGGTCGACCAGGTCGCCGGCGTGCACCGCGTCCCGCAGTCCTCCCTGCGATCCGCGCCCTCCACGGTGAGCGCCGGCTCACTGCACGCGACGACGGCGCTCTTCGTGGCGCATGACCGGACCGTGGGGCTGCTGGACGAGGCCCGGCTGCTCGACGGTCTGCGCGACCGCATCCTGGCATGACACTCGGGGAACGGCGACCGTGAAAGATCTCAGCGGGTTCTCGATGCTGGAGCTGTTCCGCCTGGAGGCGGACACGCAGACGGCCGTGCTGTCGGCGGCGGTGCTGGCGATCGAGGGCGAGGAGCGGTCCCCGCAGGCGCTTGAGTCGATGATGCGGGCGGCGCACTCGCTCAAGGGCGCCGCCCGGATTGTGGGCCTCGAGCCCGCCGTGCGGGTCGCCCACGTGATGGAGGACGTCTTCGTCGCCGCCGGCAAGGGGAGCTTCACGATCCGGGCCGCGCACGCGGACGTTCTGCTGGCCGGCGTCGACTTTCTCGCTGCGATCGGGCGGGCGGAGGACAGCCTCGCGGCGGACGGACCGTGGGCCGCACGGGCCGACGACCTCGCCGATCGCCTGACCGCACTCGTCGCCGAACGTCTCGGCGAGTCCCCCGCCGCGGTGCCGGCCGCCGCGTTGACCGCCGCACCGGTCCCTGCGGCCCACTCGGCCCAAGCGGCGGCGGCAGCGCACGACGGGGCGACTGCGATCGCGCCGACACCACCGGCTCCGGCGGAGTCCGAGCCCGTGGCGGATGCCCGCGGCCCCGGCCCGTCGTTCGACCGCGTCGTCCGCGTGTCCGCCGATGCGCTCACCCGGCTGGTCGGGCTGGCCGGTGAGTCGCTCGTGGAGGCCCGCCAGTTGCGGCCTTTGGTCGACGGGCTGCTCGCCCTGCGCGGCGCCCAGGTCGGACTGTGCGACGCGCTCGCGGCGCTCGACGATCGCTGCCATGCGGGCGAGCCGCCATCCGCCGCCACTCTGGCACCGCTGCTGCACGCCGCTCACGAGCGGTCCGCGGCACTGCTCGCCGGACTCGTGGCCCGGATCGAGGACATCGAGTCTCATGCGCGGCGGACCGAGGATCTCTCCAACCGGCTGCACCACGAGGTGCTCACCAGCCGCATGCGGCCCCTGGCCGACGGGATCGGCGGGCTCCCCCGCCTCGTCCGTGACCTGGCCCGCGAACTCGGCAGACAGGCCCGGCTGGAGGTGCGTGGCGAGCGGACCGGCGTCGACCGTGACATTCTCGACAAGCTCGAGGCGCCCCTTTCCCACCTCATCCGCAATGCGGTCGACCACGGGCTCGAGCCGGCGGCCGAGCGAACGGCCGCGGGGAAGCCGGCCGTCGGCACGATCCTCCTCGAGGCTCGGCACCGGGCAGGCATGCTCACCATCACCATCACCGACGACGGCCGCGGCATCGACCTGGACGGCGTGCGGGCACGGGCCGTGGCCCGCGGGCTCGTCGCGCCGCACGTCGCCGCACGGCTGGGCGAGCAGGAGACGCTTGAGTTCCTCTTCCTCCCGGGGTTCTCCACGAAGGACGCAGTGTCGGAGATCTCCGGCCGCGGCGTGGGGCTCGACGCCGTGCGCAGCATGCTCAAGGCCGTCGGCGGCGGCATGCGGGTGGCGACCACGCCCGGTCGGCGGACGACGTTCACGCTCCAGCTGCCGATCACGATGTCGGTGATCCGTGCGCTCTTGGTCGACGTCGGTGGCGAGCCCTACGCGTTTCCACTGACCCGCATCGATCGGATCGTCTCGCTCGACGCCGCCGACATCCGCACCGTCGAGGGCCGGCAGTACTTCGACCTCGACGGCACCGCCGTCGGGCTCGTGCTGGCGACCCAGGTCCTCGAACTGCCGGCGCGGCCGTCGCCCTCCCCCCTTCCCGTGGTCGTCGTCAGCGACCACGGCCAGCGTTTCGGCCTGATCGTCGGCGCGTTTCTCGGCGAGCGCGACCTGGACGTCCGCCCGCTCGACCCGCGGCTAGGCCGGATCCCCGACGTGAGCAGCGCCTCGCTGCTGGAGAACGGCGACCCCGTGCTCATCCTCGACGTCGAGGACCTGGTGCGGTCGATCGACAACCTGCTGATGGGCCGACGGCTCGACCGGATCGTGTACGGCCAGTCCGCGGCGACCTCCCGGCGCCGCCGCAGGATCCTCGTCGTCGACGACTCCATCACCGTCAGGGAGATCGAGCGGCAGCTCCTGGAGTCCCGCGGCTACGACGTGGACCTGGCCGTCGACGGCACAGACGCCTGGCACGCCGTCCGCCGCACACGCTACGACCTCGTCGTGACCGACGTCGACATGCCCAGGATGGACGGCATCGGCCTGGTGTCGCTGATCAGGGGGGACGCGGTGCTCGCGTCGTTGCCCATCGTGATCGTGTCATACAAGGACCGCGAGGATGACCGGCAGCGTGGCCTCGCCGCCGGCGCCAACCGCTACCTGACGAAGGGCAGCTTCCACGACGAGACATTCATCAATACCATCGTCGGCCTGGTCGGCGAGCCGGATGCCTGATCCTTCGGCGGCACGGCGGCGAGCGGCAGACACGCGCGGCGGCCCGCGGCGTCGGATTTCCATCATGTCACACATGCCGCCCCACCGCAGAGGAGCCCCCCCGTGAGGATCGCGATCGTGAACGACATGCGGGCGGCCTGCGAGGCGCTGCGCAGGGTGGTGGCGAGCCTGCCGGACCACGCCGTGGCCTGGACCGCCGTCGACGGCGTCGAAGCGATCGCCATGGCGCGGCGGGATCGCCCCGACCTGATCCTGATGGACCTCATCATGCCGCACGTCGACGGCGTGCAGGCCACACGGCAGATCATGGCCGGCTCACCCTGCGCGATCCTCGTCGTCACCGCGACGGTGAGCGGCAACATCTCGCTCGTCTACGACGCGATGGGCTACGGCGCGCTCGACGCCGTCGACACCCCCGTGCTCGGCCCCGCGGGCGAGGTGACCGGCGCCGCCGCGCTGATCGAGAAGATCGCCATCGTCGCCAAGATCGTGGGCGCGTCGGCCGAGCAGCGACGCACGCCCCGCCCCGACGCCGGCGGCCCGTCGCGACTGCTGGTCGTCGGGGCTTCGACCGGCGGTCCGAAGGCGCTCGCCGAGATGCTGCTGCCGCTGCCGCACGACTGGAACGTGGGGGTCGTCGTCGTCCAGCACGTGGATGTCGCCTTCGCGCAGGGGCTGGCGAAGTGGCTCGGCGACCGCACGGCCAGGCCCGTGCGGGTCGCGGAGCACGGCGACCGGCCGTCCGCCGGCACCGTGCTGCTGGCCGGCACCAATGACCACATCGTGCTGACGAAGGATCGCACGCTCGAATACCGTGCGGAGCCGCGGGAGGTGTTCTTCCGGCCCAGCGTCGACGTCTTCTTCGAGAGCGTGGCCGACTGCTGGCCGCAGCCGGGCGCCGCGCTGCTGCTGACCGGGATGGGCCGCGACGGCGCCAGGGGGATGCTGCGGCTGCGTTCCCGCGGCTGGCACACCATCGCCCAGGACGAGGCCACCAGCGTCGTCTGGAGCATGCCCAAGGCCGCCATCGACGCGGGCGCCGCGTGCGAGGTGCTTCCCGTCGCGGAGATGCCCGCCGCGATCATGGCGCAGCTGCGCGACTGACCGGACGAAACACGACCGCCGCGTCGCGCCCGCGTCACTCCGCGGCGTCGGCGATCAGCCGCATGACGTCGAGGACGACCCGCTCCCCCCGCTGCCCGTCGACGTCTTCCGCCTGGGGCAGGCCGATCACCTGCACGCCGATCGGAAGTCCTTCGCTGCCGCGATCGGTGTCGTCCGCGGCACGCACGACCGGATCCCGCGACGGCCCCCGGCCCCGCTGTTCATCGGGCCGTACCCGCGTGACCGGCACCGCGCCCGCAGGCAGGTCGAGCAGATTGGCGAGCAGGCACGGCGCCGCCGCCAGCACGAGCCTCGCGGCTGTGCCGTGCCGCAGCGCGGGCAGGGCTGAGACCGGGCAGACGGCGGCATCGAACGACCCCGCCAGCTCATGGCACCGCGCCGCGAGGGCCGCCCGCTCTTCGAGCAGCCGATCGCGGGCGGCCGCTGCCCGCGGGCCGGTCTCCCCCAGTGCCTGTGCTTCGATGCGGCTGCCGATCATCCACGCTGCGGCTGCCAACGGCCTCCTCGCGCAGCGCGGCACGCCCGCGAGCCGCAGCAGCCGCGCGACCGGCGGGATCGGCCGCGTTCCGCCGAAGAGCCCGCGGACGTCGGCGCCGCCGTCGGCCGAGAGGAGTGCGAGGTGGAGCCATGCCGCCTCCGCGGCGAGACCGCCGTCGAGCCGGACGAGGCTGACGCCGGCCTGCGACAGCCGCGCCACCGCCTCGTGCACCGCTCGTCGCACCGCCGGCGACGGTTCGATCGGCCCCGCGTCGTCCCACCAGGCCACGCGGAGCGAAGGACCGGCGACGGCCGTTTCCCCGGTGTGAGCACCGCGGGCCGCGCCGGTGATCGCGG
Source organism: Pirellulales bacterium (assembly GCA_044370415.1). Taxonomy (GTDB): domain Bacteria; phylum Planctomycetota; class Planctomycetia; order Pirellulales; family UBA1268; genus CAMCQY01. The sequence goes on from JBILVO010000034.1 coordinate 30,195, forward strand.
AGAATGCCAGCGACAGGTCTGCCACGCGCCGCGCCAAGAGACCGGCACGCGGCCGCACCACCCGGAGCCGGGGCATGGTGTCGAAGCCGCCCCCCTCCCCGAGCACCCGCGAACGCGGCAGGAACCCGGCGATCCCGCAGGCGTGCGCGGGCTGGCGCACGCTGCCCGCGAGGTCGTTGCCCACCGCCAGCGGCACGACGTCGGCGGCCACCAGTGCCGCATCGCCGCCACTGGAACCGCCGGGGCCCCGGGCCGCGTCGAGTGGATGGTTCGTGCGTCCCCACACCGGATTGTCGGCATCATGAAGATACATCGCCTGGGAAACGTTGGCCTTCCCGACGACGATCGCACCGACGGCCCGCAGCCGGGAGACGATCGCGGCGTCGCCGACGTCGACCGCCTCGCGGAGCGACGGGATGCCCAGGCTGGTGACCAGGCCCCGAACGCCGAAGCACTCCTTCACGCTCACGGGCACACCGACGAGCGGCCCGTCGATCGCGGCGCCCCGGCTGGCTCTTTCCAGGGCCGCCGCATCCTCCCGTGCAGCCGCGTGCCGGTGCTGGACGAGGGCGTTGAGGGCGGCGGCGGTGGCGTGGTGCCTCGCCACGTGCTCGTCGAGCACGTCCGTCGGCCGCAGGGCCGCTGCCGCCACGGCACTCACGATCTCCGCCACAGACCAGGCCATCCAGACTTCCCCGTTCCGGCAACGCGGACACGCCGTGGGCCGACGCCGGCCGCGACCGCGAGGCCATGTCGCCGGCGATCGTCACGACTGCGGTGCCGCGGCCACTCAGGACGCGGACGGCTGCGGCTCGCTAGCTGCGGGCGCGTCGGATTCCTTCGCGTCCGATTCTGCGGAGCCAGATTCCTTGGAGCCAGATTCCTCGGGGCCGGGCTTCGACGACTTGGGCTCCGACAACTTGGGCTCCGACGAGTCAGGCTCCGGCACGGCGGGCTCCGGAGAGGCCTCTGACGCCGCCGGCTTCGCCTCGTCCGTTCCCTTCTTCGGCGGCGGATCCAGAACCGGCGCGGGAATCCGTGGCTCCTCAAACGTGGGAGGAACACCGATCTCCGGCATGTCGGCGTCGACGGCGAGCCGGCCCGCCAGCGGCCGCGTGTCGGCGGCCCACACGGTGTCGGCGCCGAACAGCACTCCCGTGATCATGATCGGCTCGCCGATGTCGGCGGCCGGCTGCAGTCGCGAGATGACGGTCGCCGCCCGGCCTGCCCCATCGGGGCCGTCCACGGTCACGCGGGTGCTCCAGTAGGGCCCCAGCTTGCGCGACGACTCGACCGTCGCGACCAGGAGAATGCCGTCCGCCCGCCGCTTCTGGGCGGCCAGCCACATCCGTCCCAGCGTCCGCAGATCCTCGACTGCCGCCTCGCTGCCACGGATCCGCTCGAGCATGCCCTCGACGGCCTCCGGGGTCTGGTCGAAGGGTCGCCCCGTGGCGACGGCCGAGGTCTCCACCAGCGCGAGCTGCTCGCCGAGCGTCGCCAGTCGCCGGTACCAGCCGACCATGAGCCGCTGGCGATCCACCGCGTCCAGATCGGTCGCCGCTTCCAACGCGTCGAATGCATCGGCGGCCTCCGCCACGGCGGTCTCCACATCCGCCAGATCGGGCGGCGGCGGCTCGACGGCCGCCGGAGGCTCGGGAACGGCCGGAGGCTCGACAGGCATCGCCACCGGCGCCGGAGGCTCGGCATTGAGCCTTGCCAGCGCCGCCTCGACTTCCTCCGCCGTGCCCAGCCTGGCCAGCGCTGCCCGGAACTGCTCCGCCAGCTCCGC
>JBILVO010000254.1:0-3123 GCA_044370415.1 Pirellulales bacterium
CAAGCTCAGGCCCGCCGTCACGGCGCTCGCTATCGGGAACAGTGGCAAGTTGCGCGATGCCGCGACCGGTGGGCATGCGGTCGGCGGACATGCGGCACGCCGAGATGCCACCGGCGACTGCTGCGACTCATGCGACCAACCGCGATCTCACGACACCTCCCGGATCGCTTGGGCGAAACTCATGGCCCGGGTGGGGGAGGAGTTTCCGCTGGAGTGCCCGGGGTGCGGCGGCGACATCCGGCTCATCGCGTTCATCACCGAGCCGGGGTCGATCCGGAAGGTCCTCACGCATCTGGGCGAACCGCTCGAGCCTCCGCCAGTCTCTCCCGCCCGCGGCCAGGCATCTATCTGTCCGGCAAGCACGTTGCAATGCCGGATGTTTTCTCTCGCCGGCGGCGACGCTCGTCGCCGGTATTCCTCTTAATCCCCGAACGGGGAAGGAATGCGCAGATGTCTCTTCATGATGACGAATGTCTTCTCACCGCCGTCGCGGCTGCCTTGGCCGAGACGATCGCCCTCGTGCGTAGCCGCGAGTTCCACATCGACGGTCGTTCATCCAGCCATGAGCCGACGCTGGGTGGCTCACGATGCCAACGATATGCCGGTGACAACGACGATGTCCTCGATTTCGCAGTCTACGGCATCGACTGGGACGCCGGCGATGACTCTCGGCTTCGTCGCCGAGCACGGCGGCTGAGCGGCAGGCGGATCCGTCGCAGGGTGGCGTAGCGACCACCGCGGCGAACACGACCGTCGGCGTGCCGACTGGGGCCGACGTGGCACTCCGCTGGGACAACTCGATCGACCTCGACGCTGCGGTCGATGCCTTTGCCACATTCCTCTGCCGGCATCGTGACGCTGGTGAAGCCAAGGAGGCGATCTGATGCCCGTCCGTTTTCCATTCAAAGCCCGTTGTTACCTCCGCCGCAGCTCCGCGAAACAGGAATCATCGCTGGAGATGCAGCTCGAAAACGTCGTCGCGGCCGCCAACCAGCGCGGCGTTCCGCTCGACGCGTCACAAGAAGATCTCGCGTACATGCTGGCCAACCGGCTGACCCGGTTCAAGGACATTTACCTCGACGACGCGGTCAGTGGCACGCGGACCAAGCGACCGGCATTCGATGCCATGATCGCGGAACTGAAAGCCGACCCGTCGATATCCCATCTCTTCGTTCACAAGCGCGACCGGCTCGGCCGGCCTCGCACGCCGCTCGCGATGATGATGGTGGAAGAGGAACTCAAGTCGGCCGGCGTGACGATCGTCACGTCCGAAGGCCTGATCGCTGCCAATGCCCGCGGCCCCGAGGTGTTCGCACAGTCGCTGGTCTCATTCGTCGGGGATCACGAGAGCGGCGAGTTCAGCCGCAGGCTCTCCGAACGCGTCGTGACCAAGCACATCGAGCTCGCGAGCCAGGGCTACAGCACCGGCGGTATTCCTCCGTACGGGCTTGGCTGGTTCCTCGAGAAGTCCGACGGCACGCTGGTCGAGATTCCGATGCACCAGCGTCACACGGAGCGGAACTGCCACATCCGCTTCCTGCCCAACGACGAGCAGCGGATCAAGACGTGGGTCTGGATGCTGGAGCGGCTGGAAGCCGGCTGGAGCACGAAGCGGGTTGCCCAACGACTCAACGAAGTCGGCATTCCTACCCGGGACGCAGGCCGCAAGCGGCATGACAACGGCGTCGAGCACGAGGTTTCGGGTAAGTGGCACGAGAGCACAGTCCATGCTCTCGCCACGAACCCGATCATCATCGGCGTGAAGGAATACGGCCGTTATGCCGAAGGCATCCATCATCGCGTCCAGGCGGCTGGGTTCCGTCCGGTCACCGAAGATGACCTGCTCGTGGACGGCTCCGGCAGGACGATCGAGAACGATATCTCGGACCGTATCCGCGCCGCGGCCGGTTTCGCTGCACAGTTCGACCCGGAGCGGTGGCACCGCCTCCAAGACAACCTCAAGGCCCGCGGCACCTCCCAGCGCGGCAAGAGGAAAGCGCACGATCCAGCGGCCTACCCGCTGACACCGTGCGTGTTCGACCTGACCTGCAGTTGCGGCGGGATCATGCACGGCGTCGTCCGCAAGGATCGCGGGGTTGGGCGGCCGATGTACCGCTGCAGCATCTACACGAAGACGCAGGGGGCGAAGTGCAACCACAACAACATCGACGGCGAGGCCCTGCTGCAGTTCACGGCGCGGACGCTCGTGACGTTGATGCGGCGGGTCGCGGGTAAGGACAAGCTTCGGGCCGCCGTGGCAGCCCGAATCCGCGAGATGCAGAAGGCTCCACCGTCACCCGACGAAGCGATCCGCGCCGAGTTGCTCGCTCGGGTCGATCGGCTGCGACAGAAGGTAGCCCAGGCTCCCAAGCGAATCCTCGAAGAGGATGACGATCTGCTTCGTGCCGCCCTCCGGAACGGGTTCCGCGAACTACAGGGCGAGTTGGCCGCGGTGGAGAAGGCCTTGGCCGACGCGGAAAAGCGAATGCCGCATCGCGAGCCGCCGACGAGCGTCGAGGCGGAGGTCGAGAAGGCCGTGACGCTCATGGACCGCATCGAAATGGTCTGCGGCAATCCGGCAGCCCGCGAGGAGCTCAACAAACTCGTGCAGGACCTCGGCATCCGCATCGGCCTCACCTTCCGCGAGGGCCGGCGGAACAACCGACCCATTCGCGTGCTCCAAGGCGGCATCGTCGCCTTCGGCAATCGCCCGTTGCCCTGCACGCTCCGCAACAGCAGCGGCCGTCCACTGGCGGGCGGCCTGCCGGAGCAGGCGGACGACGAGCATCGGGACCACCAAGGCGGCGGCTCGCACCACGGCCATCAAGAACACCCCGGCGAAGCAAACCGCTCCGCCGCGGGCGGCAAGAAAGCCCCTTCCGATCGGAAGGGCGGATCGACCGGATCGAGACGCACGTCGCGGGGCGGCGTGCGACCCTCACCGGCCGATCGTCAAACACCTCGCCAACCATCCGAGACCGGACGGTTATACAAGGCAAGTCGGGGCGACAGGACTTGAACCTGCGACATCGTCGCATGCGCTACGGCGCCGAAAGCGAACGCTGCGTTTCAAAACGGGCATTGGTTTCCCGCTCCGAACACACACGCCCCTGCTCACACCAG
>JBILVO010000035.1:0-31967 GCA_044370415.1 Pirellulales bacterium
CGCTCGCAGCCGCCATGCCGTCGCAGCCAGTGTCGGCGCAGCCGCAGCCACCGATGCCGGAGCCGACGCAGGAGCCCGCACTGCAACCTGCTCCGCTGCCCGCTCCCGACGCGCCGCTGCCCCCCGCGCAGGCGGTGGCCGCAGTCGCCGCCACGCCAGCGACGAGCCCGCCCCCCGCCGCGGCCGTTGCCGCCGTGGCGGAGCCCGCATCACAGCCCGCCGCCGAGCCTCCGGCTGCCGAGACGCTCGCCGTGAACAACGCCTGCTTCGCCATGCGGGTGCGGGGCTGGGGAGCCGTGGACCGCTTCGAACACAGCCGGTTCGCCGCCGGGCAGGAGGTGATCGTCTACTTCGAGATCGATCATCTCGCCACGCACGAGTCGGCCGAGGGGCACACGACCCGTGTCGACACCCGCCTGAGGCTCGTCGGAGCGGACGGCCGCAAGGTTCACGAATGGACGTTCGAGCCGCTGGAGGAGACCTGCCGCGCCCGGCGGCGGGACTACTTCGCGCGGTATGTGCTCGCGCTTCCGGACGTCGCACCGGTCGGGCCCTGCCGGCTGGAGATCAGCGTGACCGACGCCGTGGGTGGCAGCACCGCCCAGGCGACGCTGCCGCTGGACATGCTGGCCCGCTGAGGCCACGCACGCTGCTGAGGCCACGCACGCTGCTGAGGCCACGCACGCTGCTGGGCGTCGCTCTCGCTCCCGCTCGACAGTCCGTCACTGGGCAGGCAGCGGCCGGGCCGGAGCCGCGGCCGGCGGCACGGGGAGCCGGGCCGGAGCCGCGGCGGGATTCGCGGGGGGCACCACGGCCGGAGCTGGCACCATCGGGGCTGCGCCGGCTGGAGCTGCCGGAGCCGGAACATTCTGCGCCGGGATGGCCGGTGCGGCCGCGGGAGGGGCGATAGGTGCGGGGTTGAGCTCGCTGTCGGCGGCATTCGAGTCGATCGCGCCGGGCGCATCGAGCCCAAGCGGAAACGCCTCGAGCTGCAGCAGATCGGCGATCGCGACGGCCCCGTTCCAGCGTTCGGCCTGCGACTCCACGAACGCGAGCTCCGTCTCCGTGAGGATCCGCTGGGCCTGCAGCAGGCTGAGGAACGTCACCTCGCCGCGGGCGTAGAGCGTCTGTGTCAGCTGCACCGTCTCACGGGCCTTCGGCAGGATGTAGGCCTCGTACCATTCGACGAGCCGCTGCGACGTGCGGTAGGCGGCGATCGTCTCTGCGGCCTTGGTGGCGAGGTCGAGCTCGATCGTGCGGAGGTTCGCCCGCGAGGAGGCGATGTCGGCGCGGGCAGACCGGATGTTGCCCTGATTGCGGTCGAAGAGCGGCACGGCCATCATCACCTGCACGAGCCCCTGATCCATGGCGGGAATGCCGACCTGCCGCTGGTAGCCGCCCATGACGTTGATGTTGGGAATGGGCTGCACGACCGCCCGCTCCAGCGCCCACTGGGCGCGGGCGACGTCGGCCTCCTGCGCCCGGGGCAGTGCGTTGGCCCGTACGACCGCCTCCTGCAGCGTCTTGAGGTCGAAGTTCGGCAGTCTGCGGAAGAGGTCGCCTTCGAGCTTGCCGATGTCGGCGCGGGGCAGGCCGATCGCGGTCGCCAGCTGCCGCCGGCCCGTCTCGATGAACACGGCGGCGTTGAGCAGGCGGACCTCCGCCCGGTCGCGCTCGATGCTCCAGAAGAGGACGTCGGCCTTCGTGCCCTCCCCCGCCGCGGCGAGCTGGGCGCCGATCTCGTAAGACCGCTTCGCAATGTCGAGCAGGAGCCTGTAGATCTCGACCCGCCGCTGCGAGACCAGCAGCGCGTAGAAGCCCTGCCGGACCTCCAGGAGCACGTCGAAGCGGGCGCGGATCAGGTCGTACTCCGTCTTCTGCACCTCCCGCAGAGCCGCCTGCTGGGCGAGTTTCAGCTTGCCTCCGGTGACGAGATCCTGCGCCACCGTTCCGCTCCACTGGCTCTGGTCGCCGGCGATCTGCGGCGAGAAGCCGGCGATGACCGGGTTCGGATAGAGCCTGGCCTGCACCGCCTTGCCGCGGGCCGCCTCCACCGCGGCCTGCGCGGCCCGCAGCCTGGGATGGTTCTGCATCGCCAGCGCCACGAAATCGTCGAGCGTCGCGGGAGACGGGCCGCGGGCCGCATCGCGGGTGCGGTCGTCGATCAGGGGCACCGTCGCGTTCTCAGGAACGCTGCCCAGCGGCACCCCGGGCTCCGGCAGCCGTAGCAAATCCGCCTTCCTCGCCCACTCCTCGGCCTGACAGGCTGAGGCAACGGCCAGCAGAGCCACGACGGCGACCGCCAGCCTGCAGCGAGGCACGGGAATCTCGCGGCCGCGGACGGCGGATGTCGGCACGGGGGCCGGCGGTGGTGCGGAGGGGATCACGATGCGGCCTCTGGGTGCGTCGCCTGCCATGAAATTCGGCAGACTTCCACCACGCCCTTCACTTTCGCGGACCCGCAGCCGCGGAATATCCGTCAGAGTTCGCTGCCAACACGGAAGAATGGGTACATTGGGGTGCTCGCGGGCCTTTGAAAATGGGATGAACCGTGCCGATCCTCAGCGCCCAGCACCTGGTGAAGACGTTCCGCGGCAGTGAGGCGGGGGCGGTGGGCGTCGCCGCCGTGGCCGGCGTCGATCTCGACGTGGATGCCGGCGAGTTCGTGGCGATCACGGGCGCGTCGGGCTCGGGCAAGAGCACGCTCCTCCACATGCTCGGGGGCATCGCGCGGCCGACGGAAGGGGGCGTGCTCCTCGAGGGAGTCGACCTGGCCGCGCTCGATGACGACGGGCTGGCCCGCGTGCGGCGGCGGCGGATCGGGTTCGTCTTCCAGCGCTACAACCTCCTTCCCGAGCTGACGCTCGCGGAGAACGTCTCCCTGCCCCTCGTGCTCGACGGCGCGGCCTCGGGAGCCGCCGACGCCGCGGCCAGAGCCGCGCTCGACCAGGTCGGCATGGGCCACCGGGCGGGCCACCGGCCGGACGAGCTCTCCGGCGGCGAGCAGCAGCGCGGTGCGATCGCCCGGGCGCTCGTCACCACGCCGGCCATCGTGCTCGCCGACGAGCCGACCGGCGCGCTCGATTCGGCCAACTCCCGCAACGTCGTCGAGCTGCTCACACGGCTCGTGGTGGAACGCGGGCAGACCGTGATCCTCGTGACGCACGACCCGACGATCGCGGCGGCGACACGACGGACGATCCGCATGCGGGACGGCCGCATCGAGTCGGACAGCTGCCGGCCGACTGCGGGGGCGTCATGACGCTCGGCACGCTGCTGCGCCGCCAGTGGGCCAGGCGTCCCGGCCGGGCCTTGGCCACCGCGGCCAGCGTCGCCGTCGCGGTCGCCGCCGTCGTCGCCACCTGGGTGGCCGCCGATGTCTCGCGGGCGGGCTACCGGCGGCTGGCCGAGACGGTCGAGGGCGTGCCTTCGCTCGAGGTGTCGGCGCGGGGGGGTGGCCGGTTCGCCGCCGACCAGGTGCCGCGGCTCGTCGACATTCGCGGCGTGCGGGCCGTCGTGCCGCTCTTCTACCGGCCCACGCTGCTGCGGGCGGGCGAGAGCCGCGTGCGGCAGATCGCCGTCGGCGTCGACGCCGAGTCGCTGGCCCGTGCGGGCCTGCTCGACGTCGCCGCGGGGCGGCCGTGCGTCGCGGCCGACGAACTGCTGCTCGAGTCGGGGCTCGCCGCGGCGCTTGGCAAGGGCGTGGGCGACGAGGTCATCATGCTGGTCCGCCGCGGCATCCGGCGGATGACCGTCGTGGGGCTGGCGACCTCCGAGTCGCTCCGCTGGTTCGGCGAGGGGGCCGGCGTCATCGTGGCGATCGGCCCGCTCGGCGAGATGTCCAGCGCCGCGGGGCTCGTCGACCGGGTGCGGGTGGTGCTCGGGCCGCAGGCGTCGCGGCCGGCAGTGCTCCGGGAGGTCGCCCGGCGGCTGCCGTCCACGCTCGTGGCGGAGGTGCCGGCGGGCCGCGCGGGGATGGCGGAGGACGTCTTGCACTCGGCCGACCTCGGCCTCGACTTCGTGACGTGGCTGACCGTGGCGATGGCCTGGTTCATCGTCGGCAACGCGATGCTCATGAACGTGACCGAGCGGCGGCGGTCGTTCGCGCTCCTGCGGGTGCTCGGCGCCACGGCTCGGCAGGTGGAGCGGTTCGTGATCGCGGAGGCCGCCGTCGTCGGCCTCGTCGGCGCGGTCGCGGGCGCCGCCCTGGGGATCGTCGCCGCGGGGCCGATCTCGGCCGGCATCTCGCGGGCGCTGCAGGCGCCCCCCGCGGCGTTCAGCGTCCCCCCGCTCGTCGTGCCGGTGGCGATCGCGCTGGGCACGCTCGTCGCGGTGGCGGCGGCGTGGTGGCCGGCCCGCACGGCGTCGGCGGTCGATCCGCTCGAGGGGCTCGCGCATGCGCCTCCGCCGCCGGAGGGCGTGTCGCGCCGCTTCCTCTGCATCGCGGTAACGCTCTGGACGGTGGCGGCGGTCGTGATGGGATTGGTGGTGGGGGAGCGGCTGCCGCCGCGGGCGGCCGTGCCCGCCGGCATCATGATGATGCTGGCGTTCGTCGCCACCACACCCGTGGTGCTGCCCACGCTCGCCGGCTGGTGTGGCCGGCTGATTCCGGCGCGGTGGCGGATCGAACGGGCCCTGGCCGTGGAGCAGATTCTGCGGCAGCCGATCCGCACGGCGCTCACGACCGGGGTGCTCGTGGTCGCCGTGACCAACGGGGTGGGGCTGGGCCATGCGATCCGCGACAACGTCGACGACGTGCTCGGCTGGTACGCCCGGCTGATGCGGGCCGACTGGGTGCTCACGCACGCCGGCGTCTCCAGCGGCAGCCTGGCGGCCGGCGGTCCGCGGACCCGTGGCGTCGAGGAGGAGGTCCGCGGGGTCGCGGGCGTGCGCCGCGTCGAGGGCGTCGGGCTGGCGGTCGGCCGCGTCTCCGGGGGCAGCTGCGTCGTCGTCGCCCGCGACCTGCCCGACGACCAGCCGCTGCCGGTGGACGGCGTGGGCGTGGCGGAGGCCGATCTGCGTCGCGGCCTGGCCCGTGGCGAGGCGGCCGCGGGCACCGTGCTGGCTCGCCGCGCCGGCCTCAAACCGGGTGACGAGGTCGACCTCGAGGTCTTCGGCCGCACGGTGCGGGTGCGGATCGCGGCGCTGGTGGTGGACTACACGTCGGGCGGTGCGTCGCTGCTCTTGCGGCGCGACGCGGCCCGCCGCCTCTTCGGCCTCGACTCCGCCGACATCGTGCTCGTGACGGCCGACCCGGAAGCCGCTGCCGGGCTGCGTGAGCCGCTCGGCCGCATCGCCGCGGAGCACGACATGATCCTCCGGTCGTTCGCCGGCGTGCAGACGTTCATCGACGGGATCGTCAACGGGGTGGTCGGGTCGCTCTGGGCGATCCTCGGCCTGGGCTTCGTCGTCGGCAGCCTGGGCGTGGCCAACACGGTGACGATGAACGTGCTCGAGAAGACCCGCACGCTCGGCCTGCTGCGGGCGGTCGGCATGACCGGCAGCCAGGTGACCCGCCTCGTCGTGCTGGAGAGCCTGCTGCTCGGCATGGCGGGCGGAATCATCGGCGCGGCCGGAGGCGTGCTCACGGCGCTGTTGATCCAGTTCGCGAGCCAGCCGCTCCTGGGGCATCCGATCCGGCCGTCGTTCCGGCCGGGCGTGGTGGCCGTGAACCTCCTGGCCGCGGTGGCGGTTACCTGCGTGGCGGCCTGGCTGCCCGCCCGCCGCGCCGCGAAGCTCGATCTGCTGCAGTCGATCTCGGCGGACTGAGCGGCCGACCGCCGCCCGCCCGTGATTGCCGGCAGTCCGTGGCCGGCGGTGACGCGTTGATGGTTCTTGCTCGCGGCCGGGACGGTAGAGTAGCCTTCCCGCTGGGCGTCGAGGAGATGGATATGTCCATGGAATCGAATCCGGCGCGACCGAGGCGGGCCTTCACGCTCGTCGAGCTGCTCGTCACCATCGCCATCATCGGCGTGCTCGTGGGGCTGCTGCTGCCGGCCGTGCAGTCGTCCCGCGAGGCGGCCCGCCAGTCGCAGTGCGGCAACAACCTGCGGCAGCTGGGGCTGGCACTGCACGCGTTTCACGACGCCAAGGGGGAGTTTCCCCTGGCCCGTCAGGCGACCCGCCGCTCCCTCGGCCCCTCGAGCTTCGCCGTGCTGCCGGCGCACCTGGTAGGGGTCGCCGAGAATCCGATCAGCTATCCGCTCAAGCCGGAGCAGGTCGGCAGCTGGCTGCTGCGGATCCAGCCCTACATGGAGGCGAGCGAGATCGTCGGGCTTTGGAACACGCCCTCCGACCTGATCCAGGCCTACTCGATGTTCTGGCAGGTGAGCGGCATCCGCGTGACCGGCTACCTCTGTCCGTCCGACGCGCTCGCCGCGCAGGGGACGAACCCCTGGGGCTACGCCATGACCAGCTACCTCGGCGTCAGCGGCAACGACGAATATGTCGACGATCAGGGTCACGCCAGCAACGCCCGCAACGGCATCTTCGCCACGCAGGACTGGTCGTGGTCGCGGCGGCCGAAGATCACGATGACGAAAGTGACCGTCGGGCTCGGGAAGGTGGTGATGGTCGGCGAGCGGCCCCCCTCGTCGACCCGCTACTACGGCCGCTGGAACATGACCGACTTCGACACGGTGATGGGAAATCCCAACATGGAATTCTCGGTGATTCCCACGGACCGCTCCGGACAGCCCTGCCCGTCCCCCGGCTACTTCGGTCCCGACCACCCCGGCAACCCGTGCGCCGCGACCCACTTCTGGAGCTTTCATCCCGGGGGTGGGACGTGGCTCCTGGCGGACGGCGCGGTGACATTCATGACCTATGCCGCTGGCCCGACGGTGCTGCCGGGCATGTCGAGCATCGACGGTTCGACCGGCGACGGCGATCTGGTGACGCAGCCATGAGTCAGCCTGCGAATCAACCTGCGGGGACCGGCAAGTCCGGCAGGCGAATTCCCTGGGACGACTATCTCGCAATGCACGCCCGCGAGATCGTGCTCGGTGTGCTGGCGCTGGCGGCGATCGTGTTCGCCTTCCTCTTCGTGGAGATTCCCGGAGGGAATGAACTCACCGGCAGCGTCAGTTCGGGGGGCCGGCCGGTGGTGTATGGCACCGTCACGGTCGTGGCCTCCGACGACCGTGTCTACACGGCGCCGATCCGGGCCGATGGCACCTACCGCATCCCGGCGGTGCCACCGGGGCCGGTGCGGGTGGCGGTGTCGAGCCCGAACCCACGGTCGATCGTCGAGCAGGTTGGCGCCGCGGAGTCGGCGGCCGGGCCACCACCGTCACGCAGCGCGGCGGCCGGGCCGCCGCCCGCCGGGCAGGCTGGGAAGGCGCGTGCAAACGCCGCGACCGGCGCCCGCAGCCCCGCCGCAGGGAAAGACGACCCGGCCGCGGACAACGTGTCGGTCGCCGCCCCGAACGGGACGGCCCCCCCCTTCCCCGCCCCGGTGCCGCCGAAACCTCGCGAGCAGGACCGGCAGCAGGGGTGGTTTCGGATTCCCGGCCGCTACGCCAGCCCGGCGACGTCGGGCATCCGCACCGAGGTACGGCGCGGTCGCACGCCGCTGGACATCAGGGTCGACTGAGGGCGTTTGCTCCGAGAAGGCCGCGGTGGCACCGGCGATTTACAGCGCCGCCGGGGGGCACTATCGTGACGGCGACGTCCGGCCTCCAGCGAGCCCGCAGCACTCAGCACGAGGGGAAACATCCATGGGATTCCATCAGACCGCGAAGCATCGTCCCGGCAAGCATTCCCACCACCAGATCGGGCTCGTCCGCGGGCAGTTCGGCGACATCCCCGAGGACGCCTGGCTCGACTTCCTGACCGCGAGCGGGTTCGACGGCTGGGAGGAGGCCGCCTGGGAGCTCGATCTCGCCCAGTGCGACACCGACGCCGGGGCCGAGGCCTACGCGAAGGCGCGGGTCGCGAAGGCGAAGAGCCGCGGCCTCGAGATCTTCACTGTGGCCACGCACCTGCAGGGGCAGTCGCTCGGCGACGAGCCGTCGGCCAAGACGCTGCAGTTCGTCGGCGGCGAGCCGGTGAAGGCCTACGTCGCCTGGCGGAAGGCCGGCAATGAGCCACCGCGGACGAATCCCTACTTCGTGCCCGACGAGGTGGGAAAGCTGATCCACGACAAGGCCCGCGCCGACCTCGTCCGCTCCGTCCGCCTGGCCCACTACCTTGGCAAGCTGCAGGACCGGAAGGTCGCAGTGCCGGGCTTCGTTGGCTCGCCGGCCCATTGCTGGAGCCACTGGTTCGAGTTTCCGCCGCGGCCGAAGGCGATCGGCGGCTGCCCGATCCCCGAGGTGCTCGACGTCAGCCTCGAACTTCTCGTCGAGCGGTTCGCGCCGGTTTTCGACGCCTGCCGGAAGTACGGCGTGACCTTCGATCTCGAATGCCATCCTGGCGAGCGGGCGATGGGCGACATCGAGTCGGCCGGCGACTACCTGCGGTTCCTGGGGAAGTCCGGCTACGGCACCGACGTCGTCGGCTTCAACCTCGACCCCAGCCACATGGTCTGGCAGGGCGTCTGTCCGATCGCCTTCATCCGCGAGTATGCCGACGCGATCCACTCGGCCCACATCAAGGGGGTGCAGGTGATCGACGGCCCGACGCGGGCGGGCCGCCTGGGCGGCCACCGGCCGATGGGCAGCAGGCTCAACGGCTGGAACTTCGTCACGGCGGGCAGCCGCCGCGACGCGGTCGACGTCGAGGAGGTGATCGTCGAGCTCAACCGCTCCGGCTACAGCGGGGCGATCAACATCGAGTGGGAAGACAACGACGCGGAGAAGCGGGCGGGCGCCGTGGCGGCGCTGCGGGCCCTGCACTCCTGCGATCTGCCCCCGGCGACGGGTCGCCACGACGACACGCTCAAGGCGTGAGGAACGTCCGGCAATGTTTCAGCGCAGAGTGTCCGGCACGAGCCGCGCGTTTTCGTAGAGGATGACGCCGCCGCGGCGGAGGATTTCCCGCTGCACGGCGGCGACGTCGAGCCTGCGCGGCTCCACGCCCGTGGCCGCGGCTGTCGCCCCGGCGATGCCCGCCGCCTCGCCGAGCGCCATGAACACCGGCTCCATGCGGAGCGTCTGGTAGCCGACGTGGCTCGTGCTGCAGGCCACCGGCACGAGCAGGCCGTCGACGCATCTCGGCAGCATGATCCGGTAGGGCAGCTGGAACGGATCGTGTGAGATGAAGAAGTAGCCCTCGCGCACGCCTGGGTGGGCGGGATCGTATTTCGTGACCCCGTGCGAGTCGAACTCGAACTCGGTCACGGCGATGCCGTCGGGCTGCTTCTTCGGCAGGCCCGTGGCGAACTCGGGTGTCGCATCGTTTTCCGTGAGCGTGTACTCGCCCCAGATCCTCCGGCCCTGCCTCACGTAGATGTGGTGCGGGCGATGGCGGGTGTCGGTGAACTCGTCCGTCGGAAAGCCCCACTGTGCAGCTTCCGCGCGGATCGCTGCCGGCACCGCCGGGTCGTTCTGGAGCAGCCACAGCAGGCCCTCGTTGTGCGACCAGTAGCGCTCGAAGATGCGGCGGCGTTCCTCGGGGCCGGACTCGGGCCAGCCCCAGTTCTCCTCGGCGAGGTCGAGCGACTCAGCGGGCACTCCCGTCTCGGGGTGTGGGTGGTCGCTGTTGGCCTCGTGGTTGCCGCCTGGCATCGCGTAGAGCTGGATCACCTGGGAGAAGGCCGTCACGCGGCCTGCCGCCATCTGGTCGAGCAGGTGCCGGTAGTCGTCGCGGTTGAATGCCGCCGGCCGTTCGACGGCAACCTGCTTGGCCCGATCCTTGGTGAGGTGGAAGCGGAAGCAGAATGCCTGGATGCCTGCATCGGCGTCGCCGGTGGAGCCGGGCAGCGGATTGCGGTCTCCGAACCGGGCGTACAGACGGCCGGCATGCGGCTCGCGGAACGCGGAGCGGCTCTCGCGGCCCACCCGGTAGTCTGCCCCGGCAAGTGCCGCCAGATCTCCTTCGTAGGTGCAGTCGACGAAGACCCTGGCGCGGAGGTCGATCGCCGATGTCGGATGTGCGAGACTCGTGGCCCTGATGCCGACGAGCTTCACGGTTGGCCCGGCCGCGCCTGGATCCGCGCCGTCGATCCGCCTGCCCGGTGTCGCCGGCTGCTCGCCCCCCTGCCCTTCCCTGACGGTTGCCGCCACGACGCGATGCCGTTCCAGGAGCCGGATGGTCCGCTCGCCCGAGAGCATCTCGCGAAACACCCGTTCGGCGACCCGCGGCGAAAACATGTTTCCGCCACGGCACAGCCGCACGTCGGCCGAGTCGGGGCCGTGGGCCGCGACGTAGTGCTCCACGATTCGCCGCTTGAACTCGGTGTAGAGGCCGCCGACCGCACCGTGCTTGCGGATGTCGGTGTTGGTGAGCCCGCCGGCGACGATGCCGCCGACGTGGCTCGATGCCTCGAGCACGGCGACCCGCGCCCCGCCGCGGGCGGCGGCCACCGCCGCGGTCACACCGGCTGGGGTCGCGCCGACGACCACCACGTCGACGTCGAGTGTGGCGTCGGCCGCAGCGGGTTCGGCCGCAGGTGCCGGGCACGCCGCTGTCGCGGCGAACGCCGTGAGCAGGATCCAGGCGGCTGGTGACGAGCGGTGTCGGTGCGATGCCATGCGGTTGTGCTCCACACGGGGGCCGGGAACGCGGTGTCAGGGGCTGCGTGACGGTCGCCCGCGGAGCGGGGCCACGAGTTCGCGGGTGAGGTCGAGGTATTTTTCGCCGTACTCCCCGGAGGGCTCGAGTTCGGTGCCCTCGTGCCATTCGTTGAAGCTCGTGATCAGGAGCATCGGCTGGTCGTCGTCGACGAACGGCGCGGCGACGGCGAAGCACTGCCATGAGACGAGAAAAAAGTCGATGTCGGCCTGCCGGGCCTGACGGATGTGGGCGTCGGCCACGCGGCGGTCATCGCTCGAATACCAGCCGAGGCGTGGCGTGTCGGTCACCGGCTCCCGGGTCCAGCGCTCGGTCGTGTACCACGGGTAGTAGTAGCTGCCGACGAGGGCGTCGTGCCGCCCGCGTGCCGGTTCCTCGGCGAGGCACGTCTGTCCGTGCAGCACGCCCCGGAAAACTCCGCAGCTCGACAGGGCCAGCCAGGCGACCGTGGCTGCCACGAATCGGCGCATCTTGCGTCACTTGCCCGTGAGACGATTGTAGACGTCGGAGACGACCGCTCGCTGAATCCCACGGCCACCCGTGGGAACGTCGATCTCCACGTCCTTCGATTCGTCGCCGTCCAACGTAATTTCTTCCTTGTGGAGGAATTCGCCGTCGGTTGTCACCAGGATAAGTTCGTAGCTCACGATTACCGACGTTGACTGCTTGTTCTCAAACGTGGCGGAGAGTGTGGCGGTGGGGGCATAGACGACCTTGTTCTTTTTCGTCGTCTCCACGACCGTCTCGCCCAGTTCATTCCGACGCGCGGTAGATTCAGTGACCTCCTGGATGCCCGACTCCTGGGAGATGTTCCAGGTGCTGATCGTGGCCAGGATTTTGTGTTTCTCGAAGCTCTTGGACTTGGGGTCGTAAAAATACTTCAGGCGCGAAGCGCCATTCACTTCCGGCTCGGGCTCACGTTGCTGGAACCGAATGGCCTGAATCTCGCCCGGACGAAAATTGAGGGGCGCTATCGATGTGTCGGAATGGGCTGTCACATTGCCCCCACGCACCTTCAGGAGCAGTGGAACCGGAAGGAGGGAACCGTTCTTGCGGAGCAACTCCGCCGGTTGTTTGACGGGAACCTCGTCGCCGATTGCCCTGGCACCGGCTAATGCCACGGCGGCGATCAGCAGGCAGGGCGCGGCAACCCGCCAGCGGCGTGCAGAACCAGAGGTCGCGTGTTGGATCAGCGGCACGGCAAAGGCCTCCTCGAATGAGCCGGGAGCGCGGGTGGGGGAAACGCGTTGGGCACGCCGACGGCAGCTTCGTGGAGTCGTCGTGCCAACCTTCCGCAAAAAGATTACCCGTGCGGACGCGGGGGGTGTCAACACCTCGGGAGCCGCCTCGGGCCGCGTCCCTTCCCCTGCCTCGCGGGGTGGTGAGCCTGCTCGAGCCGGCCGTCAGCCGGGGGGCGGATCGTCTCCCAACGGAATCCCTGCCGAGACGAGCGTGCCCGTGCCATGCGGCTCGAGCTGGAAAATCTGCACCACCGTGCCGCTCGTGAACGCATGGACGATCGCGCCGGTCGCCGGCTCGACGACGACCGCCGCCTCGCGCACCTTGCGGCCGGTCAGCCGCTGGATCTCCTTGCGCAACTCGTCGCACGACACGGCAAAGAGCGCACGATGGTACTGCTCGACCTTCGACGCGCCGTCTTCGGTGCGGGCCAGGATCTTCTCGGCGGGCGTCAGCGCCTCGTGCAGCGTCACCACGACGGTCTCGTCGCTGGCGACCACGGTCACGGCCTTGGGCGTGTGGCCGGTGCGCTCCGCCTGCATCGACAGGGCCATCTGAGCGAGTTCCTTCGACATGGCCGGCGTGGAGACATGCTCGCTCATAAGGGTGGTCTCTGGGTGTCTGCCGTCCGACGGGGGAATGGCCGCTCATGCATCATACTGCAATCGAGCGGCCTGCAATGCAGAGGAGCGGGGAGGATATTCGTCGGTGTCGGCTTCGACGCATGGCGCCGGCGTTCGTGCTCGTCGGACACGTCCGCGAGTGCCGGTCGATGGCGGCGCCTGCGGCAGGACGGGGGGACTGACGGAATGCCGTCGGCATCGGCTTCCGGCTCGCGTTCAGGTGTTGGTCCGCCGCTGCTGCCGCCGGAATTGCTGCGGCGACATTCCCGTGTGGCTGCTGAAGAGCCGCGTGAAATGGCTCTGCGAGGAAAAGCCGAGATCGATCGCGATTCGCGCGAGCGACGACGTGCCGCCCGCCAGCAGGGGGATCGCCATTCCGATGCGTCGGGTGTTCACGAAGCGGCCAAGGCTCAGGCCGGTCGACTGCTGGAACTTTCTCGCGAAGTGTCCCGGTGACAGGCCGAACGCGCCGGCCAGGCCATCGACCGACAGGAGTGTGGCCGCGTGCGCGTCGATGCGCTCGACGATCTGCCGCATGACAGCGGGCAGGAAGACGCTCGTATCGTCGTGCCAGTCAGGCTGCCCGACTCCGAGAATCCGCGAGAGACTGATGATGATCTGGCGGGCCGCGATCTCGTCGCCGATGTCCTCCGACACCCGGGGCGCTCCGGCCTCCATCGACAGCCGCAGAAGGCTGGCCCGGATCAAGGCATCCCGGAAGGCTGGACGAGGAGTCGCTTTGGTGCCGGCGTGCATGCCTTCCGACTCGCAGACGCTGCGGATGTGAGCGGCGGGGATGAGCACCTCAAACACGGCGAATCCGCCGGCAGACGTCATCGCCAGGGAGTGCATCTCGTGATCGCAGGGAAAAAAACCAAGGACACCCTCCGTCGTCTGGAAAGTCTTCTGCGCGTCACGCGTCGACCAGTGGACAACCGCGGCTCCGGCCACCGTGAGCATGACGCGATGCGTGGCGTGGCGGCACTCGAGCACATCGAAGATGCATGGCGGCTGGATGCCGAACCAATGCGCAAGCCACGTGTGGTGCGGGTACGGCGAGCAGCGGGACGCATCCATTCGCACCGTCCCTGGGGGCATGGCGCCCGCGGAGTGGGCCGCGACGACGTGTGCCGTCGTCGCATGCGCCGCCGCACGGCCTGCATGGTAGTCGCCGCGCGCGGGGAAAGGCGAATCGACGGCGCCCGTCGGGAAAACGGGTGATCATGGGCTGCCAGAAGCCCGCTCGGGTGAGGTCGCGGCGCACGCCTCGTGCAAGACGAGGGGCGTCGATCGCGTTATGGTGCGTCCGTGGCCGCACAGGAAGTGTCGGCGTGTTCGCTCTCAAGGAGGTGTGTATGACGATCAAAATCCCGCAATCCCAGTCGGCGTTCGCGATTCTCGCCGTGGCCGAGATCGTGGCTGAGATCAAGGCCGCGACGGCCGCGTTCGACCGTGGCGAAAGCAACATGTTCGAAGCCTTGGACTCGATCATCGTGGCCGTCGAGGCCTATCGGGCCGCGCAGCCGCGTCGTGAAGCCGCGTAGGGCGCGGCTCCGTGGGCGAATCGCTCTGCCGCTTGCGGAAAGGTGGGTTGCGGCCGTAGTCTGCTGTGGCTATCCAATCCCCCGTACAGAGGAGCGGCTGGTCGCCGTTGATGCTGCATGAGTCCCCCACGCGTGGCTGCCGCGGTGCTGTCAGTGTATTTCGCCGTTCTCGTGTGTCCGGCGTACGCGGTTCCAGGGTTCGTTCGCGATGCGGCGGTGCCCGCGAAGGTGCCGCCGGCGAAGGATGATTGGGTTGCCTCGCCGCGTCGTGCGGCGAATCTTGACGACGAGGCGAAGAAGGCTTTCGCAGCAGGCCGTGAAGCCGACGCCTTGCGGCTTGTCATGCGGGCGATCGAGACGGATCATGAGACGAACCCATCGGAGCGGGATTACTACAGTCTGCGAGCCGAATGCCTTGCCGCCCTGGGAGATCATGGGCCCGAGGAGGCGATCACGCTTTACAACAAGGCGCATCGGGCGGCCGATCGAGGCGACTTCGCGGCTGCCCGGCGTTTCTATGAAAGCGTTCTCGTCGAAGATCCGCTCATGCTCTGGGCGGCGAATAATCGTGCCTGGCTCGCAGCGACCCATCCGGATCGTGAGGCGAGGCGAGATCCGGACGCGATCGCATACGCGTTGTATGCCTGTGTAAAAAGCGAGTGGCACAATTGGAGCTTTATCGACACGCTCGGCGCCGTCTATGCGGAATCAGGCGACTTTGCCTCGGCGGAACGGTGCGCGGAGCGAGCGCTGGCGTTGGCGCCCCCGGAGCAGAAAAGGGAGGTTCGTGACTCCCTCGCAGACTATCGAAACAAAAAGCCACGGCGGGCTGAGGCCGCGGCTGCGCCGTTCGCCGACAGGGAGGCTTCGGTTGATCCTTTCGCACAGCGGCAATTTGAGGACGAGGAGGAGACCAAGACGCCGAATGCCGTTCTGGAGCGGGTCTCGCTGCGCGAGCTTGCGCAGGCGATGAAGCGCGAGGGATATGCAGTGACCATTCGGGAAGAGCGGTTCATCGAGTGGAATATCGACGGCCTGAAATCGCAGTTGTTTTTGACGAAAGACGGGAGCGCGATACAGTTTCACGCGGCTTTCGACGACAATTCGGCAAAGCTCGCGATCGTCAACGATTGGAATCGCACCAAGAGATACTCGAGATCATATCTTGATGATGACGGCGATCCTCATCTCGAACTCGATCTCGCGTTTGACGGTGGCATCTGTCAAGAACGTGTGCTTGATTTCCTGCAGACGTGCCGGTTGTCGCTCTCCGTGTGGGTGAAGGAAGTCATTCGATAGGCTTCGGCGAACGCTCTGGCCGACTTGCAGGGGCCCCTGCGGGAGCGGTGTCTCGCCGGGCTGAGAGACACGGTACGGCGAAAGCGCGAATCGCGCGTGAAGCGATCCGCGGGCACGCCAGACACGGGGACGCCAGACACGGGGACGCCAGACACGGGGTGTCGCCGACTGGCGGGGCGTTGTGCCTAGCGAGGAAGAGGAACCGGCCACGGACCACGCCGGACGAACCCGTCGGCTCACGTCTCAAATGAAGATGGCCGTGATCCCCACGACGAGGATCACGGCCAGCTGAGGTACCCCCACGGGGAGTCGAACCCCGGTTTTCGGACTGAGAACCCGACGTCCTGGGCCACTAGACGATGGGGGCGCTGTGGCTTTTGAAAGGCACACTTG
Organism: Pirellulales bacterium; assembly: GCA_044370415.1. Classification (GTDB taxonomy): domain Bacteria; phylum Planctomycetota; class Planctomycetia; order Pirellulales; family UBA1268; genus CAMCQY01. Next base: position 15,773 of record JBILVO010000035.1, read on the forward strand.
GTTCTAGCAGTGTCGGACGGGGTGTCAAGCAGACTTGAACCCCGGTGATACGGCCGGAATACCCGGTCTTTTCGCAGTGTTATCGTGCTCCAGCCGCCGGCCTTGTCGGCTGCCGGGGCGGTGCATGGCCACGAGCGCCGAGGGGGCCTGGCGGCTCGCCGGTGCGTCAGCCGCGGGTGCGGAACAGCTCGGATCGTCGGGGACGGTTCCGCCCGATCACAAAGCCGATCGCGAGCGCGACGGCCGCCCCGGCCGCCACCAGCCACGCCCGCCTCGCAGCCTCCCGCCGCGCCAGCTCACGGTCGATCCGTTCCCGCTCCGCGGCTGTCTGCAGCAGCCTGCTCGCCTCACGCAGCCGGCCCGTCTGCGGCTGCGTGCGGCCCGCCGACGCGACCGTTGCGGCCCGCGGCGCCGCCGAGGCTCCCTGCCAGTCGACCGCCTCCCCCTCCCACGCCAGCGGCAGCCGCCCATGCCGCGACCCCGTCGAGATCGCCGCCTCCACCGCCTCCACCGCCTGCAGGAGCTCGGTCGGCGACTCGCACCGATCCTCCGGCTTCTTCTCGAGCAGTTGATCGACGATCCGCCCGAGCCCCGCGGGCAGCTCGGGACGATGGGCCGCCAGCGGCATGAGCGGCTCGCGCTGGTGGGCCATCGCCACGGCGAGGCTGGTCGGGCCGGTGAACGGCGGCACGCCCGCCAACAGGTGGTACACCGTCGCCCCGAGCGAGTAGAGGTCGCTGCGCACGTCGACGGCCTTGCCCGCCGCCTGCTCCGGGCTCATGTAGAGCGGCGTGCCGAGCGTCATCCCCTCCTGCGTGAGCTCGAGGTCGTCCTCCAGCATCCGCGCGAGGCCGAAATCGGTCACCTTCACCTCGCCGGCCGGAGTGACCAGCAGGTTCTCGGGCTTGATGTCACGGTGCACGATCCCCGCCTGCGCCGACTTCACCAGCGTTGAGCCGACCTGTGACAAAACGCTGAGCGCCTGCGGCGCGTCGAGCGGGCCGCGGGCCGTGAACCAGGCCTTCAGCGACGGGCCCGACACGCACTCCTCCGCGAGGAAGTGGATGCCGTCGACGCAGGCCACCTCGTGGATCTGCACGATGTTGCCATGCACGAGCGCCGCCGCCGCACGGGCCTCCTGCATGAACCGCTCCACCGCCGCCGGATGTCGTAGCGTGGCCGGCCGCAGCACTTTCACCGCCACGTGCCTGCCGAGCGACTGCTGCTCGGCCAGGTAGACGTCGGCCATGCCGCCGCTTCCCAGCCGGCGCAGGAGCCGGTATCCTCCGAGGTTTCGCCCGGAAAGGTCGGCGGCGCCGGCTGCGGATCCAGGAGGCTGCATGCGCCTGAGTATCAGCTGCGCGCCGCCGCCCAGCAAACCGGGCCAGGTGTCGACGCTCGTTTCATCACCCCACGCCCCGAGGAGCCCCGCATGCCCAAGCCGTCCCCCGCCGAACTCCAGAATGCCGCCAAGGCGCTCGACCTCGCGGGCTTCGACTACGAGGTCACGCTCGACACGTCGGCTGGGCCGATCCGCCTCGCGCTCGACGCGACCCACGCCCCCGGCCACGTCCGCAACATGGTGGCCCTCGCCGAGAGCGGCTTCTACGACGGCGGCTGCTTCCACCGCGTCATCAAGGGGTTCATGATCCAGGGCGGCTGCCCCGAGGGCACCGGCACCGGTGGCCCGGGCTACACCATCCCCGCCGAATTCAACCGCACGTCCCACGAGCCGGGCGTGCTCTCGATGGCCCGCACGAGCAACCCCAACTCGGCAGGCAGCCAGTTCTTTATCTGTCTGGAGAAGGTGCCCCACCTCGACAACCAGTACACCGCCTTCGGCCGCACGGCCGACGCGGCGAGCCTCGAAGTTGTGAAGGGCATCGGCAACGTCCGCACCGGAGGGGGCGACAGGCCCGTGGAGCCGGTCACGATCCGCAAGGCGACGGTGACGAAGAAGGCGAAATAGCGGTAGCGATCGGCCGCCGCGGCCGCGGCGATCGGTCGGTCATTCGTCGTGGAAGGCGAGCGACCGTCGGTCTGCGGTCGCCCGCCGCCGGCCGCCGAAGATCGTCCGCAGACCGAGGAACATGAGGGCCAGCCCCCCCGCGGCCGAGAGCATGGCGCGGCCGTTGGTCCGCACGTCGAACATCGCCGCGAGTTCGGCCAGCGACGGCAGCGCTGCGGCCGGCGACGAGATTCCCAGCGACGCGAAGCCGTGCGCGGCCTGCGGTCCCGGAGGAGGCGCAAACCCCGCGGTCGTGAAGCCCTGTCCGGGCGGGCCGTCCTGCTGAAATCCCGGCTGAAAGCCTGGCTGAAAACCCTGTTGAAAGCCTGGCGGGATGCCGGGAGCCGCTTGGGCGATCGCGACGGGAGGTGCGGCCTGCCCCGGGGCCGCGACGTGGGTCGACCGCTCGAGCGTGCCCTCGCGGATGCCGCCATCGTCGCGGGTCGCCGCCGCCATCCGCACGCGGCCGCCGCCCTCCGACGCAGCCAGGCCGCGATCGATCGCCCGCACGTCGGAGAACTCGGCGATCGGCGTGGGGGTGAAGCCGCTGGAGCCGACGCTCGCCAGGAACGTCCGCACCCGCGTGGAGCAGCTGCCGATCGTGCGGCCGCTGTTCTGGCCGAAGAGCACGCCGGCGAGCTCCCCCTTCTCGTTGAGGATCGGGCCGCCCGAATCCCCCTGCCGCGCCGTGGCCGCCAGCTCCACGAACTCGCGGGCGTAGCCGGTGGCGGGAGAGAGATAGTCGGTGCACGCGCCGGTCTCGGCCCGGTAGGGGCCGCGGCCGTAGCCTGCGATCGTGAGCTGCTCGCCGATCGTGGGCGCGGCGGCCGCGATCGGGATCGGCGTCGCCGGCGGCTTCCAGATCACGATCGCCGCCAGGTCCCAGGCCTCGTCCCAGCGGATCACGGTGCCCGCCGTCTGAAAGCCGTTGGGAAACTGCACGAGCACCGCCGAGCGGCTGTCGCGGACCACGTGCCAGTTGGTGAGCACGAGCCCCTGCGAGCGATTGATGTCGACGAGCACGCCCGACCCCAGCGACGTGCCCGACCGCTCGGGCGCGACGATCCGCACCACCGCCGGGTGCGGCGTCTGGCCGGTCAGCAGGTAATCGGCCACGAGCTCCTGCGACCACGTGGTGGGCGCAGCGGTCCCCCAGCCCCAGGGCGACTGCTGGGCAGCCGCCGGCAGGCAGGAGAGGCACAGCACGCACGTGATGGCGGGAAGCAGGCGATGGCAGAGGTGTCGCATGGGCATCTCCCTGGTCGGGGCCGCGATTCCTCGTGCCCGCTACCCCGCTGCTCCCCGCGTCGCCTGACGACGGGTCTCCCGATGCAGGATCCGTTTGAGAAGCTCGCGACGGAGTCGCTCGCGCTCGCGGTGCGCCTCGGTCTGCGAAGAGACCGTGTTCGCCGGCGCGGCGAGAAGGCCGCGTTGATGGGTGATCATGGGCATGCTCCTGCCTTTGGTGGCGACCGGCCTTCGCCACAACCTGGATGGGATCGGCGCACCGTCGGGGCGGGGAGCACAAAAAAAACGCGGCCCTCCTGATCGCGCCAGGCCGCACAGTCTGCCAGGCCCCGCCGGTCGCCGGGCCCGCACCGCCGCCCGGCCGCGGTCGCGGTCGCGGGAAGCGGCCGCGTCAGCGGCGGGCGGGCAGGACGCCGGGCGCCGTCGACGGCACCACGGAAAACCCCTCGGACCGCAACCGTTCATAGAGGGCGACGACGTGGTCGCGGTCGGCGGTCTCGACGGTCACCTCCACGCTCGTCACGAAGACGTCGGGGCCGGAGAAGGCCCTATCGTGCACGATCTCCTGCACGCTCGCCCCGGCGGCCGCGATCGCGGCGGTGAGCTTGGCGATGCCTCCGGGCCGGTCGGTCACCTGCGTCGTGAACCGCCAGAGCCGCCCGTCGGTGGCGAGGCCGTGCTTGATCACCCGGTCGAGGATCGTGAGATCGATGTTGCCGCCGCAGAGAAGGAGCACCACGGTGCGGCCGGCCAGTTCCTTGCCCGCCTCCCCCATCACCGCGGCCAGGGCCGCGGCACCCGCCCCCTCCACCACGGTTTTTTCGAGCTCGAGCAGCCGCAGCACCGCCAACGAGATCGCCTCCTCGTCGACGGTCACCACCCGGTCGACGAGCCGGGAGGCGATCGCGAACGGGATCGCACCCACCTTCCCCACGGCCAGGCCGTCGGCGAGGGTTGGCCGCGTCGGCACCTGCACGGGCCGGCCCGCCGCCAGCGACGCGCTCAGGCTTCCCGCGGCGGTCGGCTCGACCGCGATGATGCGGATGCCGGGGTTTAGGCTCTTGGCGGCCGTCGCCACACCGGCCAGCAGGCCCGCGCCGCCCGTCGGCACCACGATCGCGTCGGCGTCGGGCACGTCCTCGAGCACCTCCAGGCCCATCGTCCCCTGCCCCGCGACGACCCGCGCGTCGTCGAAGCCGTGGACGAGATTCAGGCCGTCTCGGACAGCCAGGTCGGCGGCCAGCCGCCGCGCCTCCTCGAACGATTCCCCCTCGAGGATCACGCGGGCCCCGAGCCGGCGGCAGGTCGTCAGCTTCACCAGGGGCGCGAACCGGGGCATGACGACGGTGACGGGGATGCCGAGCAGTTTGCCGTGGTAGGCCAGCCCGAGGGCGTGGTTGCCGGCCGAGGCGGCGACCACGCCGCGGGCCCGCTGCGATTCGTCGAGCGAGAGCAGCGCATTGCGGGCGCCGCGTTCCTTGAAGCTGCCGGTCCGCTGCAGGAGGTCGAGCTTGCAGAAGATCCGGCAGCCGGTGAGCTCGGAGAGCGGCTCGCTCCGCGGGCAGGGGGAGCGGTAGATGCCGGAGCGGATCCGCTCGTGGGCCGCGCGGATGTCGGCCAGCGTGACGGCGCCGGGGCCGGTGGCCGCGGTGTCGGGTTTCAGGGCAGCCATCTTCCGGTCATCCACGTTCCAGCCATCCATCTTCCGGGCATCCGGGCCCCCCGGCGTTTGCGGTCATGCCGTGACCCGTTCCGGCTGGTGGAACGACCGTACGTCGATCCAGTGCATGCCCGCCCTGCGGGCCGCCTCGAGGCCGAGATCGCTGTCCTCCCAGACGACGCACCGCTCCGGCCGGGCCCCCAGCCGTCGCGCCGCCTCCAGAAACGGTTCTGGTTCGGGCTTGTGCAGTTCGGTGTCTTCGCTGGCGACGATCGTCTCAAAGGCGTTTGCCACGCCGATGTGGGCGAGGATCTTCATGCAGATGTCGCGGTAGCCGCCGGTGACGACGGCCATCGGGATCCGGCCACGGGAACGCAGCACGACGTCCACGACGGGGTCGATCGGCTGGACGTGGGCGAGCTGGTCGAGAAACGAGGCCTCCTTCGCCCGGGCGGCATGATCGATGTCGATCTCGATGCCCGCCTCGGCGGCGAGGCTGGCGATGATGTTTCGCGACGGCCGGCCGGCGAAGGCGTAGAAGCGGTCTTCGTCGAAGTCGAGGCCGTGGGCCTCGGTCGCGACGAGCCAGGCCCTGTAGTGGGCCGGCATCGTGTCGGCGAGCGTGCCGTCGCAGTCGAAGAGGAGCGCGTCGTAGGTCTGCGTGAGCCACATGGAGGTGGTGGGGGTGGCAGGCTGGGGGCCGCGGTGTTGGTGGTGGGGCTGAGCGTGTGACTGACTGTGGGGCTCGAGGCCTCGGGCCGCTGCAGGCGAGCGTCGGGCTCACAGCGCCCGTTATACGGCCCCGGGAGCCCGCCGGCCCAGCGGCGTGCCGGCAGGTCCGGCAATCTGGGGAAGCCTCCTCGGCCCTGCCGGTCCCGGGCTTCCTTCCGAAAATGCTCATGGATCCTGTCGCGGTGGGTCGATCACTCCTGACGACCATGCCGGTTTTTCCGCGCGGGGGCTCCCCCGCACGGTCTGCCGGCGACCGCGACGGATACGACTGCGATGGAAAAATCCGCCAAGCGTTCCGGAAAACGTGCCGCCGCCCGCCGCCGGGCGATCCGCCGGAGGGCCGCCGCCTGGAAGCGACGGGCTCGCCGTGCGCTGGCGATGATGCTGATCGCCGCCTCGATCGGCGAGAGCCCAGCGCGGCTGGCGAACGCGCAGGTCGGGCAGCTCAGCGAGGGCGGCGTGGTCCAGGGGACGGCGCTGGCGGGTGGCTTTGGCGGCGGCGGAGTCGGGCAGTCGGCGATGGCGCCGGCCTCGGGAATCGTGGGCGGGGCTGTCGGGCGGCTGGCGTCCCTCGAGGAATACGGCCCCGGCTGGCTCTACTACGGCATCAACGCGGCCGATCGCGGCCTCGGCTACCGGGGCAGCTACTACACGATCGGCGGCTTCATTCCCTACGGCGAAGACGACCTGGGCGGCATCTGGTCGGCCGACCTGCGGACGCACCTGAGCAACTACGGCGGCTTCTTCTCGAACGTCGGCACCGTGCGGAAGCAGTTCTTCGGCGGCACGCTCTTTGGCGTCGGCGTCTACTGGGACTACGACGGCGACCAGAGCCAGTATGCCAACACGACGATCAAGGACGACAGCGGCAGCTACGTCTTCGCCGGCGGCCAGACCTACAGCCAGGTGGGCGTGTCGGCCGAGTGGCTTACCGACTACGGCAACATCCGCAGCAACGGCTACATCCCCGTGGGCACCACGGCCCAGATCATGGGGCCGTTCGTGGGCAATTCGCTCCTGTGCACCAACGGCGTCAACGCGGCCCTCGCCGGCACCGACCTCGAGATCGGCGCCTACATCCCGGGCCTGACCGACTGGGCCGGCATGGTGAGCGTGGGCGGCTACGCCTACGGCAACAGCCGCTACAACTTCGTGAACGGCCAGGACGTCGTGCCCTGGTTCGGCGGCGTGTACACCCGGCTCGACATGACGCTCATCAAGAACTGGGACTTCTCGCTCCAGGCCAACAACGACAGCTACTTCGACTGGACCGGCTTCGCGCGGCTCACCTACCGCATGGGCGGATCGCGGCGGCGGAACGTGCCCGAGCAGATGGAGCAGCCGATGTTCCGCAACGAGCACGTCGTGCGGGCCCACACGGCGCCGGAGCAGGCGCTTATCCCGAATACCCCGGCGGCGCAGGCGGCCGGGGTGGCAGGCACCCCTTACAAGGTGATCCACGTCGACAGCTCGCTCAACGTCGCCGCCGGCGGCACCGGCACCTGGGAGCGGCCGGTGAAGACGCTGCAGAACGCGCAGGCGATCCTCGAGGCGAATCCGCGGCCATACGACATCGTCTTCGTCCGCGTGGGCGACAGCCTTAACTGCCCGTACGACACGGGCCCCAACGGCTTCCAGTTTGCGGCCGCGCACCAGTACCTCGTTGGCGAGGGCACGTCGCTGATGCTCTGCACGGCGAACTGCGGCAACATCCCGCTTTGGACGACGACGGCGTCGTCGACCTATCCAGTGATCACCAACGCCGTCGGCCCGGCGATCCAGCTCAACAAGCCCGACGTGCTCGTCGATCACCTGTCGATCGAGGGCGCAAGCATAGGCATCACCGACGGCGCCGGCATCGCCGCTGGCACCGCCTACGTGAACGACGTGCAGATCAAGGGCACCGGCCCGTCGCAGACGGGCGTCCTAATCCGGGACATCGATGAGAAACAGGCGACGTTCAACTTCACGAACATGAAGCTCTCGAACCTCACGGCCGACGGATTTGTCGTCTCCTCCACCACCAGCAACAGCAGCCCGTTCGTAAACGTCTCCGACTCCACGATCACCGACACCTCCGGCTCCGCCGTCGTCGCCAACAACTTCGCTCAGCCGTCGGACAGTGCCCCGGGCCGCGTGAGGATCTACAACACGAAGATCGTCAATTCCACGGGACCGGCGATCGTCGTCACCGGGGCCAACGCGATCGTGGAGAAATCCACGATCCTCAATCTGCAGAACTACGGCATCTCGGTGACCGGGACACCGGTCGGTGCCACTACCACCTCCGGCACGTCGACGGTGCGGGTGACCTCCGGCACGTCGACGGTGCAGGTGACCGACTCCATCATCCAGGCCAACATCGGCATCCAGGGCTCGGCGCCGAACGACAACGACCTCATCGACATCACGATCAGCAACAACCTGCTCACTGCGCCGGCCGGAGGCAACGGCATCAACCTCGCCGTCAACGGCAGCGGCACGGCCGCCGGTGGGCCCAGCGGCGCGATCAACGCCAACATCATCGGCAACCGGATCACCGGCCTGGCCACCACGGCCTACTACACCGGCACGGCGGGCGGCATCACGAGGTCGATCCAGCTCGCGTCCGACATCTACCTGACGACGAGCAACACCGCGGCTGGCCTCAACTCGCTCTCCGTGAAGGCGGTCGGCCCGGACAATCTGGCGGCACTCAACAACGACGCTGTCATTTCGACGATGCCGAAGCCGAGCCCGGCGACCACGGGGACGACCGCCACTTTCCCGCCGCCGCCGCCGCCGAACTACGACCCGGCCCTGATCGTGCCGCTGCCGACGCCGTGAGCATCGCGGGCAGGGCCCGATCTGACGGGCGTCACCGCCTGACCCGCCACGAGTACTTCGAGTTCGGCTTTGGCGGGGTCGTGCCGCCACCCGTGCCACCCGTGCCACCCGTGCCACCCGTGCCACCCGTGCCACCCGTGCCACCCGTGCCACCCGTGCCACCCGTGCCACCCGTGCCACCCGTGCCACCCGCAGTCGCTGGGTCGACGTTGCCATTCGCATCGAGTCCGCTGGCCAGCGGGGTCCAGCCGAATGTGGCCGCGGGGGCGGCCCTGTTGACCCCGATGTTTCCGAGCCGATTCGCACCGAGTCGGGCGAAGAAGTTGCCCTGGATCTTTTGGTTGTTCGCGACGCTCGCAGTGCTAACGTTCACGCCCCAGCCACCGTTCCCGCTGATTTCGTTGCTGAAAGCCGAGCTGGTCTTGGACGTGCCGATGAAATTGTTGCCGCCGGTGATGCTGATTCCCTCTGCGGTGCAGCCGGCAATCGTGGTGCTCACGACGGTCGTGCTGCCCGCCGAAAGAAGGATTCCCGTCTGACTGTTGGAAATCGTGTTGCGGGCGGCGGTCGGCGAGCCGATGGAGTTCGTGCCCGTCGAAGCGACGATGATGCCCACGGTGTTCGATGCGTTGACGGTGCCGAAGCGATTACCCGTCACCACGACTCCGGAGGCGAGGCCGTCGATTCTCAGTCCGGATTCCGCACCACCCGCAATGGTGCTGTTGCTGATCTGAGTGCCGGTCGTGGGGGATTTCGAGTCGGCTGACGTAACGAGAACGCTCGTCTTGTTCGCCAGACGATTGCCCAGCGCATCGATCCCGAGTTGGACGCCGTCGACCAGGACGTTCGCGCTGCCGTCGATCTTGATCGCCGCGCCACGAGGAAAGCCGGCGATGCTCATGTTGGCTACTGAAGCCGCGTTCGCGCCTTGGCCGGCCAAGACGATACCGTCGACCACGGTCGTCGGGGTGACGGTCCGATTCGTCCTGGTCGTCACGATCCTGGAGCCGTCCACGAGGATTGGCGCCGCATTGAAGACATTGGGGTAACGCGACTTCCCGTCGATGCGGAAGCTCTGGCTGATCACAGGGAGTTCCTGCGTCAGGCGGATCGGCGTTGAGATCGACGCCGAGAAGAGGAACGGATTGGCGTTGAACGCCGGCGAGCCGGTCGTGTCGTTCGCCTGCCGGAGACTGATCATCTTCCCCAGCGAGCCAGGCGATGCGTTTGTGCCATCGGTCGTCGAGACCACGAAGGAGACGCTGTCACTTGGGTCATCCGAGCCGATGTTGAGCCTCACGGCCACGGGCTGCACGGTCGTCGCGGCCGCTCCGAAGGCCGTGGCGGCCGCGGTGTCGTGCAGGAGTTGATACACGGCGGCCTGGTTCGGTCCCTCGAGTGACGTGACGAAGACGCGCGACTGGAGCTCGGGCAGTGTGTCGGCATCCGCGGCCCGCACCAACTGCCACTTCGTGGTGCTGCTGCCGAGTTGGCGAACGGTGTAGATGCCATTGGCGGCATCCACGCTGCCGCCCCCCCCCTTCACGCCGTCCTTCACGAGGATGCGATCACCCACGGCCAGCGGCGAGGCAAGGCCCGCGCCCACGACACCCGCGAGGCTGCCGTTCCTCGTGGAGGAAATTGCGGCCGCGAAAATTCCCGGCGTTCGCGGCTCGTACTTGCCGTCGAGAGCTGTCGTGGTGTTCGTGCGGACCGGTCGGGCGCTGCTGCCCGCGAGCGGACCGTCGAGGACGACGATGTCGCCGCCCTGCGATCCGCCGACGGTGCGGATAGTGACATTTCCGGCGGCCCGCATCGGGGAGAGTCCGGTGCGAAAGGGCGCCGCAAGCGACAGGAGCGAGGCGTTGCCGAGCGTGAGCGTCGAGGCCGTGAAGACCGTCAGGTTGATGCTGCCAGCCGGCGCACTGGCATCGATGGCGGAAACCTCGGAAAGCACGCCCGACAAGGCTTCGCGATCCGCCCGGTCGACGCCGTTCGCCAGCAGGGAAACCTGGCCACCGGCCCGCAGCGCGGAGATATAGATGTCGTCAGCGTCCGCGAGGGAGAACGACTTGCCGGCCGTCGCTTCGACGAATTCCACGTTGGTGCGTAGATAGAACTCGTTCCCGGCTGGCTGCAGGGACGGATTCCCCACAGACCCCTGGGCGTTGATCAGCAACGACTTCGCGTTGATCTGCGAGTCACCGTACACATCGCCTGCGGTATCGCCCACCGGATCCCGCAGCGTCAGGTTGAATGCCGAGATACTGCCGATACTGCCGCTCGAGCCAAACAAGTTTCGAGCCGTCACCTCGACGTTCCAGGTGCCCTGGGCACTGATCCGGTTGTAGAGCTGCGTGAGGCCGGACCCGGACGAAGGCAGGAACGAGCCGGTGTATGGCTCCTGCCTTGGGAGGAATGCCGTTGCCTCCGGAGAAAACACGGTGCCCGTCATCGACTTGCCTGACAGTCGGAACTGGTCCGCGAGCGAGTACCGCGCCCCGGTGGGCGATGTGAGCGCTATCGACAGGTCGGACAGTCCATACGCGGGGTCGCTCACCGCGAGGCTGATCGATGCTGCCAGGCCGTCGAACGTGAAATCGTCGGCGACATTGAGAGGCATCGAGACGGTCTGGCCGGCCAGGATCGCGACGTTCGGCGACGTGGAGCCATACGCCTTCGCGCCGGGCACCCGCGCGGTCTGTTGATTGACCACGACCCGCCCGGGAGCCTGGATCACGCCACCGCGCACGCGGATTTCGCCGGCAGTGGCGACGAGGTTGATGTCCGCGCGTGACTCGTCCTCGGGTTCGTCGGTCACCCGCAGCGACGAATTGATCTGCAGCGCCCTGCCCGTGAGGTTGAGCTGGCCAAACGTCGTAGACATGGGGCCGTCGATGGAGAGTGTGCCGCCGCTCAGGATCGAGAAGCCACCCGCCGTCGTCATCGCGGAACTGAACTTCATCTCCCCAGCGGCCTGCAGCTCGATCGGGAAGCTGGATGCCGCGAGCGCATCGATCGCAATGTTGTCGGCCTCGCTGATCGCCAGGGTGTAGGGGTATGGCTGGGCGGAGGCGTCGATTCCCGACTTGGCAGCCCGTACGCGTAGGGAATCGACGTTGGTCTCGAGCTTGACGATGTTGTATGCGACGGACTCGTCGAGGGGGGTCGGCAGTTCGTTGGCAAGGGTCACGGCCACCGTGCCGCCCACGATCCGGCCGGAGGGAACGCCACTGCCGATCGCATCGGTGGAAAAGATGTACGGCGCGAGTCGTCCGTCGGATGACGACGACTGCATGAGCCACGACTGATTCGTGGCAGCCACCACGCCCTCGACCAGGATGTCACCCTGGTGCACCTCCGCGCGAACGTTGTTGGCGACCTGGAAGTCGACATCTCGTGTGTTTGTGCGCGCGTCCGCCTGCAGCGACCCAGACCGCGACACGAGCAGCTGCGAGCGGACCGTGGACTGCGTGAAGGCATCGTCGGCGAGGCTGATGTCGAACGAGCCGGCCTCCACCACCGAATTGAAACGCAGCGATTCCGCGATGGCCCCTGGAGAAAGGGACGCAATCTGAACGAGCGGAGCCGTCGTGTAGCCGCTCCCGGGGTCTGTGACGACGAAGCCGGTCACGCTGCCGAACGCATCGATCTGTGCGATCGCCTTCGCAGGTGTGCCGGTCGGGGCATCGGGCAGCGCCACGAATACCTGCGGCGGAGTCTGGTAGCCTCGTCCGCGGGAGGGGGATCCATCGTGCGCCAACGTCTCGCCGGCCGTATATTCAGCACCCGGAGCCGCCACTCCAATGCGTTTCACGGCCCCGCTCGAGCTCACCTCGAGAACGCGAAACTGCGCCGAGCGACCGGTCAGGCTCCCGATGCTGTCGAGTGTCACGATGTCGTCGACGCTGTACCCCTGGCCACCGAACCGTCCGGATCCATCCGCCGCGACGTAGGCCGACAGCACGCCGCCCCGGCCATCGGTCTGCAGCACGTTGAGCAGCAGGCCGGTGCCACGCGCGAAGTCGATGCCGGTCACGGCGCCGTTCGACACGGTGGCGACAGGCTTTCCGGCCGACGCCGCCGGAAGTGGCGGCGAGATCAAAACGTCGGGGATCTGACCGTAGCCGCTTCCCTTGTTTGTCATCGTGAAGCCGACGATTCGCGTCGTCGCAGGATCCACGATCGCCGTCGCCGTGGCCTCGACGAACGGCGACGACGACGAAATTCGCTTGATGATTTTGACCTCCGGCGGCCGGATGGCATCGTATCCAGCACCGCCGAGGCCCGGCGGGATCGTGAGCCGCTCGACTTGCCCACCGACCACCTCGGCCACAGCAGCGGCCTGCTCGAAGCCGAGCTGCGAATTCACAAGCGCCGGCCCGACCTCGACCCGGCCTGGATTGGCGATGGTGAAAACGGGCTGGGTGACGGGCGGCACTTGGCCGGCCTTGGTGTAGGTGAGCTTCGATAACGCGGTGTCACTCTTCACCGTCAGCGGAGCGTTGATGTCGACGGACGTCGCCCGCAGCGTGACGGCCTGCACCCGCCGAGTGTCGAGCACAGCAACCGGTGAGTCGATGTTGATCGAGGAGCCAGGGTTGATCAGGTTGATATTTAGCGAGGCTGTTATGTCGTGTCCGGCGAACACCGTCGCCGACACGGGATCGCCGCCCGTCGCGATGGCATACCGTGCATCATTAAGTCTGGCGGTAAATCGACCGCTCATCGACAAGCTAACGCCACGCTTGAACGTTCGAGTCTCGGGATCCTGGACAACTCCCGTCACCACGCTGCCGGTGACCGTCGGACCACCGAAATTGCCGGTCGTGTTTCCATCGAAGTAGAGAACGCCTGTCTCATCGGACGACAGTGCGAAAGTCCGACCATCGATTGTAATGGCTCCCAAAAACGTACTTGGGATGATGGGGTTAATTGCTGGCCCGGTCGCATTCGGCAGACTTATAAACGTCTGATTCTCCGCAGAAGGAGAGAGATTGAAGTCAGTGTCTGAACGAATCCCATTAAAAAGATCCGACCTGTACTCGTACGTAAATGAATCAAGTACGGGAGTGCTTGCGAGTAGCGGGGTGTTCCACTGTACGGTGAGCACCGATCTGGATGTGTTGTTGAAAAAGTTTCCGTTGATGAAGCTAAAGCTGACGGGGAAGACGTCACCGGGGCGAAGGGGCGATGTGATGCCTGGCCCGGAGACCAAAATCGGGGATTGTGACGCATCGGAGATGTTACTGAAAAGCCAGCTCGAAACGACGCCATCCGACTGCCTGATCGAGATTTGTCCGCTTTGGGTGGGAGACCGGGAAAAGCTATTGGAGAAATAAAACTGTCCCTGCCGTGAAACCGTGAAATACGTGGTGCTGACCGCGGCTGTCGGATAGGCCTGCCAATCCTGCGGAACCACATCCGTCCGCTCCGACCCGCTCGTGATGAGGATTCGGTCGATGGTGCTGAAGTCGACGGTCGGCAGAAACTGCTCGCGCACGATGCCGGGGGCATTCCCGATGGGGCTCAGCGTGATCGCCGGGCCGCCGACAACGCTCCGGTTTTGGAAGCTGCTGTTGTCGGCCACGAAGAGCGCATTGGGCTGTGAGGCCGCCTGCTGAATGTAGACATTGTCGCCCCCCTCGGCGACGATCGTCACGAGGCCGCCATTGCTCAGGGTGGCGAATGTGTTGACGGCAAGCAGTTGGCGAAGCTCGAGCGATTCAACCGATGCCTGCCCGGAACGCCTGCGGCTGGCGACTCTGCTTCGCTGCCGTCCTTGTCCGCGACGGCGGGAAAAAACGTCCCGTGTCCCTCTGCCCCATGATGAGTCCGGCATGCCATCCAGTGTGGCCAGCATCCGTTCGAGCATCGACATTGTGAGATCCTTTGGATTCCGGAAGCGGGGGGCGGTCAGGTTGCGGACGCCGCTGCCCTCTGCGGGTGGGAGACGGGCTTCGATGAGGTACATCCGAATAGGTATGCCGCCCTTACGCATAAGGGACGCTCAACATGGGATACACTAGTCCTGCAAGGGGGTCAACTATCTGGTCGGCGGCCTTCTCGTCGGATCGGAAAAACCTGAACAGACCCGCTTTTTCCAGTACAGTCGGCAGGGTCGCCGTCAATCCGGATCGCTTCCCCGGAGCCCCCCGTCCCGTGCGGTTTAGGATGCGGTCGTGAGATCACTTCCGATCATGAGTCGACGAGCGTTTTCGACGGGGCGAGTGTTCACGGCCAGCCGGTAGAGCGTGTTCCAGGCCCCCGCATCGACGTCCTCCCGCAGCCCCCTGCCCCGCCGGGCTTCGAAGGCGTCGCGGAAGTGGGCCGTCGCCGCTCCGGTGCGGCTGTCGCGGCCCGGCACCACGCACCGCCGGCAGACGTTCGTCGCGCGAAAGACGACGTCGCCGATGGAAAACGCCCGCGGCTCCGGCGGCGGGAGGTCGGCATACGGGTCGGCCGGAAGGTCGGGCGGGAGGTCTAAGAGCGACGGTGCGAGCCCTGGACGGGCAGGGCTCGCGAGCGTGTCTTCCCAGAACGCGTCGCAGCCCCCGACCTCGAGGTTCGCCCGAAACCGTCGCCGGCATTCGTCGAGATCGATGGCGAACCAGCGGGCCACCTCGGCGAGCGACGCCGTCGAGATGAGCGTCGGTCCCGGCGCGTCGCGGTCGTCGGGAAAGCCGCCGTCGGCACGCTCTTGCAGGAGCAGGTCCAATCCAAAAGCCTCGGAGAGCCAGCCGCACGGCCCCCCCTGCCCCGGCACGAGGTGAAACGACTCCCGTGTTAGGCCGCGGAGCCGATCGAGATCGGCCGCCGGCAGGGCCGCCGCGGCGAGCGCTGCGGGATCGACCGCCAGCGTGACGAGCCGCTCAGGCAGCGCAAATTCGGCCCGGATCGCGGAAAACACCGCCGATCGCTTGGCATTGACGACGCGGCTGTCCATGTCGACGAGCCGCCAACGCCGGTCGTGCTCCAGAGCCCCGCAGGGCAGCACGACCGCCTCGTCCACGTCCATTCCGTCGAGGCTCTTGACGGGATAGATCGTGATCCGGTCGAGCGTGGGCATGGCAGGCGCGGCGTCGCTCGTGTCTCAGGATTCGAGCGGCAGTTCGCGGATGCGGATCTGCGACTCGGTGACCGACACCACCGCCCCCGCGGCGAGTGCCGAGGCATGGCCGGCGATCACGGCACGAAGCCGGGCCACCACGTTCGGTGGCCGCATATCGCGCAGCCGAAAGAGAATGACGCTCGGAAGCACCGCTCCGCTGGCAGCCAGCAGGTGGCTGAAATCGAGGTCATGCGTGACAAGGACCGCTCCGTCGCGCAGGGCTTTGGTCAGGATTTCGGCGTCGGGGAGCGTGCCGAGCCCCAGGTCGTGCAGGTGCTCCGCGTCGTGGCCGAGGCTGCGAAGCGAGCCGGCGACCGCGGTGGAAATGCCCATGTCGAGCAGGAATCTCATGTCGGCAGGGGTTCGGACGGAAGGACTGTCTCTTCCGCCAGCCACGCGGCGTATCGAAGCGACTGCCGGATGTCTTCGGCCTCGAGATAGGGATATGCCGCGAGTATCTCCTCGGGCGTCATCCCGTTGGCCACGAGGTTGACCACCAGCGAAACGGTGACCCGCAGGCCGCGGATGCAGGCCTTGCCGCCCATCACGTGCGGATCGAACGTAATGCGGTCAAAGGCGGTCACGACGGAACCCCTGGCCACGCGGTCTC
>JBILVO010000036.1:0-31948 GCA_044370415.1 Pirellulales bacterium
GTGCAGGTCGCGGCAGCGACGGTGGCGGCGGCTCCGATGGCGGCGCCGGCGACGAACTACCCGGTGCCATCGGGCATCCAGGCGCCGCCGGCGACCACCTATCCGCCTCCGATGGCGGCGCCGGCATCCTCGCTGCCCATTGCATCCGCCGTGCCGTCGGCCGCGCCCCTCGCCGCCGCGCCGCTTGCCGCCGCGCCGCTTGCTGCCGCGCCGCTTGCTGCCGCGCCGCTTGCTGCCGCGCCGCTGGCCGCCGCGCCGCTGGCTGCCACGCCCTCCATGCCGGCGGTGGCGGCCACGACCAGCATCGCCGTGCCCGCCTCGCCGCCCTCGCTGGAGCTCGATCTGGTCGGGCCCGCGGAGGTCGTCCCCGGGGCCGTGGGCGAGTTCTTCGCTACCGTGCGGAACACCGGCGCCGTACCTTCCGGGCAGACGACGTTGGAGTTCGCGTGGGACGACGCGTTCACGCCGCAGGAGGCGTCAGACGGCTACAAACTGGCGTCTTCTCGCGTGTTGTGGGACGTCCCGCCCATCGAGCCGGGCGGCCAGACCAGGAGGCAGATCAACCTCAAGGCGCAGTCCGTGCCTGCCGGCGGCTCGTCACGCTCCTGCGTGCGTGCGGTGCTCAGCGGCGCCGTGGGGGGCGTCATGGTGGCGGACGAGTCGTGCGTTCTGCTCCGCTCCACAGCGCCCAGGCTGCGCACGCCGCGCGAGGCCGGCATCCGGATCACGCTTGCCGACTGCGACGACCCGGTCGTCGTCGGTCAATCGACGAACCTCGTCTGTACCGTGGTGAATGGCGGCTCGACGGCGTCCGGGAAGATGGACATCACCATCCTTTTGCCCGAGCGGGCTACACTCCTGGGCGATCCGCGGCCGTCACGCTGGCGGATCGACGGCTCGAACGTCACGTTCGACGCGATCGCGAGCATCCCGCCGGGCGGGCAGTCGACTGTGGAGCTGAGCTATCGCACTCCGGCGCCGGGCCCGGCCAAGGCCACCGCGATCGTCACGGGGGCCGAACTCGACGGCTCCCTCGACTCGAGCTGCCTGACGACGTTTCTGGCTCCATGAACCATGAGCCCGCGGCCGCGCCGCAGGGTTTTCCCAGCCGTCATCCTCGCGTGGCCGCTCTGCGGGGCGACGGCGAGGTTCACCGGACGTCGCGCCGCGCGCCGATGACCAGGGGTGGCGACGTGATGCCGCGGCGCGTGCCGTGGGGGGGCGTGGCGGGCTGGAGTATGTTCCGTGCTCGTGGTGACGTCGAACTGGTGCATTCCCGACGGGTCGCTGGTGGCCGGCCCGGTGCCGGGGCTTGTCGGCCGCTTCCGGGCAGAGGTGCGGCGGGCGTGCCTCCGGGCCGGGTTTGGCGCCGATGGCCGCTACCGGCCCGTGCACGGGGTCGCCGTCGTGTGCGCCGGCGACACGTTTGACTGGCTGACCAGCCGGGAGTGGATCGGCGACGTTCGCCCCTGGGAATCGGGCCGCCGCGCGGCGGCAGCCCGCGAGCGAGCTGCCGCCGGCTCGTTGCGGCATGGCGGTCGGCTCCTGGCCTCGCTCGCGACGTGGGTGCGTCGAGGGCTCGTCGTGCCGTCCGCGGACCGACGAGGCCGGCCGCTGCCCGGGTCGGTCCACCGAGTGGGCGTGCGCGTGTCGCTTTTGCGAGGTGACCGGGATCGCTGGATCGACGGCCTGCCGGTGCCGGAGGGCATGGCGGGCCTTGCGGTGGGGATTCGCTGGAGCGACGGTGACGTGACGGTGCGGCACGGGGAGGAGATCGAGCCGCCGTGGTCCACCTGTGTCGCCGAACCGACGCTTGGAGAGAGCCTGGCTGTCGAACTGATCGCCCGCTTCGCCGCATCGCTCGCCGGGGCCGCCAGGTCGTGGCCGCGGGGGGCGGCTGTGGTCCGTGGGATCGTGCTGGGACGCGTGGCGGACGCGCCGGCGAGGCTCGCGGCCGCGCTCGATGAAGGGGCGCGCAGCGGCACCCTTGCAGCCGGGGAGCGCGAGGCCGTCGCCGGCGAGTGGAATCGGGCGGTGTCGGCGTGGCATCGGGCCGCCCGGCGGCTGGGTGTGGGACGCGCGGAAGGGGTCGATGTCGTGGACGAGCTGGCGTCGGCCATGACGCTGTCGGACGACGCCCCGCCGCCGGCCACGGCACGGTGGACCGCGCAGCCCGAATGTCGGGAAGATGACGCCGTCGTGGCCGGGTGTTGCGAGATTCTCGGCCATCCTCCCGCCGGCTATGTCCCCTCTCTCCGGCGGCACGGCCGGCTCTTCTGTATCGGCCCGCAGCCGCTGCCGGACGTCGCTCTCGACCGTGGTGCAGGCGGGGGGCCGCGGGCGACGGGGCTTGCCTTGTTTGATCCACCGGGCATGATTTCCCGAGTCGGCGACGGGAACGCTGCCGCGGTGCCGTCCGCAGTGGCCGTGCACCCGGGGGCCTTGCAGTCTCGGCTCGAGTGGCTTTCCCTCGCGTCGGGCGGGGCGCCGTCGGATGCGCACGGCGGGCGTGCATGGCACCGGGGCATCTGGCGGTCGCAGACGGTCTCGTCGGACTGGCGGGTCGTCGACGCCGCGTGACCGCCCGGGGTCTGCGGCCAGCGCGGCCGCCGTGGCGATGTCGTCCGGGGACTCGTGAAGGCGAGGAACGCGCGTGAGCGTCGAGGAATCGATCGTGGAGATCCGCACCACGTTCGGCCAACGTGCGGCCGCCGAGGCGTGCGCAGGCCGGCTCGTCGAGGAACGGCTCGCGGCATGCGTGCAGGTGGACGGCCCCGTGCGCAGCGTCTACCGCTGGAATGGTCGCGTCGAAACCGCGGAGGAGTTTCGCTGCACGTGCAAGACGACTGTGGAGCGGGCGCAGGCGTGCGTCGCGGCGATCGAGCGCGGGCACGACTACGAGACGCCGGAGATCATCCTGTCGCCGGTGACGGCGACTCCCGCTTATGCGTCGTGGGTGCGGGTGAGTGTTGCGGGGGGCTGAGGCCAGGAGGCTGCGAGATGTCGAGTCGATCGCCGACGGAGTGCTACGCTTTCGACATTACGGTGCACGGCCACCCGCAGGGGGATCTCGCGGCGGGCACTCCGCACGAGGATCTCGGTGTCACGTGGCCCACGGTCGCCGTGCCTCGCGAATGCCTGTCGGTGCCGATGGCCGTCGACTTCGACGGGATGCTGACGCGGCTCGGATCGTTGGAGCGGATGTACGTCGAGCCGGACGGTGCCCTGCTGTGGACGAGCCCCCGTGACGCCGCCCGCTGGCAGGTCGACGGGAACGCTTACGAAAAGGAGGGCCGCGTGCTCCTCGTGGACCTGAAGGGGAGCTGTCCGCCCGGGGAATTCGACCGGTTGCTCGGCTGTCTCGACTGGCCGCGGCAACGGGTGCTGATCCAGCTCGTGCGGCCGGCGGTGTTCCTCGACGAGTCCACGTTTCGCCGCCACGCGCTCGCGCGAGGGCTTGCCGGGGATGGGGAGACTTTGCGGCCCCGGTGAGGTTCGGGTCGCGGCGAATGTGCCGACGGTGCGCCCCGCAGGTCGCCGCCGCAGTCCGCTGGGCCGATACCACCTCACGGCGTCGGTCCGACCGGCGGAGAGAAGACGTTGTCGGCCTGCCGAGGGCGGTGAACGGAGGAATGCAGATGACTCGCGTGACGGGGGGCGTTTCAGCGGCATGCGCGTCGCGGGCAATCGACGCACCGGCCGCTCGGCTGCGAACGATGGTCGCCGCGGCGGTGCGGACGGTGCTGGGGGCGGCCTGCCTCTCCTGCGCCCTGTCGGCGCAGGCGGGGCTTCCCGGCGAGGATCCGCGGGCGATCAAGGATGCGATCGGCCGCGGCATGCATGACTTTCACGGCGGCAACTTCGACCGGGCATACGACGAACTGACTAACGCGATCGAGGCGGGTACAGCCGATCCCCGGGCCTATTATTTCCGCGGCCTTGCGGCGTCGCGGCTCGGGCGCACGGCCGAATCGGAGGCCGACTTCAGCGCCGGCGCCGAACGCGAGGCGGTCGATGGCAGCACGCTGCGGGTGTCGCGAGCCCTGCAGCGAGTGCAGGGGTGTGACCGGCTGACGCTCGAACGGTTCCGCACCCGGGCGCGGCTTGCAGGCCTGCAGCGCGATCAGGAGGCGGCTGCCCGACGCTACTCGACGATCGAGGATCCCTCGGAGGATCTGCGGCGGCGGCGGCGGCCCGAGGACGTCGACGGTGAGCTGCTCGCGCCGCGGCGCGGAGGCGGTGTGGGTGTGGAGGAGGTGCCGCCGCCCCGGCCCGTCAGTCCGCGTGGCAGAGCGCGCACGCCCTTCGGGGACAATGAAGACGCGTCGACCGACGCTGCCGCGCCGCGGGCCGGCGCGGTGGACGGCGACGCAGAGGAGGGGGAGAAGGAGATGGCGTCCGAGCCTGAGGAGAAGATGGCCGATGAGGATGCCAAGGAGCCGGAAGAGGACGGGGCCAGCAAGTAGGCCGCCGCGCCGTCTACTCCGGCATCCGGGCCGCCGCGGCGGCCAGCAGCGCCCAGCCGACAAGAAACAGCACGCCTCCGACCGGCACGATCGCTCCGAGAATCCTCACGCCCGAGACGGCCAGGGCCGCGAGGCAGCCGCTGAAGATCAGCGTGCCCGTAAGGAAGCTCCAGCCGGCGGCGGTGAGCAGGCTGCGGGAGCCGTTCGCCTGCGGCAGCGCGGCCGCCAGTCCGACGACCAGCAACGCCGTCGCATGGTAGACGGCGTAGCGGACTGCCGTCTCCCAGTTGTCGGCCCGGCCGGTCGCTTCAAGCACCTGCTTCAAGCCGTGCGCCCCGAAGGAGCCGGCCGCGACCGCGAGGCCGCCGAGTATCGCGCCGAAAAGAAGCCACAGCCGTGTCATGCCGGTGCTCGTCGGAGGATCAGGGCCGCGTCGTGCCGAGCAACTTCCCCTCCTCCTCCTCCTGGATGATGATGCGCGGGGTCACCATCAGCATGAGGCTGTCCGTCGTGCGGCCCATGCCGACGTTCTTGAAGAGCCGGTTGATGTAGGGGATCTTGGAGAGGATCGGCACGCCGAACTCGTTGCGGCCCTCGCGGAGCCGCTTGATGCCGCCGAGCAGCACCGTGCCGCCGTCGGGCACGCTCACGGTGGTGGTCACGGTCGTGAAGATGTATTCGGGCAGCTGGATCGTGGTGCCGCGGGAGAAGACCTCCTGCTCGCTGGCGCTCTTGGCCTGCGTTTCCACGCCGGCGCTGACGGCGGGCACACCCGCGTTCGCGTCGCCGCTGAGCCCCGTCTTCTCGTCGCTGCTCTTCGACTTCGTCGACCGCGTGCCCTCGAACTGGAACTGCTCCACCTTGCCGATCTGCGAAAAGAATGGAACGAGCGTCAGCCGCACGAACCGTCGGTCGCTGGAGACGACCGCCTGCACGTTCACCGCCGTGCCCTCCGACAGCACGCTGATCACGGGCTGCTGCGCGGCGGCGAAGTCGCCGACGACCGGAATCACGCTCGTGACGAACGGACGTTGCAGGCTGTCCGAGATGTAGGCGTTCTGCCCGTTGAAGAGCGTGACCCGCGGCGCCTGCATCACGTTCGACCGCGTGTTGCCCTGGGCGGCCTGGATGAGGAAGTAGGCCTCGATGTCGCTGAGGATCGCGAAGCCGAAGTTCGCTGCGGACGTCGCCGGATCGGGCAGGCCCGGCAGGGACGGCACGGTCGCGCTGCCGAAGCTGTTCTGGCGGAACGGTATCGAGAAGAAGTTCCTCGGCGTCACGGTGCCGCCCGAGGTCGTGCCTCCGGCCTGTCCACCGCCGGCCTGTCCACCGCCGGCCTGACCGCCGCCCGCCTGGCCGCCGCCCGCCTGGCCACCGCCCGCCTGGCCGCCGCCCGCCTGGCCGCCGAAGGCCTGGCTCAGGGCCGTGGTGCTCAGGGCGACGCCCGGGAAGCCGGAGTTGTCGAGGCCGATCGTCTGGCTGGGGCCGCCCGGGTTTGCCCGAAGGCCGACATCGGTGGGGTTGATCGACCCGTTCGTCGACGTCGGCAGCGCGGTCATGTTCAGCGGCGCGTTGACGCCCGATTGGATGTTGAAGTCGAAGTCGACGCCGATCCGTTCGAAGAAGGTGTCGTTGAGGCGGATGAACCGCACCTCGATCGTGACCTGCAGGTCCTGCAGCCGTCGCAGCTGTTCGAGCAGATCGGCGATCTCCTCGTGCACCTCCTGGGTCTGGCTGATGACGAGGCTCAGGTTCGTCTGGAACGGCTGGATCTGCCCCTGGCCGCCGACGGTGCTCCAGGTCTGCGGCTGGATGGTGTTCTGGATGAGGTCGATGAGCGACTGGAAGTCGGCGGCCCCGCCGCCGCCGCCGGCCCCGAATTGGGGGGACTGGCCCGATCCCATCGCCACGCCGCCCCCGCCGATCTGCAGCTGGGCCAGCGACGCGGCATCGAGGCTCGCGTCGGAGGCCGACCGGCCACCGTTGATGCCCGCCGGCGGCGGGCCGTACTGCACCGATGCACCGCCCCGCGGCGAGATGCGGGAGTAGCCGTCGCGGAGCGCGCCGGTGATACCCAGGCCGTCGGCCGAGAAGTTCGGGATCGGGATCACGAGGTCGGCGACGGGATAGGAGACGCTGTAGACCTGTCCCTTCACCAGCCGGGGGCTGGTCACCTTGAGCACCTCGTCCTTGACGACGTAGTCGAGATGGAGCGGCTCGAGCAGCAGCTTCAGCGCGCTCTTCAGCGAGATCGGCTGGTCGAGCGAGATCGTGACAGGCGTGTCGCTGCGCACCGCCTCCTGCTCGAGGCCGACCATGTCGATGTGGATCGGCACCTCGGCCTGCTTGGCCAGCGCGTCGAGGACGGCCGACAGCGGCTGGTCGCGATGGGTCGCCTTCACCCGGGCGTTCAGACGCTTCTGGATCTGGAGCTCGGCCGGAGTGGCCCGGGTCCGCCCCTCGGCCTGCAGTCGCGTGCGGTTCTTCGTGAGATCCTCCCAGTCACGCGTGGTCGGGAAGGCGATCGGCCCCACGAACGGTGCCGCGGACTTCTCGGTGTCCTCCATGACATCCGCGAAGCCCTGCCGCTTCTCTCCCTCGATCGACTTCTGCGTGTCGAGCCGGCGGATGACCCGGCTCTGGGCGATCAGCTGCCGCACGATGGGGTTGTCCGGGGCGAGCTGGCCCGCCTTCTTCGCCACGGCCTCCGCCTCGGCGAACCGCTGGGAGTCGATGAGGGCGTTGTACTCCTCGACGAGCATCGCCAGCCGCTGGTCGACCTCGACCCGTTGGGACCTCTCGCGGTCGACGCGGGCCTCCACCTGAGCGCTCCGGCGCTCCATTTCCAGCTCGTTGCGACGCCTGCCGGAGGCTTCCTCGACGTCGCGGCGCGACCGTTCGATGCGTTGCTGCAACTGGGTGCGGACCTTCTCTGGCAGCGACGGCGACGAGACCATCGCCATCGCCTCATCGAGGATGGCGAGCGCCTCGGCCGGCGATTTCTGTGCGATCCTCCGCGCCTCGAGCTGCTTGGCGGCCACTTCGGCGGAGATGCGGGCGAGTGCCAGGTCGTCGGCGACGGCGGCCGCGGGGGCGGCCGCTGGTGCGGCCGTCGGCCCACCACCGGACTGCGCACGATCGACGGCCTCCTGCATGACTTTTCGAGCGGCTGCCGCATCGGACGGCGCGGTGTCAGCGTCCGCCGCCACCTCGTCCGCCGCGAACGCCCCATGGCTGCCGACGACGTGGCCGCCGATCCACGCGGCGAGCAGCCATGCCAGGATGGCGAGGGACTTGGCCGCGGAAGCAAGCGGCCACGCCACAGGGGCCGGGGCTGCCGTGCCGGGCATGCAAGGCTTCGCGAAACGTGCCATGAAAGCTGCTTTCTGTGCTCGGGCGGTACGCGGAACGGACTGTTGCGGCGGGGAAGTACCGGGATGCGAGCCGGCGGGTCAAGGGCATGTCCCGGCGCGGAGTCCGCCTGAATTGCCCAGACGTCGCCGTCGGGGGGCAGTGCCGAGGCGGGTGCACGGCTCTCGCTCAGGGGTGGGCAAGGCCGGGGCCGAAGCCGTCGCGTTCCTGGCTGGCCGTGGGCTGCCCCTGGCTGAAAAATGGGGCACGGTTGTCGCGTGCACTTTTGCAGGCCGCGGATATTCATCCGCCGCGGGAGGCGGCGGCAGCGAGCGACGAGAAACCCCTGTTTTTGCCGATCGCTCTCGTGGAAAAAGGCCATGGAGGCCTTTTTCCACAGCCAGTTCCCGCGAGCAGTCAGCGCGAGTCGGGGCCGGCGGGCGTCCCGGCCAGGGGAACCTGACGACGGGAAAGCATCTTCTCGATCGTGTCGAGGAGCTGGTCGACGCGAAAGGGCTTGAAGAGCACGAGGTCGACGCCCGCCTGCCGTGCCTTGACGATCGAGTGTCCGGGATCGTACCCGAAGCCCGTCATCAGGACGAGCGGCACGTCGTCGCGCAGCTCCCGGAGCCTGACGAGCAGCTCGTAGCCGCTCATGTCCGGCAGGCGGATGTCGGCGATGATCACGTCGTAGGCTTCGGCGCCGCACGCCCGCACCATCGACGCCGCCTCCGCGCCGTCCCGGGCGGTCTCCACGGTGCAGCCGTAACGCTCGAGCAGGGCATGGGCCGCGGCCCGGACGGAATCGTCCGCGTCCACGACCAGGATGCGGCGGCCGCCGATCGCGGGATGCCGGTCCCCCTGCCGTTTCTGCACGTGGGCCGAGCTGGGCGTCATCTGCTCGCCCACCTTCTGGATGACGTGCTTGATGTCGCGGGCGTTCCGCAGGATGCGTTGCAGCCGCTCCACGACGTCCACGTCGTGGCCGATGTACCGCTCCATGACGCTCACAGCGTCGTTGAGGATGTCGTCCACCGGCAGCGCGACCGCCCCATGAATCGCCTCGATGCTCTCGGCGGCCGTCGAGGCCTTTTCGGCCACGAGGAGTTCGAGGGTGTTGAGGGCGACGGCGACGTCACGCGAGAAGATCTCGAGAAACCGCAGGTCGGTCTCCGAGAAACCGTCGGGCTCCGGGCTCTCGACGTTGAACGTGCCGATCACCTGATCGTGCAGAAGCAGCGGCACCGTGATCGAGCCCTTCGCGCCCTTGCAGCCCTCGAGGTAGAGAGGATCCTTCGTGGTGTCGCCGCACATGTAGCTGCGGCCCGTGGCCGCCACGTATCCGGTGACGCCGTTGTTTTCCGGCCGCGCGTAGAGCACGCGGGCCTCGGCCTCGGGCTGCATGCCCACCGCGAGCAGCGGCTCGAGCCTGCCGGTCTGCCTGTCGAGCAGCCTGATCTCGACGACGTCGAACTGCAGGAGATCCTTCGAGTAGTACAGGATGTTGCTCTTGAGGAGATCGATCCGCTCCTCGACGGTCATGTCGGCGACTTCCGTCGGCGCCAGGTCGGCGAGTTTCTGCCCGGCCTGGTGGATGGCGGCGAGTTTCTGCTGGTCGAGGATGGCATGCGTGACGTCCCGCACGGCGGCGACGGCGAAGGGGCTCGACGGGCTGCCCGACGCCTGCAGGTGAAAGTAGCGGTTGTCGGCCGTCCGCAGCGTCGCGGTCGTCATGCGGCCCGATTCGATCGCGGTGCGGAACGGGGTGGCGTCGGGCCCGAGCACTTCCGGGCGGCCGAGGGCTTCGAAGAAGTCGAGCCCGCACACGTCGCTCCTGCCGCACCATCCGGCCAGCCGGCCGTTCGCCCAGCAGATGCCGTCGTCCCGCGAGACCAGCGCGATCCCGTCCGGCAGCTGCTCGAGGATCGCGGCGGCATCCGCCGGCTGCTGGGCCGGGCCCGGCGCCGAACCTGCGGCTGACACCGAATCGGCGGGCGTGGGAACTGGATTCGGCACCGACAGCCCTCCGTCTGCCGGCGACGACCGCCGGCGATGCGACACGCGGACAAGAGTATAAAACAATCGGAACACCAGCCAAACTCGTCACCGCCGTTGCCGCCGGCACGGCGAAATCTATACTGCCTTCGACGACGGGCCGTGCCGAGGTTTGGTCCGCGCGTCGTGCGCCCCGGGGCTGCATGGCGGCGGATGCCTCGGGCTCTCGGCGGCCCGTCGGGTGGCGGCCGGTCGTCGAACGCGACGAATCCTGCTCGAGAGGCAGGTCGAGAGGCAGCTTACGAGGCAGCTTACGAGGCAGCTTGTGACCACGAACGACACGTCGACGCCCTTCCTGGCCCGGCACCAGTTTCTCATCTACCGACTGTTCTCGCTCGCCGGTCTGGTGCCGGTGGGGGCGTTTCTGGCGGTGCACCTGCTCACCAACGCCTCCGTGCTGGCGGGGCCGGGCACCTTTCAGTCGCGGGTCGACATGATCCACTCGCTCGGGCCGCTCCTGGTGCCGATCGAATGGGCGTTCATCTTCCTGCCAATGCTCTTTCACGCCGTCGTCGGGTTCGTGATCATCGCCAACGGGATGCCCAACGTCGGCTCGTACGCCTACGTGGGCAACGTCCGCTACACGCTGCAGCGGGCCACTGGCATGATCGCCTTCGCGTTCATCATCTGGCATATCGTGCAACTCCATTGGATGGGGGCGCCGCTGGGGGGCGGGAAATTCGATCCGCACCATGCGGCGAGCTCGGCCGCGGTCGCCCTGCGGCCCATCCTCGTGTCGATGCTTTACGCCGTCGGGATTCTCTCGACGGTCTTCCACTTCTCGAACGGCCTGTGGACGCTGGGGATCACGTGGGGGCTCTGGACGAGCCCGGCCGCCATGCGTCGGGCCAATTGGATCAGCGTCGCGGTGGGAGTGCTGCTCGGTGCCGCCGGGCTGGGAGCCCTCGGCGGCATGCGGGCGGTCGACGTCGAGCAGGCGCGGGCGATCGAGACGCGGATGGAGGAGGGACGGCGATTGCTGGAGGGGGGGCTGCCCTCCGCAGGTCGGCCTGTGAAAACCGAGCCCATGCAAGCGAGGAGCCGGTAGATTTATGGCGCAACCACGCATTCTGGTGATCGGTGGCGGTCTGGCAGGGCTTTCGGCCACGATGCGGCTGGCGGAACTGGGCATCCAGGTCGACCTGGTCAGCCTCGTGCCCGTGAAGCGGTCTCACAGCGTCTGCGCCCAGGGGGGCATCAACAGTGTCAACTCGCTCACCCGGCAGCAGGGCGACAACGAGTGGAAGCACTTCGACGACACCGTCTACGGAGGCGACTTCCTGCAGCACCAGCCGCCGGTGAAGGAAATGGCCGACTGGGGGCCGCGGATCGTCGACCTGATGGACCGGCTCGGCGTGCCCTTCAATCGCACTCCCGAGGGATTCCGCGACCAGAGAAGGTTCGGAGGCACGCTCTACAAGCGGACGGCGTTCGCCGGGGCCACCACCGGGCAGCAACTCCTCTACTCGCTCGACGAGCAGGTGCGGCGTTGGGAGGTCGAGGGCCGGGTCAAGAAGTGGGAGTTCTGGGATTTCCTCGAGCCCGTGCTGGACGACTCCGGCCGCTGCCGCGGTGCGATCTG
The DNA here is from genome assembly GCA_044370415.1 of Pirellulales bacterium. Taxonomy (GTDB): domain Bacteria; phylum Planctomycetota; class Planctomycetia; order Pirellulales; family UBA1268; genus CAMCQY01. The sequence goes on from JBILVO010000036.1 coordinate 11,455, forward strand.
CCAGGATCTCGTCACCATGCAGTTCAGGGCATTTCCGGCCGACGCCGTCGTTCTCGCCACGGGCGGCTGCGGCCTGATCTACGGCCGGTCGACGATGTCGATGGTCTGCTCGGGCAGCGCCGTGAGCCGGGCCTACCGTGCCGGCGCCGCGTACGGCAACGGCGAATTCATCCAGGTGCATCCGACCGCCATCCCGGGGGCCGACAAGCTGCGGCTGATGAGCGAGAGCGCCCGCGGCGAGGGCGGTCGCGTCTGGGTCCCGCGGAAGCCGCACGATCCCCGTGATCCCCGCGAGATCCCCGAAGCCGAGCGGATGTACTTCCTGGAGGAGCGGTATCCGAAGTACGGCAATCTCGTGCCACGGGACATCGCGACGCGCGAGATCTTCGACGTCTGCACGAACGAGGGGCTGTCGGTCGAGAAGGACCAGCTCTGCGTCTACCTCGACCTGACGCACGTCCCGCGGGAGACGCTCGACCGCAAGCTCGGCGGCATCCTCGAGATCTACGAGAAGTTCCAGGGTGTGGATCCGCGGGTGGTGCCGATGAAGATTTTCCCGGCGGTGCACTACTCGATGGGAGGCCTGTGGGTCGACTACGAAAAGAGCGCGTCGGGGGGGCTCGTGGAGGGGTCGCCCCGGAATCAGCAGACCACGGTCCCGGGCCTCTACGCCGTCGGCGAGTGCGACTACCAGTACCACGGCGCCAACCGGCTCGGGGCGAACTCGCTGCTGTCGTGCATCTTCAGCGGCCTGTTCTGTGCGTCGGGTGTCGTCGCCGCCGCGGAGTCCGCCAGAAAGACCGCCGCCGAGGAGTCGTCGCGACTGTTCGACGCGGCCAGCCGCCGGGAGGAGGAGCGGCATCGCGGCCTGCTGGCCCGCACCGCTGGCCGCGAGAATCCCTACGAACTGCACCAGGAGCTGGGCAATCTCATGACCCGCGTGGCCACGGTCGTGCGGCGCAACGACCAGCTCGCCGCCGCCTACGCGGAGGTGGTTGCCCTGGAGGATCGCTGGCGGAACTGTGCCGTCTCCGACTCCGGAAACTGGACGAACCAGAACGTCGTCTTCACCAAGTCGCTCGGCGACATGTTCCCCGTCGCCAAGCTCATCCTCAAGGGTGCGCTCCTGCGGGACGAGTGCCGGGGTGCCCACTTCAAGCCGGAGTTCGCCATGCCGGGAATTCACGCCACCGACCCGGGGGAGAAGCGCCGCGAGGCCGAACGCTGGTGTGACACGTTCGAGGAGAGCACGCGCCGCTGGCTCAGGAGCACCGTGGCGCGGTGCGGGGCGGGAGGCGAGCCGGAGATCAGCTACGAGCCTGTCGACACCTCTCTGACCCCGCCGCGGCCGCGGCTGTACGGCCTCGTGGGGGGCGAGGTGATCGAGGAGGTGTGGAAGGAACGCGCCGCCCGCGGTGGGCAGGCCGATGCCGCCGGAAAGAGGCTCGCCGGGGTGTCGACGTGACGAGGCGACGTTTCAGCCACCGGGTATCCAGCACGAGCAGGAGGACATGACCATGATCAAGGCCGCGGAGACGAACGGGCACGGGCACGCCTCGGAGCCGCCGCGCACGATTCTCGTGCGCGTGCTCCGGCAGGACGCTCCGGGCGAGGAAAGCTACTGGGAGCGGTTCGAACTGCCCTACGAGCGAAACATGAACGTCATCAGCATCCTGCAGCGGATCGCCGCCCGCGCGGCGTCGCAGGATGGGCGGCGGGTCGCCCCGGTGGCGTGGGATTGCAACTGCCTGGAGGAGGTGTGCGGCTCCTGCACCATGCTCATCAACGGACGGACGAGGATGGCCTGCTCCGCGCTCGTTGACAGGCTCCTGGAGGAGTCGCCGGACGAGATCGAGCTGCGGCCCATGTCGAAATTTTCCGTCGTGCGCGACCTCGTCGTCGACCGCCGGCGGCTGTTCCGATCGCTGGAGCGGGTCAAGGCGTGGGTGCCGGTGGACGACTCGTACGATCACGGCCCTGGTCCGCGGATTTCGCCCGAGAATCAGGAGGACGCGTATCCGCTGGCGACCTGCATCAGTTGTGGCTGCTGCGTGGAGGCATGCCCGCAGTTCAACAAGATCGAGGTGGTGCGCCGGGAGGGCGAGTCGTCGCAGGATTTCGAAACGCGGCGGAATGCCGCGTTCGACGCGGCGTTCGTCGGCCCGCACGCGATCAGCCAGGCCATGCTCTTCAACGGCCATCCCACCGGCAGGATGATCGGCGACGAGCGGCTCGAGGCGCTGACGTCTCAGGGCGGCATCCAGATGTGCGGCAACGCGCAGAACTGCGTCGCCGTCTGCCCCAAGAGCATCCCGCTCACGCGGTCAATCGCCCGCGCCGGCCGTGCGGCGACGGTCTGGGCGATCCGCAAGCTGTTCGACCGCTGACGCACCCGACCCGCCGCGGTCCGCCCCGCGAGCGCGACCGGTGGCCGGTGGCACGTGGTTTTGCGCAGCGGCGGAGCGGGTGGTTTGCCGGAACGCGGTCCCCGTGGTATTTTCCAGCGGAAATCACGGTCGGGCGGCATTCGTGGAACCAGTTTCCGCTGCGCGACCTGCCGTTGCAACGGAAGAGAGTCACGAGTGGGTGTGCATGAGAGCGGCGGCCGGGCCGCCGAGCAGGTGAACGGCACGCCGCCGGGAGGCGGCACAGAGGGCGGGTTCCACACGATGGGGCTCTCGCCCGCAACGCTCGCGGCGGTGGAGCGGGCGGGGTACACGACGCCCACGCCGGTGCAGGCCGGCCTGATCCCGCGAGCCCTGACGGGCGCGGACGTCCTCGGGCAGGCCCGCACGGGCACGGGCAAGACGGCGTCGTTCGTCCTGCCGATCCTCGAGCGGGTGTCGCAGCCGGGACGGGGCGGTGGACCGCGGGCGCTCGTGCTCGTTCCCACCCGCGAGCTCGCCGTGCAGGTGCGGGACGAGTTCGAGAAGCTCGCACATGGGTCGCGCATCCACTGTGTCGCCGTGTACGGCGGCAAGCCGCTCAAGGGGCAGATCGACAAGCTCGCGAAGCACCCGGCCGTGGTGGTGGGCACTCCAGGCCGCGTGCTCGACCATATGAGTCGGGGCACGCTGCAGTTCTCCGCGCTCGAGATCGTGACGCTCGACGAGGCGGACAGGATGCTCGACATCGGCTTCCGGCCCGACATCGAGAAGATCCTCAGGCGGTGTCCCGAGAGCCGGCAGACGCTGCTCCTGTCGGCCACGGTGCCGCCGCCGGTCGCCAAGCTCGCCACCCGCTACATGCGCGATCCGGAGATCCTCGACTTCTCCGTCAACGAGCTGGCGGTGGAGACGATCGAGCAGTTCTATTTCACCGTCGAGCCGACGCGCAAGTTCGACCTGCTCGAGCGTCTACTTGAGCGGGAGCAGCCCCGGCAGGTGATCGTCTTCTGCCGCACGAAAAGGGGCACCGACAAGATCTACGAGCGGCTGTCGCGGCGGCGGGGCCGTGCCGGCGACGCGCAGGAGAGCATCGCCTGCATCCACGGAGACCTTTCGCAGGGCGCCCGCGACAAGGCCATGCGTCAGTTTCGCGACGGCACGGTCCGCGTGCTCGTGGCCACCGACGTGGTGGGCCGCGGGATCGATGTCTCCGGTGTGTCGCACATCATCAACTACGACATTCCCGAGTTCTGCGACGACTACGTCCACCGTGTCGGCCGCACCGGCCGCATGGGCCGCGAGGGTGTCGCCTACACGTTCGTGAGCCCGGAGGAAGGCCCGCAACTCACCCGCATCGAGATGCGGATCGAGCGGCTGCTCAAGCGGGACGAGATCCCCGGGTTCGAGGCGTTCGACCGGCGGCCGAAGACGGAGCTTCCCCGGATCCACCTCGGCGCCAGCGGCCGCATCGAACCGACACCCGATGACGTCACCGGGACGGAGCCGGAGCCGGAGCAGGCACCGGCCGCCAAGAAGCCACCGTCGGCATCCCTGCTGGGCAAGGGACGCGCACCCAAGCGGCATCGCCGCGCCTTGTAAGCGGCCGTCGCGGCCGCTCCCCCGATCCATGGATGGACCTTCCCGCACGTCGGGCTCGAGAGGCAACGCCCGGGCACTCAAGCAGCGGCTGGAGAGCCTGGGGGCGGCCGGAGTGACCGGCCTGCCCGGCCGCAGGTCGCGTCGCCCCAAGGCCGCGCCGCCCGGCGCCGTGCCGGCCGCGGTTCCCGGCGCCGGGGAGCCCGGGCGACGGGGCGAGCTCCTCGGCATTTTGCAGGCCGAGGTAGCGGGCTGCGGCCGGTGCTCGGCCCTGGCCCGAACCCGCACGCAGACGGTGTTCGGGACCGGATCGCCGACGGCACGGCTCTGTTTCCTCGGCGAGGCTCCCGGTGCCGACGAGGACGCGTCGGGCGTGCCCTTCGTCGGCCGCGCGGGGCAGTTGCTCACGAAGATCATCGAGGCCTGCACGCTCTCGCGCGACGAGGTCTACATCCTCAACGTGCTCAAGTGCCGCCCGCCCGACAACCGCACGCCGGCGCCCGAGGAGACGGCCAACTGCCGCGGCTACTTCGAGCGGCAACTGGAGATCATCGCCCCCGAGTTCATCTGCTGCCTCGGTACGACGGCCGCCCAGGCGCTGCTCGAGACTGACGAGACGATCGGCAAGCTGCGCAAGCGGTGGTTCACGTGGCGGTCGTCGCAGGTGATCTGCACGTACCACCCGTCCTATCTGCTCCGCAATCCTGCAGCCAAGCGCGACGTCTGGGACGACATGAAGCTGCTGATGCCGAAGCTCGGCGTGGAGCTCTGACAGGCCGGCGGCGGCCGCGGGGCCGGTCGGCGCGTGCTTCGGCACGGCCACCGCGCGGGAGGCCTGAGGCCCGCCAATTCGGTGGGGATTCCGGTTTTTCTGGAGATTCCGACCCTGCCGGTCCGAACAATCAGGCGGGGTCTCGGGGTGGGGAGCAGCCGCTGGGAGCCCCGGGCGCCGTCGCCCGGGGCTTGCCGGCCGTCCGGTGGTGGTCGTCGCGCGGCAGGGGCCGGCGGTGATGCCGCGGAACGGCCGGCCGATGGGCCCAGACGAGAGGAAGATCCGCATGGCCGGGACGACGCCTCGCAACGATACGCCGTCGCACCGCCGTGCCTTGGCGGCTGCCGTCGTCGCCGTCGTGCTGGCCTCCACCGGCTGCACGATCTGTCCCGATCCGTTCGACTACTCTGGGCCGGTGCCCGACGGCTCGCCCCCGCAGAACGACTTCCGGGCCCGTGCCGGCGGCATCCTTCCCGTCGGGGCCGCGCCGAAGCCGTGGCCGCCGATCGTCAAGGACGTCGGCCGACCCGATGAGATGCCGGTGATCGCCGACGACGAGTCGGTGGACCAGTCGCCGGTCGTCGCCGATGAGGACCCGACCGAACTGCGGCAGACGTCGGTGCTCGTACCGCAGCGGGACGTGGACGCCGCGGCCGACGCCGGCACGGTCGAGCCGGATACCGGGGTCGATCTCGTGCCCGTGCCAGCCGCGAAACCGGCTGCGGCCCAGCCTGCGCCGCCTCTGCAGGTGGACACCCCTCTTCCCGCCGGCCTCTCGGTCGAGGCGGGGGTGGCGTCGCCGGCCATGGCGCCCACGCCGAGTCCGGAGCAGAGGGAATCACCCGGCTGGCGTCCGCGGCGCCGCTCGGCCCCCTGACGCGGGCCCGCATGGCGGCCGCTATGGCCGCCAGCCGTCGGAAATGACGGCATCTTTCGGGACGACCGCGATGCCGTCCCGCACCATGAAGGTGTCGCTGTCGGGCGACGTCTCCAGGCCGTGGTCGTTGACGATCCTCGCGCCACGGCCGATCCGCACGTTCTTGTCGACGATCGCCCGCTCGATGACCGTGCCCGCGCCGATGCCCATGTGCGGCAGCGCCTTCGCCGCGTTCGTCGCGATGTCGCCTGCGGTCTCGAAGAAATCGTTGCCGAGGATCACCGAGTCGCGGATGACGACGTCGCGACCGATCCGGCAGCGCACCCCGATCACGCTGTTCTCGATCACCGCGCCCTCCTCGACGAGGCAGCCGTCCGACAGGAGGCTGTGCCGCACCGTCGCGCCGTCGATCCGCGACGGGGGCAGAAACCGGCCGCGCGAGTAGATGGGCGCCTCGGGCATCGCCATGTCGAACGGCGGCGTCGGACTGGCCAGGTCGAGGTTGCACTGGTAGTAGGAGCGGATCGTGCCGATGTCCTCCCAGTAGCCGTCGAACGGGTGGAGCTGCACCCGTTTGGCCCGGATCGACGCCGGGAAGACCTCGCGGCCGAAGTCCTGGTAGTCGGTCTTCGTCAGGAGGTCGACGAGACAGTCCCGGTCGAAGAGGTAGATGCCCATGCTCGCCATCAGGCTGCGGCCGCGGGCCGGAATGCCCTGCCGCTCGATCCAGGCGGGATCGGTGCGGACCATGTCGAGCTCGTGCGGCTGCTGCGGCTTCTCGAGGAAGCCCTCGACCCTGCCGTCGCCGTCGAACCGCATGATGCCGAGGGCGGAAGCCGCCTCTTCGTGCACGGGGATGCCCGCGATCGTGACGTCGGCCCTGCTCGCCATGTGGGTGGCCAGCATGTCGGCGTAGTTCATGCGGTAGAGCTGATCGCCGGACAGGATGAGCACGTGGTGGATATCCGGCTGCTGCAGGTAGCGGAGATTCTGCCGGACGGCGTCGGCGGTGCCCTGGTACCACCCCGCGTTGTCGAGCGTCTGCTGCGCGGCGAGGATCTCCACGAATCCGCCGTTGAACGGGTCGAACGTGTACGTGCGGCGGATGTGCCGGTGCAGGCTCACCGAATTGAACTGCGTGAGCACGTAGATCCGCTGGACGCCGCTGTTGATGCAGTTCGACAGCGGGACGTCGATGATGCGGTACTTGCCCGCGAGCGGGACGGCCGGTTTCGAGCGGTCCCTGGTGAGGGGAAACAGCCGGGTGCCGCGGCCACCGCCGAGCACCAGGGCCAGAACACGTTGCACGCTCATGCCGCTGGATTCCACGAAGCCTGTGTCGGACGCCAGGGTCCCCACTGTAGCAGACGACGCGGCACCGTCGCCCGCCGCTCGCTGCGCCGGCCGATGGTCGGGGCGACGGAGCCGGCGACAGACGGCCCGGGCGGCGGCCTCACCCGCGGAGCACGAAGTTCACGAGCCTGCCGGGGACGGCCACGACCTTGACGATCTCGCGGCCCGCCAGCAGCTCGGCGATCCGCGGATCCGCGGCCGCGGCCGCCTTCATCGCCTCGGCGTCGGCATCGGCGGGAACGACCACCCGGCCCCGTAGCTTGCCCTGCACCTGCACGGGAATCTCCACGGTGTCGTCGTGGAGCCACCGCGAGTCGGCCGCCGGCCACGAGGCGAGCGAGGCCGGCGCAGGCTGCCCGAGGATCTCCCACAGCTCCTCGGCGATGTGAGGCGCGAACGGCGCGAGCAGGGCGACGAAGGGCTCCAGGATCGCACGCGGCCGCCGCTCGAGCGGCGTGCAAAAGTTCACGAACTCCATCATGCGGGCGATCGCCGTGTTGAACGAGAGGGCGTGGATGTCCCGCGTCACCTTGTCGATCGCCCGGTGGATTTCGCGCAGTTGGTCGTCGGTCGGGGCGTCGTCGCAGACCTGCGGGGCGATCACGAGGGCGTCGGCCCGCTCGTCCACGATCAGCCGCCAGCAGCGGTCGAGGAATCCGCGGACGCCGCCCACCCCCGCGGTGCTCCAGGGTTTGGTCGCCTCCAACGGCCCCATGAACATCTCGTAGAGCCGCAGCGAGTCGGCCCCGTGGTCGCGGACGACCTGGTCGGGATTGACGACGTTTCCGCGGCTCTTCGACATCTTGTAGGCCCGGCTCTCGACGCGGATCGTGGGGGCGTCGCGGAGCACGAAGTGCTCCCCCTGCTTCTCGACGTGATCCGGCGGCACGCGGACGGCCGAGTCGCCCTCGGCCTGCCTACCGGCCGACACCCAGCCCCCCTTCGCGCTGCGGTAGCCGGTGAACTCCATCTCGCCGAGGATCATGCCCTGGTTGACCAGCCTGCCGAACGGCTCCGGGTGGGAGACGTGGCCGCGGTCGTAGAGAACCTTGTGCCAGAACCGGCTGTAGAGGAGATGCAGCACCGCGTGCTCGGCGCCCCCGACGTAGAGGTCGACGGGCATCCAGGCCCGCTCGATCTCCGGATCGACGAACCGCTCTGCGTTGCGCGGATCGAGGAATCGGAGGTAGTACCAGCACGACCCGGCCCACTGCGGCATCGTGTTGGTCTCGCGCCGGTACCGCCGGCCGTCCCGCTCGACGACGAGCCACTCCGGCCCCGAGCGGCCCAGCGGCGGCTCCGGGGTCGAGCCGGGGCGGAAGTCGGTCAGGTCCGGAAGGGGAACGGGGAGGTCCCGCTCGTCGACCGCGCGCATGCCGCCGGTGGCCGTGCCGGAGGCGTCGACCTCGTGCAGGATGGGAAACGGCTCGCCCCAGAACCGCTGCCGGCTGAAGAGCCAGTCGCGGAGCTTGTAGTTGACGGCGGGGCGGCCCAGGCCGGCTGTCGCAAGATCCTGGCCCACCCGCTCGATGAACGCGTCGGTGTCGAGGCCCGTGTAGGGGCCGGAGGCGACGGCGCGGCCGCGTCCCGTGAACGGCGCCGACGTCTCGCCGGGCACGTCGCCGGCCGGCTCGACCACGGTGACGACGTCCAGCCCGTAGGTCCGGGCGAACTCGCCGTCGCGGTCGTCGTGGGCGGGCACCGCCATGATCGCGCCGGTGCCGTACGACGCCAGCACGTAGTCGGCCACCCACACAGGGATCCGCCCGCCCGTGAGCGGATGCACGACGCAGGAGCCGGTGAACACGCCCGTCTTCTCGCGGGCGAGGTCGGTGCGGTCGAGATCGCTCTTCCGCGTGGCGGCCTCGCAGTAGGTGCGGATCGCGTCCCGCTGCGCCGGCGAGGTCAGCCGGTCGAGGAGCGGATGCTCCGGCGCGATCACCATGAACGTGACGCCGTAGAGCGTGTCCGGGCGGGTCGTGTAGACGCGGAGCACGTCGTCGGGGGCCCGCTCCGGCAGGCCGTCAGCGGCCCGGCGCCGTCTCCAACCCACGACGGCCTCGTCGTCGTCGGCGTCCGCCACGAGGAAGTCCACCTCCGCGCCGGTGCTCCTGCCGATCCAGTCCCGCTGCAGCTTCTTGATGCTCGCCGGCCAGTCGAGCCCATCGAGCTCGCGGTCGAGCCGGTCGGCATAGGCCGTGATCCGCAGCATCCACTGCCGCAGCGGGATCCGCACGACCGGATGGCCTCCCCGCTCGCTGACGCCGCCGATCACCTCCTCGTTGGCCAGCACCGTGCCGAGGGCCGGGCACCAGTTCACGGGTGCTTCCGACTGGTAGGCGAGGCGGTGCGCATCGCGGTAGGCGGAGACAGCCGTCGGACCGCCCTGCGTCACGTCGTCCGGGATGGGCAGCTCCGCGATCGGCCGGCCCTTCTGCACCGCCGCGTCGAACCAGGTGTCGAACAGCTGCAGGAAGATCCACTGGGTCCAGCGGACGTACTCCGGATCGGTCGTGGCCAGTTCGCGGCCCCAGTCGTAGCTGAAGCCGAGCATCTTGAGCTGGCGGCGGAACGTCTCGATGTTGCGCTGCGTGCTCTCGCGGGGTGGCGTGCCGGTGCGGATCGCGTGCTCCTCGGCGGGCAGGCCGAAGGCGTCGAACCCCATCGGATGCATCACGCTCGTGCCGCGCATCCGCTCGAACCGCGCCACGATGTCGGTGGCGGTGTATCCCTCGGGATGGCCGACGTGGAGCCCGTCACCGCTCGGGTACGGGAACATGTCGAGTACGTACGCCTTGCGGCCGGCGGGGAGCCGGGGCGTGGCGAAGGTGCGGTGCTCGTCCCACCATGCCTGCCACTTCGGCTCGATGCGGGAAGGCTGGTAACGGGGCATCGCGGGGTCCGTCGCGGCCGCCACGGGGCGGCGGGATGGGCGTCGGCCGGGGTGTCCGGCGGGGATTGGTCAGCGGGATGAACTGGTCAGCATGAACTGCGGCGATTCTAATGCCTGCAGCGGGGCGGGCAACGAGCCCGGCCCGATTGGCCCGTGCGAGCAGCCCCGTGCCTCCCATGAACCCCAGCACCCCCATGACCACGCACGCCGATGCTCCGATGGTGCTGCAGCGACGGATGCTGCGGGCATGCCGCGGCGCCGGCGGCCGGTTCAAGATGGCCGATTCGCTGGGCACGCGGCTGACGGGCCGTGACCTGCTGACGCGGATCCTCGCGGCCCGCAGCGTGCTCGACCGCGTGTTGGCGAGCGACGAGCGGATGGTCGGCGTGCTGCTGCCGCCGACGGCCGGCGGGGCCGTGGTCAACGCGGCCCTGGCACTGTCGGGCCGCGTCGCCGTCAACCTCAACTACACCACGTCGCAGTCGATCCTCGACCTCTGCATCGAGCGGGCGGGGCTCAGGCACGTGATCTCGAGCCCGGCGTTCCTGGGCCGCGTCAAGCTCGATGCCGGCGACAGGCTGCTCGACGCGGGCGACCTGCGGAAGCTGCTGACCCCTCTCGACAAGGCGGCGGCATTCGTCCACGCGAGATTCACGCCGTTGCCGCTGCTCGACAGGCTGCTGGGGCTGGGCAGGATCCGCCCCGACGACGTGCTCACGGTGATCTTCACGTCGGGCTCCACCGGAGACCCCAAGGGGGTCGTGCTGACCGTCGACAACGTGGGCTCCAACGTGCGGGCGATCGACAGCCTGCTGCACCTCTCCCCAGCGGACGTCGCGCTGGGGGTGCTGCCGTTCTTCCATTCCTACGGCTACACCACCACGCTCTGGACGCCGCTGACGCTCGATCCGGCCGTGGCCTACCATGCCGACCCACGGGACGCGCAGGTCGTCGGCAAGATGGCCCGCGAGCATCACGCGACGATCCTCATGGCCACGCCGACGTTTCTCCGCATCTACACCCGGCGCACGCCGCCGGAGGATTTTTCCACGCTCGAGGTGGTGTTCGGTGCGGCCGAGAAGCTGCCGCAGGAGGTGTGCGACGCGTTCGAGAAGCGGTTCGGCGTGCGTCCGAGCGAGGCCTACGGCGCCACGGAACTCTCGCCGCTCGTGGCCGCCAACGTGCCGCCATCGCGGCACGTGCCCGGGCGGCCTCCGGACGCCCGCGAGGGCACCGTGGGCAAGCCGATCCTCGGGTCGCGGGCGCGGGTCACCGAGCGCGACTCGATGCGGGAGCTGCCCGTCGGCGAGGAGGGGATGCTGTGGATCGCCGGGCCGAACGTGATGCAGGGCTACCTCGACCGCCCCGACCTCACGGCCAAGGTGGTCCACGACGGCTGGTACTGCACCGGCGACATCGCCCGGCTCGACGCCGACGGGTTCATCACGATCACCGGACGAGAGAGCCGCTTCTCCAAGATCGGCGGCGAGATGGTGCCGCATCTGACCATCGAGGCGGCGGTGAACGAGTCGCTCGGTGCGGCGGAAGGGGAGCTGCTGGCCGTGGTGACGGCGGTGCCCGACCCGTCGAAGGGGGAGCGGCTGATCGTGTTCCACCTGCCCACCGATCGTGATCTGCGCGACATCGTCCGGGGTCTGCAGCAACGGGGGCTGCCCAACCTGTGGGTGCCGTCGGCCGACAGCTTCGCCGAGATTCACGAGATGCCGATGCTCGGGTCTGGCAAGCTGGATCTGCGTCGGCTCGGGGAGATGGCCCGGGAGCGGTTCGCCGCCGGCAGGGCCACGTGATTCCCGAGTCCGACCCGCCGGCGCTCGGCATCGCCACGGCCAGGGCCGACGAGATCCGGGCCGAGCTGCTGCTGCGCGTCGCCGCCGCCGGTCGGGACGGGGGGCCGCGGCTGGAGGGCACGCTCACGGGCCCGCTGCGGCACCGCGACACCACGCTGCCGACCCGTGTGCCGCTGCAGGCCGGCGCAATGCCGGGAGGGTGGTCGCGGGCGACGTTCACGGAGCCGGCATTCTGGACGCCGGAACTGCCGAACCTCTACCGGCTGGAGGGGCAGTCGGTCGTCGAGGGCCGCGCGCCGGTCCGCTGCGACAGTATGATCGGACTGCGGCGTCTCGGCGTGCGCGGCCGGTCGTGCCGGCTCGACGGCCGCCGCTGGGTGCCACGCGGCGTCTCCGTGGGGAGGGCGTCCGAACCAGAGGCCGCCCCGCTCCTCCACAGGCAGTTCGAGACGCTGCGCGGCCTCCATGCGGTCGCCGAGATGCGGGATCCTGCCGAGCAGGCGCTGGCGGTGGCGGACGCGATCGGCGTGGCGATCACGGCCCGGCTGGAGAATGCCGGCGGGCAGCCGTTCGACGCGGCGGATGCCCTGCGGAGGATCGCGTCCTGGGCGATCCATCCATCCGTCATGATCGCGGTCGTTCCGCGGGCCCTGCCGGTCGACGCCGTGGCCGCCGTGCTCGAGGGGGCGCGGGGCGTCAGGGATACCATGCTGCTCGCGGTCGAGGTCGATGGCACCCGGCCGCCCGTCGGCGCGGATGACGGGCTCGTCTCCGGGGCGTCCCTGCTCGTCGTCGACCTCCCCGGGAACGAGATGCCGCACGAGGGATGGCGCGACTGGCCCGTGTCGAAGCCGCTGCTCGCACGGTGCCGCGTGGCGGGATCAGCCGACGGCCCGCCGTTGCCGGCAGGATCGTGGGAGTCGCTGCGGCATCACTGCGATCTGCTGCAGGCCGCCCTGGCGGAGTGGGGAATGCCGGGCGGCGCAGGTCCGGGCGGCGCAGGTCCGGGCGGCGCAGGTCCGGGGCACGACTGGGCCGGCTACCTCGCGGCCTCGTGGTAGCATCGCGACATGACGGCGTTCGATCCCGACAGATATTCGAGGCAGGTGCGGTTCACGCCGCTGGGCGTTGCCGGGCAGGAGCGGCTCGCGGCGGCTGCCGTCGCCGTCATCGGCTGCGGCGCGCTGGGTGGCGTCGTGTCGATGGCCCTGGTCCGTGCGGGCGTGGGTCGGGTGCGGATCATCGACCGCGATCTGCCGGAGACATCGAACCTGCCACGACAGGTGCTCTTCGACGAGGACGACGTCGCCGCGGGGCTCCCCAAGGCCGCAGCGGCCGCACGGCACCTGCAGCGAATCAACTCGGCCGCCGTCATCGAGCCCGTCGTCGCCGACCTGACAGCCCGGAACGTGGGTGAGCTGCTGGCCGGCGTCGACGTCGTCGTGGACGGCAGCGACAACTTCGAGGCCCGGTTCATCGTCAACGAGTTCGCCTGTCGGCACGGCGTGCCGTGGGTCTACGGGGGCGCGATCGGCGCGGAGGGCCGCGTCATGGCCGTCCGCCCCGGCCGCACCGCCTGCCTCCGCTGCCTGGTGCCCGATCCGCCGGCGGCGGCGGCGCTGCCGACCTGCGAGACGGCGGGCATCATCGGCCCGGTGGCGCTGGTCGTCGGGGCGGTCGAGGCGGCTGAGGCGATGAAGCTCATCGCCGGCCACGACGACGCTTCGTCAAGCAGGCTGCTGGCGTGCGACCTGTGGAGCGGCGTGTGGCGCTCCTACGACCTCGCGGCGCTCGCCGCGCAGGGCTGCCCGACCTGCCGGGAAGGCGATTTTCCGTGGCTCGAGGGGAGGATGGCCGCCCGGGCCGCGGTGCTCTGCGGCCGTGACGCCGTGCAGGTGGAGGCCGCCGGGCCGGGGGCCGTCGATCTCGCGCGGCTCGCAGCGAGGCTCGGGCCCCTGGGGGGCGTGACGGCCAACCCGTGGCTGGTCCGCGTCGACCTGGAGGGAGGCCTGCGGCTTTCCGTCTTCGCCGACGGCCGGGCGATCGTCGCGGGCACCCGCGAGGAGTCGAAAGCCCGCGCGATCGTGGCCCGCTACGTGGGCGGCTAGAGCGCGTCTGAGTTATGCGCAGCGTTCCGGGTTATGCGCAGCGTTCCGGCAGGAATGCGATCGACGCCAGCGTGGCAGAAGTCTCCCCGCGGGATGATTTCGCGCGACGGTCTATGCCGCTTCCGACGTCTTGGACGTGCGAAATCCTCCAAGCTCGCCGAGCTTCCGCCTCTTCCCGGCTCTCCGTTTTCCTATTCCTCCCGGTCGTCGCTCCAGCTCAACCAGGTGCGCTCGAGCAGCCTCTGGAACGCGTCAGCCGCGCCCAGCATCAGGCACGCGTCGCGGCCGGCGATCCGCCCGTCGCGGCGTGCATGATCTTCTCCTCGGTCGCCTCGGCGCGGGAAAACTCGGCAGTCAGGCGTCCCTCGGTGAGCACCACGATGCGGTCTGCCAACGTGAGCAGCTCCGGCAGTTCGCTCGACGTCAGGATCACGCCCATGCCATCCCGGCAGAGGCGGTCGATGAGAGCGTAGAGTTCCGCCTTCGCGCCGACGTCGATGCCCCGCGTGGGGTCGTCGAGCAGAAGGACGCGGGGCCGCGTCAGCAGCCAGCGGCCGATGATGCACTTCTGCTGATTGCCTCCCGAGAGCCCGGTGATCGCCGCGTGCACTCCGGGCGTCTTCACGCCCGTCTCGCGGACCGTCGCGCTCACCATCGTTTCCTCGCGGCGTCGCGAGACGAGGCCGCCGCGGAGCGCGTCGCGCAGGCTGCAGAGACTGACGTTGCCTGCCACGTCCAGGTCGGGGAACAGCCCCAGCCGCTTGCGGTCCTCGGTCACCATCGCGATCCGTGCGTCGCAGGCCTCACGGGGGTGCCGGAAGCGCACGGGCGCCCCGTCCAGCCGGATCTCGCCGGTCCAGGTGGGCTCGCCCGCGCCGAAGATCGTCTCGAGCAGCTCGGTGCGGCCGGCTCCCATCAGGCCGGCCACGCCCAGGATCTCGCCGGCATGGAGGTCGAGCGAGACGTGCGACAGCCGGTAGCCACGCGGGTGCTCCGGCCAGGGCAGCGACAGATCGCGGACCTCCAGCAGCCTGCCGCCCCGCTGCCGCCGCGTCTGCAGGTCGCCGGAGCTGATGTCGCGGCCCACCATCCAGCCGGTGATCTCGCGGGGCGTGGTCGCGGCGCGGTCGACGGTGCGCACGTGACGGCCGTCGCGCAGCACGGTGATCCGGTCGGCGAGCCGGAACACCTCGTCCATCTTGTGCGAGATGTAGATGATCGTGGTGCCGCGTGCGAGCAGCCGGGAAATCGTCCGCTCGAGCCGGGCCGACTCCGCCTCGGTCAGCGCGCTCGTCGGCTCGTCCATCACCACGACGGAGGCGTCGAGCGAGAGGGCCTTCGCGATCTCGACGAGCTGCTGGTCCCCCACCCGCAGGCTTCCGGTCGGCGTGCCGGGCGGAACCAGACACTCGAGCGTGGCCAGGAGCCGCCCGCATTCCTCCAGCATCGTCCGGTCGTCGAGCAGACCGGTGGGGGTGCGCCTCTCGCGGCCGAGGAAGACGTTGGCGGCCACCGACAGCTGCTCCACCAGCGCGAGCTCCTGATGGATGATGGCGATGCCGGCCCGCTCGGCGTCGCGCGTGCCCGTGAACCGCACGGGCCGGCCGTCGATCTCCAGCGTGCCCTCGTCGGGCTGGTAGACGCCCGAGAGGATCTTCATCAGGGTGCTCTTGCCGGCACCGTTCTCGCCGCAGACGGCGTGCAGTTCTCCGCGACGGACCTCGAGCGTCACGTCCTCCAGCGCCACGACGCCGGGAAAACGCTTCGTGATCCCGCGAAAGGCGATGAGGGGTGTCATGACGCGCGACGGCACTCCATCCAGCGGACGGCCGCGAGGATCGCGAGCACGCAGGCTCCCACCACCATGCCGAACACCCCGGTGCGACCCTTGATGGCATCGACGTTGGCGGCGCCCATCATGGCGAGCAGACCGGCGAACGTGGCGATCGTGGGGATGGCGGCCAGGCCGCGGGCCCCCGGGAAGAGCACGCGGCCGCCCTTCGCGGCCTGGCCGACCTGCGTCAGCGTGACCGCCAGAGCCACGATGATGCCGACGATCATGCCTTCGTAGATGTCGGCGCTGGCCTTGATCAGCTTCGACACTGCATCGATGACGAGCCGCAGGAAGAGGGCTCCGAGCACCGTGCCGGGGACCGTGCCGACGCCTCCCTGGAGGCTGCAGCCTCCCACGACGGCCGCCGCGATGGCGTTGAGCTCGTAGCCGCGGGCGAGATTGCCCGGCTGGGCGACGCTGCTGTCCGCCATGAGAAAGATGCCGGCGAGGGAGGCGGTCAGGCTGCCGAAGCAGTAGGCGAACCACTTGACGTTCTCGGTGCGGACGCCGCTGAGGCGGGCGGCCTGCTCGTTGCCCCCCAGCGCGTAGAGGTGCCGACCCAGAACGGTCCGCGAGAGGATCAGCCACGTCACGACGGCGATCGCGAGAAACGCTCCGGTGGAGATCCAGACGTTGTGCTCCTTCAGCCAGGCGAAGAAGGGAGTGTTCACGTTGATCTGCTGCGATTCGCTTCCCCAGCGCTCACGGGTGACGAACAGGCACATGGCACGGGCGAAGCTGCGCAGGCCGACCAGCGTGGCGAGCGTGGCCACGAACGGCGGCAGGCGGATGGCCGTGATCAACCACGCGTGGAGCGTGCCCACGAGCAGTCCCGAAAGGAGGGCGCCGCCAACGGCCGCGGCGATGCCGAGGGGCCCGACGGTGACGAGCCTGCGGTCGTCCACTTCGGAGAACACCGCCAGCAGCAGCGCGCAGGTCGTGGCACTGAACGCGACCATCGACCCGGCCGACAGATCGATGCCGCCGGCGATGATCACGACGGCCGCGCCGAGGGCGATGATCCCCAGCAACGCCGTGTTGCGGAGGATGATGTCACGGCTCTCGGCCCAGTTGCCGAAGTAGGTGTGGTTCGGATCGAGCCAACCGGTGACGACGTAGACGAGCACGATCGCCGCCAGCAGGGCCAACTCGTGCCGCGGGATGCGCCAGCCGCCGGTCGGGTTGCCTGTGCCGTTCATGGTCACGAACTGGTGAGGTTGTACTTCGCCAGCCAGGCCTTGAAGTCGGGGAGCGTCATGAACTCCACGACCTTCGGGTCGAAGAGCTCCTTTTTTACGGGCGACGCGTCGGAGGGCACCACCACCCGCAGGCCCGTGGTGTAGATGTCGCCGTCGGGGCCGCCCACCCGCGGGTACATCTCCTTTACGACCGCGTCGTCGCCCTCGATCATCGCCTTCAGGAGGCGGACCGTCTGCACGCCCATCTCGAAGGGATTCTGCACGACCATGCAATCGATGTTGCCCTTCTCCATGTGGCCGATGGCGAGGTCCGCCGCATCGAAGGTGGCGACTACGTACTTGTCGCGGGTGCCACTCGCGGTGACGACGTCGGCGATGGCCGGGGCGTTGTAGGCCCAGATGCCGACCAGCGCCGCGAGATCCTTGTGGTTCTGCGTCGCGTTGCGGACGTTGTCGCGGGCCCGGGGCAGGTCCATCTCGTCCGCCATCCGGTCCCGCTCCGCGTACGCCAGGCCGATCGCCTCCTTGACGCCGTTCATGCGGCTGCGGGCGTTGTCGTTGTCGGTGAATCCCGCGAACTGCACGTAGCCCCCCTCCTTGAGCCCGCGGCCCTCGAGCAGGGCGCGGGTCGCCGTGCCGAGCATGCGGCCGCCGACGACGTTGTCGGTGCCGATGTAGAAGGGACGCGCGTCCCGGAAGGTGTTGCGATTGACGTCGCCGTCGACCGTGATGACCTTCACCCCCTTCGCCTGGAGCTTCTTCATCTCCTCCACGATCGACTGGTTGTCGGCCTGGATGACGCTGATGGCGATGCCGGCCACGTCGTTCTGCGTGGCATACTGCCGGAGCCGCTCGATCTGCCCTTCGGCGGAGGCGTTGTTGACGTCGCGCGAGACGGTGAGCCCGGCGGCGGCGCAGCCGAACCGCTTCTCCCCCTCTTTGAGGCCGCTGAGCAGTGCGTCCCAGAAGGGGTCGTCGCCGTTGGTGATGAAGATGAGCCGCTTCGCCGCGGCCGTCGGGGCGGCGCCGGGGCCGGCGGGCGTCGCGGGCTTCTGCTGGCCGGAGCAGCCTGGGAGCCCGGCGGCCATGCTCATGGCGACCGCGACGGCACAGGCCATCTCCGCCCACGCGGCGCGAGAAAGAAGACGGGTATCAGCCATTGCTTGGCGACGCATGCGGTGTCTCCAGAAAAGATGCCGGCAGGGATCGGGAACGGAGGGATGTGGTCTGTCGACGCGGTCGCGGCGTGCCCGACGACCGGCCGGACTGCCGCCTCCGTCACATGGCCGACGCCCATCCCGCAGCCCGTCCGCTCGACTCAATAACGTAGTCCATTGCGCCGCAGGTGCACCAGAGGCTGGACGTCCGCCCCAGCTCCGGCTGCGGTCACCCGGGACAGGATGACGATGTGGTCGCCGGACTGCCCGCCTCCTCCTCCGGTCTGCGACGCCGGCCGGCATTCGAGCCAGGAAGCGGCGTCGGCGATGGCGGCGTTGCCTGCCGGCGTGCGGTCGATGCGGAGGCCGGCGAAGGGATCCTCGCCCGCCGCGGGAGGCCGCCCGAACCTCGCGAGGAGCGGCCGCTGCTGCTCCGACAGCACGTTGACGACGAAGTGCCTGCACTGATCGATCGCCGTCACCAGATCCCGCGATGGCGCGACGGCGATCGTGAGCATCGGCGGCGCGAAGCCGCCCTGCATCACCCAGCTCGCGAGCATGCCGCGATCGGGGGCGTCGTCGGCGTCGCGCCACGTGACGATGAACAGGCCGCTCGGGATGCGGCCGAGCGCCGCTGCCATTGGCTCCCCAGGAACATCCGCCGGAGGAGTAGCGGATGGCCGGGTGTTCGGGGAATCCTGGGGCGCGGGCTGAGGCTGCGTCATGGTGGCGGTGTCGTGCGTCCGGGGAGCTTAGGCTGGCCTGCCGCTTCGCGATCCTGCCCCGCTTGCCGGGCCGCGGTGCGGAACGCGGCAATGCGGACGAGCGCGACGGGCAACAACGCCGGCCGCTGGCGGAAAGGACCGGCTGGTGCCGATCACTCTCTCATCCGACCCGGCGTCGTCCGTAGAGTGTCGCAACGACGGCAGGACTCCGCAACCCGGCGGCGAGGGCTTCCCGTTGGCATCGTCGTCCGTCAATCCCGTGTGTCCCATGCTGCGGCCCGCCATCGGCACCCCGTCGTCCAGCGGATTCGCGGCAGCTGTGCGTTGTCGGCGCATCCTCGCCGGGATGGTCATCCTCGCAGCCTCGGTCATCTACGGCCGGGCCGATGCCACGGAGAGCGGCGACACCATCGTGCTGCCTACGCCGCGGCAGGATGCACCGGCCGTGTCGCCGATCGATCCGGAAGGCCAGCCTGCGATCCAACTGCTGCCGCCCACGCGGCCATCCGGGCCGGTGGTGCTCGACATGCCCTACGAAGCCGTGCCCTGCTGCCCGGACGAGTGCACCTTGCCGGGGGCGTGCTTCCCCGAGGCGTTCGACGACCTGTGGGCGGCCCGGCCCTGGTTCTGGCAACTGCTCCCCAACAACCTGATCTACACGAGCTATCTCGCCGGCCCGAAGGAGTCTCGCATCGGCACCGTCTGGTACGACGACTCGGCGAAGGATCCGCTCAATTCGTCGATCAGCAACGGCATGCTCTGGGACACCACGCTCGGCGGCCGGGCTTCGATCCTCCGGTACGGCTCCGATCCGGTCCTGCACCCGCAGGGCTTCGAGGTGCAGATCGAGGGCGCCGCCTTCGTGCGGCTCGATCCCCAGGACGACCGCGACCTGCGGAGCGCCGACTACCGGTTCGGCGTGCCCGTCGTCTACGGCATCGGCCGCTGGCAGACGAAGGTCGCCTACTACCACAACAGCGCGCACCTCGGCGACGAAGCGATGCTCAAGTATCCCGACTTCCCCCGGATCAACTACGTCCGCGACTGTTTCGTCTGGGGAAACTCGTACTACCTGTTCGACTGGCTGCGGCTGTACGGCGAGGTCGGCTATGCGTTCTTCAACGCGGGCGGATCCGAGCCCTGGGAGTTCCAGTACGGAGCGGAGCTGATCCAGGCACGGCCCACCGGCATCCACGGCGCGCCCTTCCTGGCGGTGAACGGCATCTCGCGCCAGGAGCTCGACTGGGGCGGCAACGTGTGCGTGCAGGCCGGATGGGCCTGGCGGGGCCGCCGCAGCGAGAAGCTCTACCGCATCGGCTTCGAGTATCTCTACGGGTCCGACCCGCAGTTCGAGTTCGCGTTCTACAACCAGAACCGCTTCGGTATCGGGATGTGGTACGACTACTAGCTTCACGCCGGGCTCGGCCCTCCAGGCCGCCCCGGCTTGGCGGCCTCCGGCCGCTGGTGCTTACCCGGCCCTCCGGGCCTGGCGCTGGGAGGAGCTCTGGGGGTGAGCGCTCGTCGTGATGGCTGCGCGCGGGCTCGGCCCTCCAGGCCGCCCCGGCTTGGCGGCCTCCGGCCGCTGGTGCTTACCCGGCCCTCCGGGCCTGGCGCTGGGAGGAGCTCTGGGGGTGAGCGCTCGTCGTGATGGCTGCGCGCGGGCTCGGCCCTCCAGGCCGCCCCGGCTTGGCGGCCTCCGGCCGCTGGTGCTTACCCGGCCCTCCGGGCCTGGCGCTGGGAGGAGCTCTGGGGGTGAGCGCTCGTCGTGATGGCTGCGCGCGGGCT
>JBILVO010000128.1:0-10999 GCA_044370415.1 Pirellulales bacterium
GCCGCCGATAGTGTCACGGTCCTCGGCCACGTTCACCCCCACGGCGCAGTTCCCCCCTGCGTGTTCGTCGGCGGAATCCCGCGGGCGGGTGGAGCCCCGGGCCCGGTGGTCCGCCGACCCCGATATTCCGTGGGGTTTTCCAGCCCACGGCCGGCCGTGCGACAGGTCGGCCGCGGGCTGTTCTCCGCGGGACCGACCGCAGGAGTCGCCGCGGGGTTTCCGCGTCGACGTCCGCCACATCCGGCGGTGGACCATGGTGCAACGGACTGCAGAGAACGCCCACCGCTCGCGATCTGCCGGCTGCGTGGGAGTCGTGCTTTGATGCGGATTGGCGAGGTTACTACATTCGTGGGGGCTGGGACGGCTGTATGGGCGGAGGATGCCGCACCACGGGCGGACCGCATGGAGACCCCTCGTGATCATCGGCGGCAAAACCTGGCCGAAGGACCTGCGGTGGATCGTCGGCATCTGTGCCGTCACCGCGCTGGCCGCGGCCGCCTACGGTGCCGAGTGGTCCGCCGCGGGGCGGCTGCCGGGCGGCAGCAGCCGCACGGGACTGGCCGCCGGCATCGCGGGCGGCCTGATCATCGTCTTCGAACTGCTCCTCTGGCCGCGCCGGCGGGTGCGGTCGTGGCGGATCGGCTCGGCGCAGGCGTGGCTGCGGGCGCACGTCTGGCTCGGCCTCCTGGCCGTGCCCCTGGTGCTCATGCACGCCCGGCTGCTGTTCATCGGCGGCCTGCTCAACTGGGCGTTGATGACGCTCTTTCTCGTCGTGATCGCCAGCGGCGTCTGGGGCCTCGTGCTGCAGCAGTACATCCCGCGGGCGCTGCTCGAACACGTGCCGGCCGAGACGATCTACGACCAGATCGACCGCGTCGCCGGTCAGCACTGTGACGAGATCGAAAAGCTGGTGGACGCCCTGTGCGAGCCTGATCCCGCGGCGGCCGACGAGGGGCACGGCGGCCACGCCGCTGATGCCGACGTCGATGACGACGAGCACGAGGTCATCACCGGCTTCCGCTCGATGACCGGGATCCAGGGCAAGGTGATCGAGACGCTCGCCGTCTACACGTCGATTCCCGGCACCCTGTCGATCCGCCGCCGCTTCTTCGAGGAGATCCGCCCCTACCTGCGGGACGGCGGTCGCTCCGGCTCGCCACTCGCCACGGCGCACCACGCCGCCAGCCTGTTCGGCCTGCTGCGGGAGACCGCACCGTCCGACGCGCGGCAGCTCGTCGACCGACTGGAGCAGGCCTGCAACCAGCGGCGCCAATTCGACCTGCAGGCGCGGCTGCACGGCTGGCTGCACGGCTGGCTGCTCGTGCACGTGCCGCTGTCGGTGGCGCTCGGCGTGCTGCTCGCGATCCACGTGCCCGTCGCGCTGTGGTACTGGTGACCGATGACTGAATCCTCTTCCCAGCGGCCAGACGGCAGTTCGTCCCGCGAGCATGTGTCGCGGATCGACCGCAGCTACTTCCAGCGTCCCAGCCGGTTTCAGATCACCCGCCGCTGGCTCATCGTCGCCGCGTTGGCGGCGGGCGTCGCCTGGTGCGGCTGGGCCGCCATCGACGCGGCGCTCCACGTCGCGCCCGGCCCGGTGCACGCGACCCACGCCAAGTGGGAGAAGGACTGCTCCGCCTGCCACGTCCCCTTCTCGCCGATCAAGGACGACACCTGGCTCTCCACGCCGGCGACGCGGCACGCGATGGACGCGAAGTGCGAGTCGTGCCATCGCGGGCCGGCGCACCATCCGCTGCAGGTGGCCGCCGAGACGGGCTCGTGCGCCTCCTGCCATGCCGACCACCGCGGACGCACGGCCGACATCTCCCGCGTCGCCGACCAGACCTGCACCGCCTGCCACGCCGACATCGCGGCGCACCGCCTCGTCGATGCCGGCCTTTCCGCGTCCACCGTGACGGCCCCGATCACCCGCTTCGACGTCGAGCATCATCCCCAGTTCGCATCGCTTGCCGCCGACCCCGGCAGCCTCAAGTTCTCCCACGGCCGACACATGCGGGCGGGCCTCGCGTTCAGCGGCGCCGACGCGCCGGGCCGCGGGCCGGGCCGCTCCGGACCGTGGACCTACGCGATGCTCCCCGAGGCGGACCGGGCTCGGTACCTGCCGGGGGGCGGCCGCGAGCGGGATCTGATCCAGCTCGACTGCGGCTCCTGCCACGAATTCGGCCCCACGCTCCCCACGGGCGACACCCGCACGGTGAGCGGCCGACTGGCCGCCGCGCGGCCCGGGGCATATCCGCTTCCCGTGCACTTCGAGAGGCACTGCGCCGCCTGCCACGCTCTGCCGACGGAGGGCGTGGCCGACGGCGCGGCAACCGACGCATCGCCGGTTGCCCGGCAGAGCCTGGTCGTGCCGCACGGGCTGGCGGCGGCCGCACTGGCCAAGGCCATCGAAGCCAACTACCTCGAGGAGGCGATCGCGGCGGATCGCCCGGCGACAGACGCGTCACGGCCGCAGCGGCCCCTGCCGACGCAGCGGGAGGATTTCGACCGGCCGCAGGTGCGGGCCCGACTCAAGGACAGGGTCGAAGCGGCGGTCACGTTCACGCGTGGCACCTGCGGGAAGTGCCACGACGTCCGCGACACCGGACCGATCGCAGCCGCGGGACTGCTCACCGCGGCGGGTGCCGCAGGCGACGGCCCGCGCTGGTTCGAGGTGCCGCCTACCGGCGTTCCCGACATCTGGCTGAAGAAGGCCCGCTTCGACCATCACGCCCATCAGGCCTACTCCTGCCGCGAGTGCCACGCGGCCGCCTATCCCGACGACTCCGGCCAGCCGCAGGTCGGCTCGCCGCTCGACAACCACCTCGTGATGATCGCCGGCCGCGACTCGTGCACGGCCTGCCACGCCCCCGCCGGCACCGATCCGCTCACCAACGCGGCCGTCGGCGGCGCGCGGTTCGACTGCGTGGAGTGCCACGGCTACCACGGCCTGGGCCCGCATCAGCCGCTCGCGGGACCGCCCCCGACGCGCTCGGCCGTCGCACGGTGAGGAGTGTCGTCGATGCCCTTCCGCGCACTGCGAGCAGCGATCCCCGCCGTGTCGGCAGCCCTCGTGGCCGCGGGGCTGTGGGCGGCGTGGGGAGGCGAGCCCGGAGGCGGACGCGGCCCCGCAACGAGCACAGCGTCGTCCGCACGCGACGTCGTCCCCACCGATGCGACCCTGGCCGTCGATCCGCCGTCCGCCCCCGTCCCGATCCAGCAGCCGCGGGCACTGCTCGGGGCAGGCAGCTGCACGTCGGCGGGCTGCCATGCGTCTGCAGTGGAGGGGCACGCGGCCTGGCAGAGCAGCTTCACCGTCTGGTCGACCCGTGACCGTCACGCGCGGGCCCACCGCGTCCTCTACGAGCCGCTCGCCGCGCGGATCGTCGCCGCTCTGGCAGCGCGCGATCCCGGCATGCCCCCGGTTCCCGCCCATCGCAACACCGCGTGCATCGGCTGCCACGCCACCGCGCGCGGTCCGCTGGCCTCCGAGGGTGTGAGCTGCGAGTCGTGCCATGGCCCGGCGGGCGACTGGCTCGTGTCGCACACTTTGTCGGGCTGGAAAACCCACGGCAACGCGCTCGGCATGGTCGATCTCGCCGACCCGTTCACGGCGGCCCGGCAGTGCGCCGGCTGCCACGTGGGCGGTCAGCCCGCGTCCGATGGCGCCGTGCGCGAGGTGAGCCACGACCTGATCGCCGCCGGCCATCCCCGGCTCGCCTTCGAGCTGCGGTCGTACAAGCGTGCCGAGCCGCCGCACTGGCACGACCGCTTCATGGTCGCCGCGGGGGACGGCGCCGCCGAAACCTCTCCCAAGCCCCGGCTCGACCCGCTCGACGAGTGGGGGCTGGGCCGCCTCGGAGCCGTACGGGCGTTTCTCGAGCAGGTGTCGACGCAAGTGGCCGCCGCGCCGCGTGGTGAACGCCGCGGAGGCGAGGTCGCCGGCGTCTGGCCGGAGTTCACGGCGTTCGACTGTTACGGCTGCCATCGTCCGGCGACGGCGCCGCAGGATCGCGGCGGCATCGCCCCTGCGGCAGGGCTGCCGCTGGGCATCCCCCGGCTCGAACCGCTGCACTGGACGCTGCTCGACCTCGCGGTCTCCCCCGAGGCCGCCACGACGCTCGGCCGGTTTCGCGGCGACGTCGAGCGGCGCTGGTGGCAGCCGCCCGACGCCGCGGCGATCGAGGAGTGCCTGGCGGTGATCGATGCGGCGCGGCATCACTTCCATCCGCCCTTCGCCGACATGCCGACCGCCGCGGTCGCCGACCGCATCGTGGCGGGCGTCGATGCAACGCGCTGGGACGAGGCGGCGGCCGGGCTGGCGGCGCTCGAGGCGGCCGTCGACCGGGCCGCCCTGCGCAACACCGACGCCGGCACGCTCGCCACGGCGCGGGAGCAGATCGCTGCCCTGCGGCGGCTGCTCGAATTTCCACAGGCGGAGCAGGACGGCCGGGCGGAGCGATACGACAGCCCACGCGACTACGACGCAAAAGCCGTCGCCGCCAAGCTACGCGCCACGGCGACGGCACTCGGCACGATCCCCTGACGCCCGCCGTCGCGACTGGCGTCCCGGGAAATGAATTCGAACGAGTGCTGCGGGCACAGCCGAGCCTCGAGCAGGATGCTCACGCCATTCCGGAATCAACTGAGACTTTCAGTGCCGCGAGTGGCAGATCGCACACGCCGCACCGACCTTCGGGCTGGAGGTATGTCCTGGCACAACGAGGGCAAAAAGAGCGGGCGTCCGGGTCCGGGGCCATTACCGTGAGCAGCGCGTGCGGATCACGACCGGCAGCCTTCACGGCCTCCATTGCACGAAACGCCGTGCGATCGTGAAACCAGGTCAATGCACGCGCGGCATGCCCCCGCATCATCTGTTCATTTTCTTCGATCTCCGGCAGATGGGTCGGATGGATCGCAGCGCGAAGATACGACGAGACGATCTCTTCACTGCGGGCTTTCTTCGCATTCACGAGGGCAACGACGAGCGGAGCAAATGCCACCAACACATCACGTCCGAGAAGGTCGTGAAGCCGCATCGCCGTCGCGGGAGAAAGGAAAGCGATGAGTCGATGGCCGATCGTCGCGTGCCCATCTGGAAGAACACTGGAGGGCATGGACAGCGAAATCAGGGCCGTGCCGCCCCACAGAAGGAGCGTCAGAGCCAAGACCCCCAGCGGCACGCTGGGTGGCAGCGAACCCCGGAACGCCCACACAAGGGGTCCGAGGCAGAGAGCGGTGATCGCCAGCAAGCCGCCGCAGATCCGAATCCCCGTGGCCGCGGCATTCCAATCGCGCAGACGGCCCTTGGCCCTCGCAACGTCGTGCATCTCCGCGATGACTTGCTCCGCCACGTGGGCGCGGTCCGCTGGCGAGGCCAGGCGGATGCGTTCCAGTCGGGATGCCGTGACACCCGCGAAAGCCTGGCTGGAAAACTCCCCCGCCACCTGCCCACCGATCAGGACGCGCTTTTCCGAGGTGGAAACCTCCTCCATCACGTCAAACAGCAGCGTTCGGAACCTCTCCTTGCCCGTGCATGAATTCACGGAGGGGATGAGCAAGGCCTCGGCGTCGAAGGCAAATGGAAATGGCTCGCCGGCATACGCCGCCGTCCAGGGAAGTGGGTTCGAAAAGGTCACCCTCCACGCATCAACCTCGGGCGAGTCGAGCGGCACATCGCTCCACGCGGCGAATGGTTCGGCAAAAAGCCGCTGGCAGCCCCCCCGCAACCACCACGAACACTCGACGATGTAGAGGATCGCCAGAACGATCAATACCTGCTGTACATCGTCGACTGGCAGCGAATGCACTCGCGAACCCCCATGTGTCGCCGACTATTTCGCCGTGGGCTCCTTCCGCCCTCCGAAAAGCAGCTTACAGATGCCGCCGAATATCGCGATGACCGCCAGGAATATGACCTTGCCCATCTTTGCCACCGCGGCAAGCAACTTGGCAGCCAGACCCGATTTCACGGCAGCGACCGCAGCCCCACCGGTAATCAGCCCCGTGAGCCCGTAAGCGGCCACCTTGTCGCCTGCTCGCCACTCACCATACCGCTGCCCGGGCACGTATTCGAAGCCTTTGAGCAATTGCTTGACTCGGGGAACGAGCCCGCTGATTTCCTGCGGAGCACACACGAGGGTCGTGCTCATCACGCCCGACCTGCCGAGAATGCGGAGATTGTAATTGCAGACCTCAGAGACTTTTCCATCGGGCCCATCGACCTCCAGCCGCAAAGCCCAGGCCAAGCTTCGCGTATCGGCGTCGTACGCGGGCCTGATCAACCAGTCCTTGCAGTGCATGGCGACGTAGCCGCGCTTGCGCCGTTCCTCGTTTGCTCGGACTTCGACCGCTTGCTTGTGCTTGAGAAGAGCATCCGCGTCAATCTTTGTTTTTTCATCGTCGTGGACGTGGCCCGTGTCGCCGTACTCGAACACGAGAAACCAGGTTTCATCATCGGCGATCGGCTGAAGCACTCCCATCGTCATCGGGTCGGGAATGTTTTCATTCAGTTCCATGAACTTCTGTGCGTCGGCCGGCCCGGCAAACATAAATCCCTCAGGAACGTCGATTTCGGCGTAGTGCCCCACACTTCCCCGACACGGCCCCTGCTGCCAATGGATCGACTTTGCCAAGGTCACCCTGGGGTCTTCGGCTTGATCTTGCGCGGAGGCCGTCCCCGCAGCAGTCACCGCCAGCACCGCCATCAGGGCGATCGCGCCACACCGGTGCATCCAGACCAACGGACGGCAGCCACGGATAAACATCCCCTGATTCCTCTCGCGTTATCGGGCACGGGTCCACACGGGCCGGCAACACCCCCGGCCAGTGGGGAATCGTACTCCCTGCAGGTGCGTGGTGCAACCGGCGAGCTTGGGCAGGTCCTCGACGCATCCTGGGCACATCTTGTTTTCGCGTCTCGGAGCCACGTGTAACGGCGGGTATTCCGCGCGACGGCCGTGGCGGCCAATCACTCACGATCCTCGCACCACTTCACGACATCGCTCTTTCACTCGAGCGACGACCTGCCAGGCCCTTCAGCGGCGAAGCCCGGATCGACGGAAGCTCGACGAGTGTGGAGGATTCCTCGCTTCCACGAATGCTGCAGCGCACTTGACCGTCTCTCGAGATCATCCTGCGCGGAGACTTCTGCCGTCCCGGCGTCGATCGTTCCGCGAGGAAACGCTGCACATGAGCCGGAAGCGATCTACAGTGCCGTCTCGCGCCGAGCGGCGACGATCTTGAGCAGATCCTGGCCGCTCATGCGGAAGGCCGCGTTGTGCGGGCAGGCGTAGACGCAGCTGGGATCCTCGTCGGGCCCCACGAGGTCGCGACACAGATCGCACGTCGTCGCGACCCGCCGCTCCTCCTCGCGGTGCATCGAGATGTTGCCGTAGGGGCAGTTCGACGAGCAGAGCCCGCACCCGATGCAGTGGTCCTCGATCACGATCTCGACGGCGCCGGGATGGTTTTCCCGCGGCTTGCGGTGGATGGCATCGACCGGGCAGCCGACGAGGCAGTAGGGATCGAGGCAGGAGCGGCAGGAGCTGGCCACGAGGAAGTTCTCGAACCGCAGCCCCTCGCGGATCAGCCGCGTCACGCCCTCATGGGTGTCGGAGCAGGCCCGCGTGCACTCGTCGCACCGCGTGCAGCTCTCGAGGTCGAGCACGAGCAGCTTCTGGGCGCTGTAGAGCCCGTTCTCGAGGAAACCGCCGAGCTCCTGCCCCGCCTCGGGGGCGCGTTCCGCGTCGAGCTTGAGCAGCCTCCTGGCCTCCGCCACCAGCTCCTCGCGGGCGGCGGGGAATCTCCGCATCAGCGCACGGAAATCCTCTCCACGAATCCGCACCAGCTCCACGTCGTCGAGCGCGGTGCAGGTGGCGGTGCGCCGGGCCCGCGACGCGCCGGCCTCCGACATCTCGTCACCCAGGTCGCCGAGACCGGTCACCAGGCCGATCTCGCCGAACGTGCGGCCCGGACCGAGGTAATCGATCACGCGGTCCTGCGATCCCAGCCGCTGGCTCACCTTCACGAACCCCAGCCGCACCTTGTAGAAGTCGGTGGCCGGGTCGCCCTGGGCGAAGATCACCTGTCCCTTCTCGACCCGCACGAGCTCGGCCCGATCCTTCAGCATCTCGGCGCAGGCCTGGCGGTCCTCGGCGGACAGCCCGCGAAACATCGAGAGCTGCCGGAGTTCCCGCTGGAGCGTGCGGCCGCGGTAGGCAGCGTCGAGCACGCGCCGGGAGGCCTCCGTACGCTGCAGCATGTGGAGCACGTTCTTGTTGATCTCGAGCAGCTCGGTCTCCTCGAGTGCGACGATCGTGGCCGACCGCGGATAGTGGTTGAGGCACGACATCTCACCGAAGATCACGTCGGCCGGCGTCATCTCGTCGACCCACCTGCCGTCCGCGAGGGTGAGCGGCCGGCCGCCGCCGACGTGCACGCTCTCGCGCTTCTCCGCCCGCCGACGGGGCGCGGATCGCGTGCCCTGCAGCCAGCCGGTGGCGGAGCGGACAAACGCCTTCCAGGCCCCTTCCTGCCCCGCGGTGCCGCCGCGGCCCCCGATCGACACGCCGACCCTGCCGCGCACGATCAGGAACGCCGTCGACGCGTATTCGCCCTCGCGGCAGACGACGTCGCCCGCCCGGAACAGCCGCCGCTCGACCGACTGGCCGTTCCATTCGAGGAACTTGGTCGGCACTCCCGCGAAGATCGCGTGCCGCTTGAGCTCCGCGGCCGTCACCCGCTCGCCCGCGGCATCGGCGTCCGCGGCCTCCTCGACCGGCGCCTTGAACACGAGCGCCCCCGTGGGGCAGGTGATCATGCACTCGCCGCAGGAGACGCAGCTCGACTTCCCCATCGGATCGTCAAGGTCGAAGCCGATGTGCGTGGAGTAGCCCTTGCCGCTGCGGCCGATGACGAAGTTTTCCTTGACGTCGGTGCAGGCCCGCACGCAGCGGTCGCAGAGGATGCATTGGTCGTGGTCGACGTCGATCCGCGGCGACGAGTGGTCCTGCCCGCGCTCCAGGACCCGCGGGGCGAACCGGCGTGCACCCACGAGCGGCCACTTGGCGGCGATCGCCTCCGGATCGGCCGCGGGATCGGCCGCCTGCTCGAGTGACCGGGCCTCGCGGGCGACGTCGTCGAACCGCTCCGTCATTCGGCCCAGCTCGTTTGCAGGCAGGCGGGCCTTCCAATCGGCGGGCAGGTGGTCGGTCGCCAGCAGATCGACGAGCGTCCGCACGTTGGCGTCGACCCGCCGGCGGGCGGCCAGATCGGGGGAGCGGATCGTCTGCACCTCCATCGTCTCCTCGACGCGGTGGTGGCAGGCCGGCAGCAGCTTCCGCTCCCGCTGCATCGTGCCCCGCTTCACCTTGGCGATCTCGACGCAGCAGACGCGGCAGACGCCGACGGGCTCGAGGTGCTCCTGATGGCAGAGGATGGGGATCGGGTTGCCCGCCGGATCGTCGGCGTAGGCCTTGCTCGCGGCGTCGTAGATCGTCGTGGCGCGGGGAATCGGGCGGCCGTCGCTGTCGCGCTGAATCTTGCCCTGCGCGTCGGTGAGCGGCACGGCCTTGGGCACCGTCACCTCGCGGCCGTCGATCTTGATCGTGATCTGTTTCTCGAAGTCGGCCGCCGTCACCTTGTCCATGCGGACGAGCTGGCCGGCGATGTCGCGGGCGAAGAGGCCGTCCTCCTCGGGCAGCACGAGACCGTCGTCGTCGGCGTCGAAGGACCCCGCGGCGGCTCCGGTGCTCATGGGCTCCCCTTGCGCAGATGGGCTTGCACGTCGTCCGGAAACAGCTCGAGCGCCGACTGCAGCGGCTTCGCCGCCACCATCCCCAGTCCGCAGATGCTCGTCATCTCCAGCGCCCGCGTCAGCTCGTTGACGGTCGCCTGCTGGCCGCGGCAGGCGGCGGCATCGAGCCGGCCGGCGAGCAGGCCCTCGCCGATCTCCACGATCTTCTCGGAGCCGATGCGGCACGGCACGCACTTGCCGCACGACTCGTCGCGGAAGAACTGTGCGCAGTTGACCGCCTCGGCGACCGCGTCACGGGTCTCGTTGTAGACGACCATCCCGGCGCCGATCGCGAGGCCGACGTCGCGAAACCGCTGCAGGTCGAGCTGCAGGTCGAGGATGTCGACATGCGTGCCGCCCGCCGCGGCGACCTTCGCGGCGAGGTCGGCCGGCGCCCGCTTCTCCCAGCCGCGCGGCAGCGCCGAGACCGGCAGCATCCGCGGCAGGAGGCCGCCCGAGGGTCCCGAGGGGGCGAAGGCCTTGAGCGTGCCCACCATGCCGCCGCAGAGATCGTCGATCAGTTCGCGGAGCGTGATGCCGTTGGGCACCTCGTAGACGCCGGGCCTCACGAGGTCGCCCGAGATCGAGAAGAGCCGCCGGCCCTTGCAGCCGTTGACTCCGGTGTCGGCATACCATTGGCCGCCCTTGATCACGATCGCGGGAGCCCAGGCGAACGTCTCCACGTTGCTGACCAGCGTGGGCTTGTCGTAGAGGCCGTTGGTCTCGAGCTGCGGCGGCTTGTTGCGGGGCTGGGCGCGGCGGTCTTCCATCGCCTCGATGAGCGCGCTCTGCTCGCCGCAGATGTAGCCCCCGGGGCTGGCGAACACCTCCACGGGCAAGCTGCGGTCGCTGCCGAAGATCTTCGATCCGCAGGCCCCGAGCGCCTCCGCGCGGGCGATCTCCCGCTGCATGATCGCGATCTGCTCGGCGTACTCGTGGCGGATGTAGATCCAGCCGCGGGTGGCGCCGGTGAGCACGCCGGCCAGGATGACACCCTCGAGAACCAGGTGCGCGTGCCGCGTGAGCAGCTCCCGGTCCTTGAAGGTGCCGGGCTCGCTCTCGTCGGCGTTGCAGACGATGTACTTGGCGTCGCCCTTCGCCTTCCAGACGTCGTTCCACTTCTGGTGGGCCGGCACGCCTGCGCCCCCCATGCCGCGAAGGTCGGCGACCTTCAGCTGGTCGATCACGCCCTGGCGATCGCCC
>JBILVO010000255.1:0-3077 GCA_044370415.1 Pirellulales bacterium
GGCGTGCGCAGGGAGGCGTCGGCGCCGCCGTGCACCAGTTGCAGCACCTGCACGGCGAACTCGATGTCGACCACGCCTCCCGGGCCGCGCTTCAGGTTCGTCGCCTTGGCTCCCTCCTCCATCCGCATCCGCATCCGCCGGATCTCGGCCACCTCCTCCGCGGTCCAGGGACGCTCGTAGCTGGCTGCGTGGACGATCCGCACCGCCCGGGCGGACGCGGCCGGACCACCGATCGCGACGCGGGCTTTCACGAGCGCCTGACGCTCCCAGACGGCGGCCGGCCCGTCCGCGGCGAAGTAGCGCGCGAAGTCGTCGAGCGATACGGCCGTCGGGCCGCTGCGGCCGCTGGGCCGCAGACGCGAATCGAGTTCGTAGAGTCGGCCGTGGGGCCCGAAGGTGTTGAACACCTTCATCGTCCGCTGGGCGAGCTCGCCGAAGAAGTGGGCGTTGGTCGTGCCCTCGACGCTGCGACGCGTCCGCCGGCGGTGGAACGAGATGCCGTCGTGGTCGTAGAGAAAGACGACGTCCACGTCGCTGGCGTAGTTCATCTCGCGGCCGCCGAACTTGCCCATCCCGAGCACCACCGGCCCGGCCCGCACGCCGACCGTCTCCCCCTGGCCCGCCGTCGGCTCGCCGAGCCGCTCCACGAGCCGCTCCTCCTCGCGGCCCATCACCACGCGGAGGATCGCCTCCGGGATCGCCGAGAGGGCTGCGGTCGTCTCCGCGACGTCCTGCCGGTCGAGGATGTCACGGACGCCGATCCGCAGCTGCTGCGAGGCCTTGAAGGCGTGCAGGATCGGCTCCACGTCGATCGCGCCGCGGCAGAGCTCCGCCAGCGCGGCGTCGAGCTCCGCGGGGGCCGGCAGGCGCGGGATGAGCAGGCTGTCGAGCAGCTCGTCGATCATGCCCGGATTCCCGACGAGCAGCTTGGCGAGGAACGGGCTCGACGAGCAGAGCCGGACCGTGAGATCGAGGGAAGGTGGATGGCAGCTGAACAGCTCCCACAGCACCCCCTTGCCCCCGAGCGAGTCGCTCACCGCCACGAGGTTGCCGAGCGTGGCGTCGGGGTCGGGAGTGGCCGCGATCGCCGCGAGCAGCCGGGCCGCGATCGCCGCCAGGAAATGCCGGCACCTGTGGGTGGAGAGGAACAGCACCTTCTCCTCGCCGAGGCTCTCGAGCGCCCGATGGGCGGCCGTGACGTCGCGAAACCCGTGCCGCGAGAGGACGTCGCGGACGAAGGCCGCCGGCGGTGCGGGATCGAGCACGAGGTCCGCCTCCGGAGCGGGGACCTCGTCCTCCGGGAAGGCGTCGTGCAGCAGATGGTCGAGGATGCGGCGGTTGAGATCGGTGGCCTCCTCCAGTTCCCGCCGCAGCCGCACCGCGGCGGCCGCGCCGGTGCCGTAGCCCATGCGGACCGCCAGCCTCGCGAACTCGACGGGATCGGCGGGGACGAGGTGCGTCTGCCGATCGTAGAGGATCTGGAGCCGGTGCTCGACGGTCCGCAGGAATGTGTAGGTGCGTTCGAGGATCTCCCGCTCCTGGTCGGTGAGGCCGCCCGTCTCGGCGAGCCGGCGGATCGCCTCGAGCGTGGTGCCGGTGCGGACCCGCGGGGCGTCGCCGCCGCCGAGCAGCTGCAGGAACTGGATCGTGAACTCGACGTCGCGGATGCCGCCCCGGCCGTTCTTGACGTCGGACGAGTCGGTGCCCTCGCGGATCGCCATGGTCTCGATCCGCCGCTTGAGCGCCTTGATGCCGCCGATGTCGGCACGCGTGAGCCAGCGGCGGTAGACCCACGGCTCCATCTCGGCCAGCAGCCGCACGCCCAGCGTCTCATCGCCGGCGACGCACCGCGCTTTCACCCATGCCTGCCGCTCCCACGTGCGGCCGTGGTGGTCGTAATACTGCAGCATCGCGTCGCGCGACATCGAGGCCGGGCCGGTCGCGCCGTGCGGCCGCAGCCGCAGATCGACCCGGTAGGTGAGCCCCAGATCGGTCGGCTCGGCGATGAGCCGCACCGTCTCCTGTGCCACACGCTCGAAAAACTCCTGATTGGAGCAGGGCTTCGGCCCCTCCACGCGGCCGTCCGCGGAGTGCACAAAGAGCAGGTCGATGTCGCTCGAATAGTTCAGCTCGACGCCGCCCAGCTTGCCCATGGCGATCACGGCCAGCGTCGCCCGCTCGCCGTCCGGCCCCCGCGGCATACCGCGGAGCGCCTCGATGCGGGCGACCGCCGAGGCGACAGCCGCCTGCACCACGCAGTCGGCGACGTGCGACAGCTGCGTGACGACGGTCTCCAGCCGCTGCCCCCCGACGATGTCACCGTAGGCGATGCGGAGCGTCTCACGACGCTTGAACCTCCGCAGCGCACGCATCACGCTCTCCGGCTCCGTGACGAGCGCCGTCTCCGTTGCGAGGGAGGCGGCGAGCGCCGCGCGGCCCTCCGGCCTCCCCTCGCCCACGCGGATCTGCTCCCACGACTCAGGGTCGAGGATCACGAGTTCGGCGAGATGGGGGCTGGCCGAGAAGAGCTTGAGCAGGATCTCCAAGCTCCGCGGATCCCGCTGGATGAGCGTGCCCATGGAGAGCGGGCTGCGGACCGATCCCACCAGTCGCTCGACGGCGACGAGCACGCGGTCGGGGTCGCTCACCTGGGGCAGCTGCGCCGCCAAGCGGGAGGCGAGGCACTGCAGCAGGTCGAGCGTCAGCCCGTGCTCGGCCAGCGACACAAGCGCGCGATGCGCCGTTGCGGGGTCGGCGAGCCCCGCCCGGCCACCCCACGCCGCCGCCGCCGCCGGATCATCCAGCAGCAGCCGCAATTCGGCGACCGAGCCGGGGTCCGCCGACGGCCCGGCCCGGTCAGCCTCGCCCGCCGCGGTGACCGATCCCCGTTGCGGTGGCACTGCTACGCTCCCGGCGCATGGTCGGTGCGGGGCATCCTGATGTCGTAGACCGCCACGTCGTCGGCCCGCGCGTGGTCGCCGTCGGCCATCAGGTGGTCGAGCGGCACCGCGTCGGCGAGCCCGTCGGCGACGTCGCCGGCCAGCGACCAGGCGCCGGCAGCCTGGATGTCGACGTCC
>JBILVO010000037.1:0-31559 GCA_044370415.1 Pirellulales bacterium
GCCGGCCTCGCACGCCGCTCGCGATGATGATGGTGGAAGAGGAACTCAAGTCGGCCGGCGTGACGATCGTCACGTCCGAAGGCCTGATCGCTGCCAATGCCCGTGGCCCCGAGGCGTTCGCACAGTCGCTGGTCTCATTCGTCGGGTATCACGAGAGCGGTGAGTTCAGCCGCAAGCTCTCCGAACGCGTCGTGACCAAGCACATCGAGCTCGCGAGCCAGGGCTACAGCACCGGCGGTATTCCGCCGTATGGTTTTGGCCGATTCCTCGAGAAGTCGGACGGGACGCTCGTCGAGATTCCGATGCACCAGCGCCACACGGAGCGGAACTGCCACATCCGCTTCGTGCCCAACGACGAGCAGCGGATCAAGACCTGGGTCTGGATGCTGGAACGGCTGGAAGCCGGCTGGAGCACAAAGCGGGTTGCCCAACGACTCAACGAACTCGGCATTCCTACCCGGGACGCAGGCCGCAAGCGGCATGACAACGGCGTCGAGCACGAGGTTTCGGGTAAATGGCACGAGAGCACAGTCCATGCTCTCGCCACGAACCCGATCATCATCGGCGTGAAGGAATACGGCCGTTATGCCGAAGGCATCCATCATCGCGTCCAGGCGGCTGGGTTCCGTCCGGTCACTGAAGATGACCTGCTCATGGACGGCTCCGGCAGGACGATCGAGAACGACATCTCGGACCGTATCCGTGCCGCGGCCGGTTTCGCTGCGCAGTTCGACCCGGAGCGGTGGCACCGGCTCCAGGACAACCTCAAGGCCCGCGGCACCTCCCCGCGCGGCAAAAGGAAGGCGCACGATCCAGCGGCCTACCCGCTGACGCCGTGCGTATTCGACCTGACCTGCAGCTGCGGCGGGATCATGCACGGCGTCGTCCGCAAGGATCGCGGGGTTGGGCGGCCGATGTACCGCTGCAGCATCTACACGAAGACGCAGGGGGCGAAGTGCAACCACAACAACATCGACGGCGAGGCTCTGCTGCAGTTCACGGCAAGGACACTCGCGACGTTGATGCGGCGGGTCGCGGGCAAGGACAAGCTGCGGGCCGCCGTTGCAGTCCGAATCCGCGAGATGCAGAAGGCACCACCTTCGCCTGACGAGGCGATTCACGCGGAGTTGCTCGCCGAGGTCGAACGGCGGCGGCAGATGGTGGCCCAGGCTCCCAAGCGAATCCTCGAAGAGGATGACGACGACCTCCGTGCCGCCCTCCGGAATGGATTCCGCGAACTACAGTCCGAGTTGGCGGCCGCGAAGAAGGCCTTGGCTGACGCCGAAAAGCGGA
Organism: Pirellulales bacterium; assembly: GCA_044370415.1. Lineage (GTDB taxonomy): Bacteria > Planctomycetota > Planctomycetia > Pirellulales > UBA1268 > CAMCQY01. The sequence continues at coordinate 1,294 of JBILVO010000037.1, forward strand.
TGCCACATAGCCAGCCGCCGACGAACGTGGAGGCCGAGGTCGAGAAGGCCATGTCGCTCATGGACCGCATCGAAACGGTCTGCGGCAATCCGGCGGCCCGCGAGGAACTCAACAAACTCGTGCAGGACCTCGGCATCCGCATCGGCCTCACCTTCCGCGAGGGCCGGCGGAACAACCGCTCCGTCCGCGTGCTCCAAGGGGGCATTGTCGCCTTCGGCAATCGGCCGCTGCCCTGCACGCTCCGCAACAGCAGCGGCCGTCCCCTGGCCGGCGGCCTGCCGGAGCCGGCGGACGACGAGCAGCAGGGCGACGGCCCCGGCGGCCGACACGGCCACCACCAAGAACACCCCGGCGGAGTAGAACGCTCCGCCGCGGGCAGTCAGAAAGCCCCTTTTAGTCGGAAGGGCGGATCGACCGGATCGAGACGCACGCCGCGGGGCGGCGTGCGACCCTCACCGGCCGATCAACAAACACCTCGCCAACCATCCGAGACCGGACGGTTCTACAAGGCAAGTCGGGGCGAGCCCCCACGTCCGCTGCCTCCCGTCGGCCGTGAGCGCCACACCCGGCCCCCACACCTTGCCGAAGCCGCCACAGGCCACGCCGTGCTCGGCCAGCACCTCGGTGAACGCCTTGAAGTGCGGCGGAAAGGTCGGCCAGTGATTGGCGGCCTCCTCGAGCTGCCACGGATTGCGGCCGGTAAGGATTCCCGCCCGGCACGGGGCGCACTTCGACGTGGGCACGTAGGCGTTGTCGAACACCACGCCGCGCGCGGCCAGGCGATCGACGTGCGGCGTCCTCACCCAGGGGCAGCCGTACGCCTCGCTGAAATGACACGACGCGTCGTCGGCGATGATGAAGAGCACGTTGGGCGCGGCGGCGGCCGGTGCCGCCTGCCACGCGAGCACGGGCCACGACACGATCGACCACGCCGCCACCAGGATGAGCCGCCGCATGCCCGGACCGCCTCCGCGTGTTAGGATTCCCGTCCGCCGCGACCGCCGCCTCGCGTCGCGATCCCGTTCATCTTCTTCCTTCGGAGCCCGTGCCATGTCCGCCGTGAAGGCCTCGCGCCCGCTGCACGAGTGTGCCGTAGTCTGCCTGCTGCTGTCGACCATGGTGCTGCCGTCGGCAGGCCGATCGGCCGCCATGGCAGCCGACCCGGCCGGGACGCCGAACCAGAGTCAGGTCCCGAGCCAGAGCCAAAACAAGGCCCCGAGCGCGGGCCCGATCCGGGCGTTGATCGTGGACGGCCAGAACAACCACGCCAACTGGCCGCAGACGACGCGGATGATGCGGCAGTACCTCGAGGACACCGGCCTGTTTACGGTCGACGTGGTCACGCACGCGCCCAAGGGGGAGGATCCGGCCTTCAAGCCCGCGTTCGCCGACTATGCGGTCGTGATCAGCAACTTCGGCCACGGCGCGGCCCCCTGGCCGGCCGAGACCAGGACGGCGTTCGAGGAGTACGTGCGCGGCGGCGGCGGCTTCGTGGCGGTGCACGCGGCCGACAACTCGTTCCCCGAGTGGGCCGCGTACAACCAGATGATCGGCCTCGGCGGCTGGGGCGGACGCAACGAGAAGAGCGGTCCCTACGTCTACTACACCGAGGAAGGCGGCCTGGTCCGCGACACGTCCCCCGGTGCCGGCGGCGCGCACGGCCCGCAGGCGGAGTTCGCGGTGATCGTCCGCGACGGCTCGCACCCGATCACGAAGGGGATGCCGGCGACCTGGATGCACGCCAAGGACGAGCTCTACGACAGCCTCCGCGGCCCCGCCGAGAACCTGCAGGTGCTCGCGACGGCCTACTCGCCCCGGACTCGGCGGCACGAGCCGATGATGATGACGATCTCCTACGGACAGGGCCGGGTCTTCCACACGCCGCTGGGGCACGGTAACGAGTCGCAGGAGTGCGTCGGCTTCATCACGTCGCTCCAGCGCGGCGCCGCCTGGGCCGCCACGGGCACGACGGATCTGCCCCTCCCCGCCGACTTTCCCACGACGGACGCGACGCGACGCCGCGCGTTCGCCGCTGCCGACGCCCCAGCCATCACGAAGTGACGCGCGTCGCATGCAGCCGCTCTCCCACGGGCCATCCCCCGGCGGCAGCCTCGTGCTGGGAGTCGACTTCACCTCGGCGCCCTCGGCCAGGAAGCCGATCACGGTCGCGGTCGGCCGCTTTGAGGCCGTGGGCACGACCGGCGTCTACCGGCTCGACGAGGTCCGTGGCCTCGAGACCCTGGCGGCCTTCGAGACATTCCTCACCGCCGACGGGGAGCCGTGGCTCGGCGGCTTCGACCTGCCCTTCGGCCAGCCGCGGCCGCTCATCGAGCACGAGGGCTGGCCCACGACCTGGCCGGAGTTCGTCCGGTTCTACTGCGGCCACCCCCGTGACGCGCTCCGCGACACGTTCCGGCGCTGGTGCGACGGGCGGCCGGCGGGCGACAAGTTCGCCTGGCGCCAGGCCGACAAGCCGGCCGGCTCGAGCCCGGCGATGCGTTGGACCAACCCACCGGTCGCCTGGATGATGCACGCCGGCGTCGGCAGGATGCTCGACGCGGGCCTCGCCTTCCCGGCACACGCGCATCCGGGGAGAGTCCCGGGGCGGATCGCCCTGGAGGCCTATCCCGGCTTCACCGCCCGGCAGGTCTGTCGCACGTCCTACAAGAGCGACGCCGCCGCGGGCCGCACCGCGGGCCGCGCCTTGAATCGCCGGACGATCCTGCGGGCGCTCGTGGCGGGCTCGGCCGGGCTCGCGGTCACCCTGGCCATCCGGCCGGCCTGGTCACGGCGGCTGGCCGACGACTGCGGCGGCGACCTGCTCGACGCGGTGATCTGCGGCATGCAGGCGGCGCATGCCGCGCTGCTGCCGCACTATGGGCTGCCCGCAGCGCTCGACCCGCTCGAGGGCTGGATCGCGTCGGTGCCGCCGCCGGGCCACGCAAACGCGCGGCACGGGAGCGGAGACCGTGGACGCGCGGCCGCGAGACGAGGCCATTTGGATTTGTCGCCGCGGGTCGAGTAGATTCCGCCGTCGCCGGCCCGCAGGCGTGGTGCCCTCCACGCCCACCGCAGCCGCCACAGAGCAGAAGGCGATCCATCACATGTCCACCGAGGTCACGGACGACCGTGCGGTCCGCCGCAGCCGCAAGGCCACGCCGCCGACGCCGGACAATCCTGCGGGCGACGAGCATCCCGGCGTGAGCCGGCTCTACACCGTGGCGATGATGGCCGACGTGCTCCGCGTGCCGCGGTCGGCGGTCCGCCGCTGGCGGCGGCGCGGGCTGATCGAGCCGGCCCGCCGTTCGGGCTCGATCGAGTGGTTCGGCTTCCCGCAGCTCGTGGTGGGCAGGCAGCTCGTCCGCCTCCTCCAGTCGGGACTCTCGCTTCGTGACATCGACGCACAGCTGCCCACGCTGGCGCCGGGTGGTGCCGCCGAGGCCGCCCGCATCGCCGACAGGATCGTCGCCGACGGGCGGCGGCTGAGCATCCGCCGCGACGGCGGCCTGATGGGAGCCGGCGGCCAGCTCCAACTGGGCTTCTACACGGACGCCCTGTCGGAGCCCGTGCCCCAGGACCGGCCGACGGATGGCAACGGTCCGGGCCGCCCGGCCGACGACGCCGAGCCGGCCACCGTCATCGGCATCGGCCGCGGCAGGACGGACGGCGACAGCGACCTCGCCTCGGTCGCCGAGCTGCTCGACCTCGCGGCCGACCTCGAGTCCGCCGGTTCGCTCTTCGAGGCGGCGGAAGCCCTGCGGGCCGTGCTGCAGGCCCAGGGCCCCACGTCGCAGGTCGCGTTCATGCTGGCGGAACTGCTCTACCGCGCCGGCGACCTGACCGCGGCTCGGGAGCGCTACTACGCCGCGATCGAGCTGGATGCCGACCACCTCGAGGCCCGCGCCAGCCTCGGCTGCGTGCTGGCGGAGCTCGGCGAGCACGACCTGGCCATCGCGGCCCTCGACGGCGTGCTCCGGCAGCAGCCCGACTACGCCGACGCGCACTGGCACATGGCGGGCGTGCTGCGCGACGCCGGTCGCGAGGACGAGTCCCACCGCCACCTGCGGGAGTTCCTCACCCTGGCGCCAGAGAGTCCGTGGGCGTCACTCGCCGCGGCCCGACTCGACGCGGTTCGCCTTCCCGCGGTTCGCCTTCCCGCGGTCCACCCAGATCAGTAGGCCAGATCAGTAGGCGCCCCAGGGGCCGCGAACCGGGTGGACGCCGAACTGCACCGTGTCGCTCGGCTGCGCGGGCGTCGGCATGAAGCCGGTCGACCCCGGCACGGCGCCCGCCCCCGGATAGGGTCGGCGAAACTGGTGGTAGATCGGCATCACCCGCGAGCTCGGCACGCCCCAGCCATACTCCGTCGTGAATTCCGCGGTCGGCGGCACGACCAGCGCCATCGGACGGCCGATCGACGGGTCGTACCATGCACTGTGCCAGCTCTTCCCCTGGCTGCGGAGAAAGTACCGCTTCTCGATCGTGTCGTGCTTGAGGCAGTGGTGTCCGTGCTTGCAGCCGGCGCAGTGGCCGCAGCCCGCGCACTGACCGCAGCCGTCGCCGCAGCCGTCCTTGCCGCACGCGGCACGATGGGCCGGGCCGTATGCCGGGTCATACGCGCCGCACCCGTCGCCCGTGCACGGCTGCCGGTGATGGCCCCCCGCGAGGCAGGTCGCTGCGGCGAGGCAGGCCGTCGCCATCACAGCCATGCCCACCGTCAGCCAGGCCCGCCGGGCTCCTGCGTCACGCGCCACCATGCTGTGCTCCCCGTTCATCGTCGACAGTTCAGATCGTACCCAAAGTCACCACCGGCACGCGTTCACCACCAGTAGGCGTGCACGTCGGTTCGCATGCCCATCGCACCTGCCGGACGGACGTAGTGCCGCCGGTGCTTGTAGAGAAACTCGTGCGGCATGAACGGCGGATACGTGTACCACGTGTGCCCGACCCGCGGCGGCACCGGCCGCGGCGAGACGTAGAGCTGGGCGCCGGAGCCGGGATACGCGCCGGCCGGCACTGCGGGCGTGTAGAAGTTGTAGAAGACGTCCGGTGTCGGGGCCTCCACGCCGCCGTTGATCGGCGCGGCGTGTGACCGTCCCGCGGATCCGGCGAGCGACACCAACGCCGCGACGACGAGATACCGCAGGGACTGCGAAAGAATCCGGGAACGAATCATGGCAGCTCTCATGGCACCTCCTCCGGCCTGCATGGCCCCGGCCCCCCAGCCCAGCCGCGCGACCGCCGCCGCGGCATGACACGCGGCCTGGGCGGGCGGGGCTAAGGGGGCATTCGGCAGACGAACGGCCCCGGTATGACCCGGGAGCCCCGGGCGCCTTCGCTTCCGCCCAGGAGGCAAAGTCCCAGGCGGCATAATCCCGAAGCGCCACCGCTCCGCGGGCTTCGCGGCCGGTCACCGCCCCTCGACACCGCAACGCCCCCGCAACCGGCAAACTCGCCCCCTCTTGCCAACGGCAGCCCGGGCCATCACAGTCTTCGGTCTCCCCGAAGCATTCCATGGCCACCACCGCCAAAAAGTCACGAAAAGCCCGCACCGCCCCGCCGGCCGCAGCCCCTGCCGCCGAGGCGACCGCGGCGGAGCCTGCGCCTGCCGCCAGCCCTGCGAAGCCCGCGACGAAGCGCCGCGCCACGGCCCAGTCGCTCGCCGCCGGACAGCGCGACATCTCGGTCAGCGAGTTCTTCGCCAAGAACCGCCACCTGCTCGGGTTCGACTCGCCCCGCAAGGCCCTGCTGACGAGCGTGAAGGAGGCCGTCGACAACTCGCTCGACGCCTGCGAGGAAGCCGGCATCCTCCCCGAGATCTGGGTGCGGATCGAGCAGGTCGGCGAGAGCGGCGCCCGGTACCGCATGAGCGTCCAGGACAACGGCCCCGGGATCGTCAGCAAGCAGATCCCGCTCATCTTCGGCAAGCTGCTCTACGGCTCGAAGTTCCACCGGCTGCGGATGAGCCGCGGCCAGCAAGGCATCGGCATCTCTGCGGCCGGCATGTATGGCGTGCTCACCACCGGCAAGCCGGTGAAGATCATCTCGAAGATCGACGCCAAGCATCCCGCCCACTATTCCGAACTGCGAATCGACACCAAGACCAACCAGCCGGAGATCCTCAACGGCAAGGGGGACGGCGTCGACATCCCCGCCGGCAAGGGCGGCGCCGAGCTGATGCGGAAGCACTCGATCGAGTGGGTCGCCGAGAACGACAGGGGCGAGGTGCTCGAGCACGGCACCCGCGTCACGATCGAGATGGAGGCGAAGTTCCAGCGCGGCCGCGGCAGCGTCGAGGAATACCTCGCGCAGACAGCGATCTCCAACCCGCACGCCCGGATCCACTTCCAGGGCCCCGAGGGCGTCGAACAGATCTTCGATCGCTCCACCGACGACCTGCCGCCGGAGCCGAAGGAGATCAAGCCGCACCCCTACGGCGTCGAGCTCGGGCGGCTGGTGACGATGCTGCAGGAGCACCCGAAGCTCACGCTCGCGCAGTTCCTCACGCAGTCGTTCTCCCGCGTGTCTCACGGCACGGCGAAGAAGATCTGCGACGCGGCCAAGCTCTCCACCCGGGTCACCACCGGCAAGCTCGGCCGCGGCGAGGCCGACGCCCTCTACAAGGTGATCCAGGAGACGAAGATCCCGCCGCCCGCCACCGACTGCGTCGTGCCGATCGGCGAGCAGCGGCTCCTCGCCGGGCTGCGGCAGGTCGTGCCGGGTGAGTTCTTCACCGCGGCCACCCGCCCGCCGTCGGTCTACCGTGGCAATCCGTTCGTGATCGAGGCGGCGCTCGCCTACGGCGGCGGCGTGGCGGCGCAGAAGATCTCCCGGGAGGGGCTGGGCGAACTGGCCGCCGAGAGCGACGCCCGCAGCCTGCGGCAGTTCCTCACGACGACGTTCGCGGGCCTCGGCACGGAGGCCGCCGACAAGATCCTCGCCGAGTCGCAGCTGGCGCCCCGGCAGTCGCCCGCGAAGCTCAAGAAGCAGCAGCTCGACGCGTTGCACGGCGCGATGCAGAACGTGAGCGTCGAGGAGGGGCAGAGCATGAACGTGCTGCGCTACGCCAACCGCGTGCCGCTGCAGTTCCAGCCCGCCGCCTGCGCAGTGACGCAGACGATCCTCTCGACCAACTGGCGGTCCTACGGACTCTCGCAGTCGCGGGGCAGCCTGCCGAGCGGCCCAGTCACCGCGATGGTGCACGTGGCCAGCGTCTGGGTGCCCTTCACGAGCGAGTCGAAGGAGGCCATCGCCTCCTATCCCGAGATCCAGAAGGAGATCCGGCTCGCCCTGCAGGCCGTCGGCCGCAAGCTCGGCATGTACATGCGGCGGCGGCTGCGGGTGGCGCAGGAGGGGCAGCGGCGCAGCATCTTCCTCCGCTACCTCAAGGAGGTCGCGGCGGCGGTCTCGGTCATCAACGGGATCGACCGCGAGAAGCTCTACGACCAGCTGCTGGCGGTGGCCAAGCGGAAGACCGCCGAGGCCGACGTGAAGCTCGACGACCGCGGCCGCCCCATCCAGGAGGAGGAGGATCTCGAACTCGGCGACAACTGCATCATCGTGCCGCAGGTGATTCCGGGTGCCGCGGTCGAGCCGGCGGCCGAGTCTGCCGCGACGCCCACCCGCCGCCGCGGCAGGAAGAAAGACGAGCCGACCGCGCCATCAGAGCCTACGGCGCCAGCCAAGCCTGTTGCCGGCGTCTCTCGGCCTGCGAAGGGCTCCCGCGGCACGAAACGGCGCGGGAAGCGCTGAACGCCCATCTGCCGCCGCGTCCCGACCGCCACGTCCCGACAATGCGACGGGCCGCGCGGCCACGCCGCACGGCCCGTCGTCGGTCGATCCAGCTGCGGCCGGCAGGCCGCAGACGGCTACAGGTCGAGCGTCGTCGCCTCCCCATTCCCAAAGGACGGCTGCAGTTCGGCCAGCACCTCGCGATAGCGAACCCGGTGCTCTGCCATCTCCTCGACCACGCGACCGTCGGTGCAGAGCGTCGGCACCGCACTGCACACCTCGCCCCAGGCCTCGAAGCCCTGCTCGAACGCGGCCTTCGCCAGTTCGAGGTGCGCCTGGCTGGCCTCGAACTCGGCCCGCCACAGGGCTGCCCTGGCGAGGAACCCGGACTCGCTCACACCGGCTTCGCAGATGGTCCGCCAGTGGTCATAGCCGACGATTTCCCGGTACTTGGCGATGGTGGCCACATTGCGACCGGCCTCGTCGTGCAGCGTGGCCAGATCGTAGGCCATATCCCGCACGTTGTCCGGAGCGTTGGTGACCACATCGAGCCACGTCACCTCCGGAAGCGGCTCGGCCTGCTCCGGATCTGCGGCAATCGCGGCCTCCCGCCGGGCCTCGAGCACCGCGAACTGCCCAGGCAGCAGTTCCTCGAGAAGGCCGTCAAGCGCCGCCATGCGGTCCTCCTCGGCCTCCTGCATGAACAGCCGCACATGCCGCCCCGGCCCCGTCGAGACCGGCTGAACGCCGAAGCGACGCACCTCCGCCATGGCCTGCTTCCACGCATCGCGGGTCACCCTGTCGAAACGGCCCGACTGCTCGAGTTTCGTGGCCCGGCGGATCGCGGTGATCATCGAGCGGCTCGCAGGCACAAGCGCCACGGTCGACTCGTCATGCGTGACGACGAACGGGCTCCTGAGCCGCTCCGCGGACCGTGCCATGTCAGCCGCAAACCTCGGCCGCGGCAGGCAGGCATACAGGGCGAAGAGCCCCGCAGCCACGATCAGACCGCACAGCACCGCCTCCTCGATGAGCAACCGGCTGGGATGCCACACGCTGAGGTGCGAACGGCCCCCGGAGTGTCCCGCGGAGTTTCCTTCTGAGCGAGCCTCTGTCCGGCCCTTGGCGGAGGTGAAGAACACGCTTGACATGACTGAGTTCCTTTCAAGCGGAAGAGAGAAGACGGAGGGGCGGCACGCCCGACGCCCAGAAAGGGCGGCAGACCGTCATCCCCCCGAAACCGAAACCACGTATCAACGCACCACGATGCGACGATGCAGGATCAACCACGCACGACGCTGGCGGGCGGCGGACAGCAGGACCGTGAAGAACCGTGAAGAGAAGTGCTGTCAGGGGCTCGTCAACTCAAACGATACGCGGCTGACCGCGGCGTGGTTCGCACTCTGCCGACCAGCGGCGAAAAAATTTCCTCGAAATCGCCTCGGCCTCGTTTTTCCCCAGAAATCCAGGTTGTGCCGGGGACGAGCCACCTATTGGACACCTGGTATTTCAGGAACATCCGTGGCCATGCGACGCCAGTCGGGAGTGTGGCACCGAGAATCTCCGGGCTTCACTCGCTTCGCAGACGCTCTACCTCGGCTTCGAGCTTCCTGACCCGCTCTTCGAGTTCCCGGTACCTCTCCTGTGCCTCACGCATGCGGCGCTGGGCCTCTTCCATGCGACGCTGCATCATGTCGCGCATCTCCGCGGGCATGCCGCCTCGCTGGTCCGGACGGCCGGGCCTCTCCTCGCCCCATGGTCCGGTCGCTCGTCCGGGGCTGGGCCTCGGCCCGGGCATGCCCGGCATGCCGGGCATCGGTCCGGGCATCGGTCCGGGCATGGGTCCGGGCATCGGTCCGCGTTCCGGGCCGCCGGGGCGGTGGCCGGCCCCTCCGCCGTCCTCGCCGTGCGGTCCGGCTTCCCGTCGCTCGGCATGCCCGTCATGCCGCTCGGGACCGTGGTGTCGCTCAGGCGCGTGGTGTCGCTCGTTCGCGGGTCCATGGTGCGGCGGAGGCGGCGGCCCCTGAGGCCCCATCCTCTCGGCCCCGAGGCGGTCGATCAGGCGGTCGAGCTTCTCGACGACCCTGTCGAGCCTGCCCAACGCGTCACCTGCCTCCGAACCGCGTGCCGGTGGCGCGTCGTCCGCGGCGCGGGCGGCATGGAGGCGTCCGGCCACGGCTCCCGCCAGCGCGACCAAGGCGGCCACGAGCAGCCACCCCGCGCGGGTCGCCCGCGGCCAAATACCACTCTCACAGCCGCCGCTGTCACAGACGCTGCTGTCGCCGGCGTGGGTGTCGCTGACGCGGTGATTCATGGATGGATCGGTGTCGGCTGGCATCGCATGGTCTCCGGGTGTGGTCGCAGTCCCGAGGTGTGGTTGCACGGCCACCCCGACGGCGGTCGCCCGCCGCATGGGGTGCGCACGGGAGTGTGAGTATGCTTCACCCGCGATGAACGTCCCAGCCGCACGAGAGTTTCGCGTCCCGCCCCCGCGCGACCCTTCCCTGGTCGATTTCGGCGTCGATGGAGCGGGCGGGGGCCGCCGCCTCGAACTGCTCGGGGGCGTGCTCGTGGACAGGCCGCTGGCGATGCCCGACCTGCCCCGCCGCCGGACCGACCTGTGGCGCGAGGCGACGGCGCGGTTCGAGGCGGGGGCGGACGGCACGGGCGGCTGGCGGATCACGGCACCGCTGCCCGATCCGTGGCGCGTGGCGGTGCCGGTGACCACGGCGACCCTGTCTCTGGAGGTGCGTCCCGCGCCGTCCGGTCAGGTCGGCGTGTTCCTCGAGCAGGTGGAGCAGTGGGATTGGCTCGCGACGCGGACGCCGGCCGGCGTCCGCATGCTCTCGCTCTTCGCCCACTCCGGCGGCGCGTCACTCGCCATGGCTGCCGCCGGCGCCGAGGTGGTCCACGTCGACGCATCGCGGCAGGCGATCGCGCTGGCCCGCCGCAACGCCGCGGCCTCGGGACTCGACGCCGCGCCGATCCGCTGGGTCTGCGAGGACGCCCGCGGCTTCGTGGCGCGGGAGGTCCGCCGCGGCACCCGCTACGCGGGGGCCGTGCTCGACCCGCCATCGTGGGGCCACGGACCGCGCGGGCAGGCGTTCGCCATCGACCGCGACCTGGCGCCGCTGCTGGCCGACGTCGCGCGACTGCTCGGGGCCGGGGGAGACGGCCCCGCGGGCCCGGTCCTGCTCTCGTGCCACGCCGCCCGCTGGCGTCACGGCCGCCTTCGCGACACACTGGCACAATCCTGCCCGCCCCCGGGGCTGGAATCGGGACCGCTCACCTGCACCGATGCCGCAGGCCGCACGCTCCCGCTGGGCGACTTCGCCCGCTGGTCGCCCCGGTGACGCCGGCCCCTGCCGCCGCCCGCATGATTCCCCACGACACCATCACGAGCGGCGCGAACCCGCGGGTGCGGCAGGCCGCCAGCCTGCGGGCGGCGGACGCGCGGCGCGAGACCGGCCTCACGCTCGTCGACGGCCGCCGCGAACTCTCCCGCGCCGCGGCCGCGGGCGTCGAGGTGCTGGAGGTCTTCGTCGCCGCCGACGCACTCGACGAGATCGCCCGCGAGGGCTGGTTCGCAGCGCTCGCCGCGCGGGGCGCGCGGGTCGTCGCCCTGCCGGAGAAGCCGTTCGCGAAGATCGCCTTCGGGAGCCGCAACGAGGGCTGCGTGGCCGTGGTGCGGTTCGTGCCGCCGCCGCTCGAACGGTTTCCCGCCGCCGCCGACGCGGCCGTGCTGCTGGTGGAGGGCGTGGAAAAGCCGGGCAACCTCGGGGCCATCCTCAGGACTGCGGACGCGGCGGGGCTCGCCGGCGTGATCGTCTGCGACGGCCGCACCGATCTGGCCAACCCCGCGGTGATCCGCGCGAGCCTCGGCACCGTCTTCACCGTGCCGGTGGCGGCGGCGACGACCCGCGACACGATCGCCTGGTGCCGCGACCACGGCCGCCGCGTGATCGCCGCGATGCCCGACGGCAGCAGGCTCTGGCACGAGCCGCCGCTGACCGGTGGCACGGCCATCCTCCTGGGAAGCGAGGCCCTGGGGGTGTCGCCCGAGTGGCGACGGGCCGCCGCCGCGGGCACGATCGCCCTCGACTCGGTGCGGCTGCCGATGCACGGCGCCGCCGACAGCCTCAACGTGTCCGCGACGGCGGCCGTACTCGCCTACGAGTCGCTCCGCCAGCGGAATCAGCGTCCAGCCCCACCCCGGCCCGCACAGCCTTCATGACGAGGACACCATGAGCATGCACTCCGACCCCGCGGCCGACCCACACGCGCCCTTCGCCGCGCTCGAGTCCGTGGCCGCCGACCGCGGCACCGACGCGATGTTCGCGACGCTGGCGGCGTCGCTGCGTGACCGGCGCCGCTGGCACGCCCTCTTCGACGTCCGGCTCGTGCAGGCGCGGATGGCGCTGGGGCTGCCGGCCACGGGCGACCTGGTCGAGGTGCCGCCGGACGTCCGCGACAGGCTCGACGAGATGTCGCTGGCGGCCTGCCGCGAGGTCGGCTGGCCGCTCCTCGACGAGGGGCAGGTGGGAGCCGGCTGGATGTACCTGCGGGCGGCCGCCGATCCCGATGAGGTGGCGACGAAGCTGGCCGCGCAGGCCGACGCCGTGATGGCCTCCGCCGACCCGTCCACCGATGAGGAGGCCGCGAACCGGTTGCAGGAGATCGTGCACGTCGCGCTCTGGGAGGGGGCCGATCCGGCGCTGGGGATCGGCCTCGTCATCCGCACCCAGGGCACCTGCAGCACCATCACCGCCTACGAGCAGGCGGTGTCGCGGCTGCCCGCACGGCGGCAGGAGGCGGCCGCGGGCGTGCTCACGCGGCACCTCCGGGGCGAGGTCGCCCGCTCCCTGGCCCACGATCTCGCCGGCCGCGGCATCCGCCCCGTCGACGCCGCGGACCCGGAGCCGGCGCTGCCGGGGCTGCTCGAAGCGCTCACACGCGCGGCCGGCGGCGATAACGGCGCGATCCACGTCGACGTCTCGCACCTGCAGTCGGTCCTGCGGATCGCGCGGGTCTGCACCGAGCCCACCGCGGTGGCCGCCGCGTGGGAGCTGGCCTCGTACGCCTGCCGCCTGCCGCAGGAGCTCGTCTATCCGGGCGAGCCGCCGTTCGAGGAGATGGGGGAGTCGTCCCGGCTCTTCTACGGCGCGCAGCTCGGCCGCGATGCCGACCGGGCGATCGGGCACTTCCGCCGCCAGGCCGCGCGGGCGCGGGTCGAGGAGGCGGGCACGCTGCCGGCCGACACGCTCGTGCTGCTGCTGTCGCGGCTCGGCCGGCATCGCGAGGCGCTCGCAGCGGCGTTGGAGCGGCCCGCCGACGGCCGGATGCCCAGCGCCATGCAGGCCAGCGGCATGCTGCCGTCACTCGTCGATCTGGCGGCGGCCGGCGACGGCTGGGACGACCTGCTGGCGGCCTGCAGGGAGCGGGGCGACGAGATCACGTTCGCGGCGGCGATCGCAGACCGCGACCGCCGGCGGCGGACCGAGCCGCGTCACCAGAGCAGGTAGGCGGGGCGGCGGCAGTCGGTGCAGATGCCACCGCCGCCACTGCCGTCGTAGCCGACCTGCGCCGCGCTCTGGAAGCCACGGCACGGCGGCAGCTGCCACGGGGCGAGCATGTCGGGCCCCTGCCGGGCGCCGTTGCAGCCGCTCCAGCGGTTGCAGGAATCGCACGGGTCGACGCCGCAGGGATCGTCGTGCACCGCGCCGCAGTACCTCGGGCCGCAACCCATGTCACCGTAGGGCGTCGACTGGTGGGCCGCAACGCCGCACGGGCCACAGCTCTGGCAGCCGAACGACCAGCCCGACCAGCCGGTGAATGGCCAGCCGAACGAGCCGATGGAAGGCCATTCCGCCCGCACCGGCTGCACGGCGATGACGACCGCGGCGATCGCGACCATCGTCGGGGCGACGAGCCGGCGGCCCGGCTGCGCCGCCCGCCGCTGCCCGCTGCAGACGGTGTGCGGAAGACGGAGGTGCGAGTGGTTCATGGTCTGCATGGTCATGACTGTCATGGCTGGGTCCCCTGCGGCAGTTGGGCCAAAGCCCGGCCGCGCGGCTGCTGTGGCGCACCTGCTGCGGATTGCTTCGGTCGCACAAGCATTCCGGCTCCCGCACCACCGCTGCCGCCGGCAGCCTCGGCCGCATGTTTCCCCGCTTGCCACCGCAGCCCAGAGGGCCCCAGGCCGGCCACAGTCACCCCCCTTGGGAGGCACGTCGGGCTGTTTCTAACGGGCGGCAGCGGAAACACAAAAGTCCCTAGGGATCGCGGAAGTCGATACATGTCAATGGTTTGCGCGCCGCAGCGGCGGCCGGCAGGCGTTTGACCCCGGTGCAGTCAGTCTTTACTCTCATCTCATGCGTACCTATTCCGAGGTACGACCACGTGGGCGATCGTGCCGCTGGTCGCGATCCGCCCCGAGGAGGCATGCCGATGTCCCGACGCCGAGACCGCTCCCGCCGTGGCCCCGCCCGCCAAAAGCCGGCCGCCTTCATCGCCTGCTGTGAGCCCCTGGAGCAGCGGTTCGCGCTGGCCGTGACGTTTGCCGCGGGTGCCTGGACGATCACGGGCGACGCCAACGCCGCGGACCTCGACGACACGATCGTCGTCGACAGAAACCCCGCCAACACCAAACAGCTGCGGGCCACCGTCAATGGCGTGGTCGTCGGCACGCGGCTCGAGAGCACCGTCAAGCTGCTCCGCATCACGGGCGGCAGGGGCGACGATGCGATCACGATCGACGTGCCCGGCAACACCCGGATCCGAACCGTGCTCAACGGCGGTGACGGCAACGACTCGATCCTCGGGAGTGACGGCAACGACATCATCTTCGGTGGCAGAGGCGATGACACGCTCAACGGCGGCAAGGGCAACGACACGGTCTGGGGTGGCACCGGCGACGATTCGCTCGTCGGCGGCGCCGGGAACGACAGCCTCTTCGGCGACTCAGGCGTCGACACGCTCCGCGGTGGGGCCGGCAGCAACGCCCTCGACGGCGGCGCGGGCGTCGACAAGTTCTTCGGATCCAAGCCCAACGACCGCGTGCGGCTCGCCAAGGGCGAGCAGCTCGTCGGCAGCGAGAGCACAAACCCTCTCCACAACGTCGACGACCTCGAGCAGCTCAAGCAGTGGTACATCGACACGGCCATGGCCCAGTGGGGCGGCCAGCTCGGCAAGGAGGCGTCGCCCTGGTGGCGGTGGCCGATCGTGGCCTACGACGTGCAGGCCAACGGCAAGGTTTCGGCGCTCGCGAGCCCATCGCAGTCGGGCGATTTTTCCGGCACGAACACCCAGGTCAGCGGCGTCGACGAGGGCGACATGGTCAAGACCGACGGCCAGCACCTCTTCGTGCTCGCCGGCGACGGTGTCGACATCGTCACCGCGTGGCCTGCCGACCAGCTCGCCGTGACGAGCCACATCACGACGCCGGGCTGGGAGCGGGCGCTCTACCTCAGCGGCTCGCGGCTCACCGTGATCTCGCAGGAAAACAGCTGGGAGCCCGTGGCCGGCGACACGTCCGGCGGCAACGCCCGGATCGCCTGGTGGGGCCAGCACTGGCAGCCCCGTGTCACCGTGACCGTGATCGACGTCTCGAACTCCGCCGCGCCGACGATCCTGGAGACGACGCGGCTCGACGGCTGGCTCGTCGATTCGCGGGCGATCGAGGGCCGCGTCCTCGTGGTCACGCAGGACAGCTTCGACATCCCCGCGCCGGCGATCATCACGATCCCGCCGCCCGATCCGCTGCCCATCGATCCGCCGACGGTCGATCCGGTCGATCCGTTCGATCCGTCCACCGGCACGCCGCTGCCGCTGGCGTGCATCGCCTACCCGGGGTGGATCGACGACGGCACAAAGTATGTCTACGAGGACGAGGCCGCCTACCGGGCGCGGCTCGAGGAGGCGTGGGAGACCACGGCCGCCCCCCGCTTCAGCGTCACCGTGACCGGCGGCGACGGCACGACCGGCGATCTCGTCACCCCCGGCCACACCTACCTGCCCGTGAACGCGGGCGACAACACGATGCTGTCGGTCGTGTCGTTCGAGACGAGCGACGACGTCGCGGGGCCCGACGCGGTGACGTCGGTGGCCGGCGTCTCCGGCCAGGTCTACGCGTCGACGTCGAGCCTCTACGTCTCGGCCGGCCACTGGGGCACCTGGTGGGACTCAACCGACGCGGGCTCGAGCACCAACATCTACAAGTTCGACCTGCAGCAGGTCGACGCCCCGCTCGTCGCCATGGGGGCCGTGCCGGGGCTGGCGCTCGACCAGTTCTCGTTCGACGAGAGCGACGACGGCCTGCTCCGCGTGGCGACCACCAACGGCTTCGGCGAGGCGGCGGCCAGCGGCGTGTTCGTCCTGGCGGCGTCGACGGGCAACCTGCAGACGATCGGCAGCGTCACTGGCCTGGCCAAGGGGGAGCGGATCTTCTCCGTCCGCTTCGTCGGCGACCGCGGCTACGTGAGCACGTTCCGCCAGGTCGACCCGCTGTTCGTCATCGACCTGGCCAACCCGCGGGCACCGAAGGTGTTGGGCGAGCTGAAGGTGCCGGGCTTCTCCAGCTACATGCAGCCGCTCGACGCCACGCACCTGCTGGGCATCGGCCGCGACGTCGATCCGACCACCGGACAGGTGCGCGGCCTGCAGCTCTCCATCTTCGACGTGAGCAACCCCGCCAAGCCGCAGCGGACCTCCACCTACACCTTCGCCGGCGACGGTTGGGAGTCGTGGTCGGCGGCCCTCTGGGATCACCACGCCCTCAGCTGGTTCGCCGACCAGGGCATCCTCGCCCTGCCGGTGCAGCAGGGGGGCTGGTGGGACGGCAGCAACGGCCTGGTCGTCTTCAAGGTCGACACGAGCTCGGCCGACGCCTTCACGAACCTCGGCCAGATCAAGCACAACGGCACCGTACAGCGGAGCCTCCGCATCGGCGAGTACCTCTACTCGGTGTCGAGCGGCGAGGTGAAGGTGCACCAGCTCGACGATCCCGCAGTCGAGGTGGCCGCCACGCGACTCTCCTCGCAGGCGGACTATCCCTGGTTTGTCCTCTGGTGATCGCCGTCCTCTGGTGATCGCCGCCGAGCCGCCGCCGCAAACTGCCAGCGGCGCCGCGGCACGGCATGAAGGCCGCCGCGGTCAGCGGCCCGCCAGCGCCCGCTCGTACACGGCGACGTAATCGCGGGCGCTCGTGTCCCACGACCAATTCTGCCGCATCACCCGGCGGACGAGGCCCGTCCACAGGTCGCGGTCGGCGTGGGCGTCGAGCGCCCGGGAGAGCGCGTGCTCCAGCGCCAGCGAATCGATTGCGTCGAACGTGAAGCCACTGGCCGTGCCGTCCCGCAGCGTCTCGGGCGTGGTGTCGACCACGGTGTCCACGAGGCCCCCGGTGGCCCGCACCAGCGGCAGCGTGCCGTAGCGGAGGGCATAGAGCTGCGTCAGGCCGCACGGCTCGAACCGGCTGGGCACCAGCATGATGTCGGCCGCCGCCTGCACGAGGTGGGCGAGCCCCTCGTCGAAGCCGATCATGACGTCGATCGTGCCCGGAAACGACGCGGCTGCCCGCCGCAGCGCATCCTCGACCGCCGGCATGCCTGTGCCCAGCACGACGAAGCGGGCCCGGCCGCCGCCGCCGAGCCGGCCGAGCAGTTCGACCACGAGGTCGATTCCCTTCTGGTCGACGAGACGCCCCACGAAGGCCACGAGCGGACGGGGATCGGGGGCCGCGTGCCCGAGGCGGGCGGCCAGGGCCACGCGGGCGGCGTACTTGCCGTCGGCGAAGTCGTCGGCGGAGTAGGGCCGGGGAATGTGCCGGTCGGTCTGCGGATTCCAGGTCTCGGTGTCGATGCCGTTGACGATGCCGGTGAGCACGTCGCTCCGCGCGGCGAGCACGCCCTCGAGGCCGCAGCCGCCCGGCGACTGCTGGATCTCCCGGGCGTAGGTCGGGCTCACGGTCGTGATGCGGTCGGCGAACACGATGCCCGTCTTGAGGAGGTTGAGCTGGCCGTAAAACTCCATCTGCTGCCAGTTGAAGTACTTCCAGTCGAGGCCGGTGAGCAGCATGTCCCAGTGCCAGAAGAGCCCCTGGTAGGCCATGTTGTGGATCGTCATCACGGTGCGGGCCCGCTGCACTGCGGCTGCCTGGCGATAGAGCAACGAGCGATACGCCGGCACGAGCCCGGTCTGCCAGTCGTGGCAGTGCAGAATGTCGAACGGCCGCTCCTGCCTGATGGCGGCCTCGAGCACGGCCCGCGAGAAGAAGATGAACCGCTCGGCATTGTCGCCGTAGTCGTCCGCGCCGCCGTAGAGCTCCGGCCGGTCGAAGCAGTCGTCGTTGGCGACCAGCAGCACCTCGACCCGCGACTCCGGCAGGCGGCAGCGGAGGATCCGGGCGGGCAGCAGCCGCGTGCCAACCGGCACGTCGAACGCGAGGCCGGTCTCCTCGAGCGGCAGCCCCTTCGCGAACACCTCCCGGTAGGCGGGCAGGACGAGCGTGACGTCGCAGCCGAGGTGCGCCAGCGCCCGGGGCAGCCCGCCCATCACGTCGGCCAGTCCGCCCGTCTTGGCGAAGGGAGTCGCCTCGCTGGCCACCTGCAGCACTCGCATCGGCTGGACGTTCCCTGTTTCCCTGTGGAAGTTCGCCGTGGGCGGCAGCGGCTAGGTTCCTACTATCGACTCGATACCTACTATATAGTTTGCACACCGTCGCCATGTGTCCCCTCGTCAATCCCGCCGCGCTCTTCCGCTTCCGCCTACCCTGCCGGCGGCGGTCGAAGCTCTGGCCCGCCGCGGCGCAGGATCTCGACGAGTCGTGCCGGCTGCCCGCACTGGCACCGCTGGCGGACGTGCCCGACCTGCTCGACCTGCGGCTGGCCTGGAACGACGACGGGCTCGCCGTGCGGGCCGTCGTGCGGGGTGTCGGGGCGGCCCGCTGGTGCCAGCCGACCAGACCCGAGGACAGCGACGGCCTGCACCTGTGGATCGCGACGCGGCCGACGGGGGAGAGCCACCGCGCCGGCCGCTTCTGCCGGCGGCTCGCGCTCTTGCCGACGGGCGGCGGCCGCGGAGCCGACAGGCCTGTGGCCGTGGCGGCGGTGATCCCGCGCACGAGCGAACTTCCTGCGGAGCTGCCCGACGGCTCCGTGCCGATCGAGGCCCGGCTCTCGGCCGACGGCTGGGAGATCGCCGCGGCGATCATGGCGGCGGCGCTGCCGGGCTGGGACCCGCAGGAGTCGAAGCGGCTCGGATTCTTTGCGGCGGTCATCGACCGACGGCTGGGCCGTCTGCCCTGCTTCGCTCCGCCGGAGTTTCCCTGGGACAGCGACCCGACGACCTGGGCGGAACTGGAACTGGTCTGACCGGGTCCTGGACTCGAAGGCCGGGGCACGCGTCGCGTGACGGGACGTGAGCGGCCCCGACCGCCACCTGCACGCTTTCGTCGTGGCAAAGTTGCGGTCGACTCGCCCGCGCCGCCGATCGGGGGCACGTGCTCGCCGCCGGCGGATCGTGACGATTCGGCCCGCAGAGGCATGGTGCATCAACTCGTCCAGTCACGATGCACCGGCGACTGCGCGCGACCCCCGACCGGCTCCGTGATGTCCTGGGACGAAGCAGGTCGGCAGCGACCGCGCGACCGAGGGTACGTGGAGCACCTCCGTTCTCTGCATGATGGGTGCGCTCCGCCATTCCCCAGGCGCCGCTCGCGTCACGCCTCTTCCACCACCACGCGGGCCGGCGGCAGGCTGTCGAGAAACACGCGGCCGTAGGGCTTCGTCAGCATCCGCGGGTCGAGGATCACCACCGTGCCGCTGTCGGTGCCGGTGCGGATCAGCCGACCGAATCCCTGCTTGAGCTTGAGCACAGCCTCGGGCAGCTGGTATTCCGCGAACGCGTTGCCCCCCGCGGCGCGGATCGCCTCGATCCGCGCGGCCGTCAGCGGCCGGTCGGGCACCGCGAAGGGGAGCTTCGTGATGATCACGTTCACGAGCTGGTCGCCGGGCAGGTCGATCCCCTGCCAGAAGCCGTCGGTGCCGAGGAGCACGCTCCGCGGACCTTCGCGGAAGGCGTCGAGCATCCGCGACCGGTTGAGGCCGTCGGCCTGGCTCACGAGCCGGTAGTTCTTCCGCGCACACCAGCCGGCCAGATCCGCCGACGCCTTGGCCAGCGACGCGATGCTCGTGAAGAGCACGAGCGCCCGGCCTTCGCTCCGCTCGACGTGGCGGCGGATCATCTCCACCACCGCGCGGTCATACGCGTCCCGCTGCCCCGGATCGGGCAGTCGGTCCACGAGCACGAGCCGGGCCTGGCGGGCGTAGTCGAACGGGCTGCCGAGCGAGCGGCAGAGGGCGTCGGGCACGCCCAGCCGCCCCCGCAGGTAGGCGTAGTCGGCCGCGTCAGCGCCACCGGCCGCACGGGCGTCGTCGCCGCGGACATGCGTCTCGTCGTCACGGACGCGGACGCCCACGGCGAGGGTGGCGCTCGTCAGCACGACCGTGCCCACGCGGTCGAAGAGCTCGCGCCGCAGCACGTCGCCCACGTGCACCGGGGCGCTCGAGAGCACGAGCCGTTCCCGGCCGCGGCGGCCCCGGTGCGACTCGACCCACCAGACACAGCCCGGTTCGTGCTGGCCGAGCCAGGCGTCGAGGCTCCCCGCCAGGCCTGTGAGCCGGTCGGCGATCGAGATGAAGTCGTGCCGCTCAGCCTCGTCGCCGATGCCCTCGGCGGCGGCCCGCAGCTGCCTGCCGAGGCCCGTCAGCTGGTCGCCCAGCGTGTCCGGCACGAGGTGCGGGGCGGTGACGCGCCACGGCGACGCGCCCCGCGCCCCGACCGCCGCCCGCACCGCGTCGAAGAAGTCGTCGGCGGCCCGGCGGCACCGCAGCACAGCCAGTTCGAGCTCCTGCAGTCCGTAATGCACGGCCAGACCGCGGTGTGTCCGCTCGTTGAAGAGCTTCGAGAGCACGCGATCCACGGCGGCGCTCGAGAGCCCCACGCCCAGGTGGTCGCTGGCGACGCTCTCCACCATGTGCGCCTCGTCGAAGATCACGGCGTCGTAGTTGGGCAGCAGGGAGGCGCCGCTGCGCCGCAGCGCGAGGTCGGAGAAGAACAGCGCGTGGTTCACCACGAGGATCTGCGCGTGCGCCATGCGGCGCCGGGCGGCGTAGTAGTGGCACCGCTGGTGGGTGGGGCAGGCGCGGCCCATGCAGTTGCCCGCGTCGCTGGCCACCTCCTCCCAGACGGTGTCGGCCGGCACGAAGGGCAGGTCGGCGAGCGATCCGTCGGCCGTGTGCTTCGCCCACGCGAGGATCTCCTCGAGCTGCGCCGTCTCGAGATCGTCGCGAAACAGGCTGCCCGCCCGCTCGCGGGCCAGCGCGAGCCGCCGCAGGCTCACGTAGTTGCCCCTGCCCTTCACGAGCACCGCCGAGAACTCCCGCGGCATCACGGCCGCCACCAGCGGGATGTCCTTCGTGACCAGCTGCTCCTGCAGGGCGATCGTGTGCGTGGAGATGACGATCCGCCGCAGCCGCCGGTCCACGGTCCGCGGATCGCGATGGCCGTCGTCGTCGTCCGCCCACTGCTCCGCCTCACCCTCCGGGCCGCCGGCCTGGTCGGCCGTCACCGCCAGCACAGCGGGCACGAGGTAGGCGAGGCTCTTTCCCGTGCCGGTGCCTGCCTCCACGATCGCGTGCCGCCGCTCGGCGAGCGCCGTGGCGACGAGGTTGGCCATCTCGAGCTGTTGCGGCCGCGACTCCCAGCCATCGAGCCGGGCGGCGAGCCGGCCGGTGGGCGACAGCAGTTCGTCGGGAGTGGTCATCGCCGCAATGTACCCGACCGCGGCCCGCCGGCCTGTTATCATGCGGGTCTCGCGCAGCCGGCACGGCAGCCGCACGCCCGCGCCGCACTCTCCTTCCCGCAACGCCACGCCTCATGCACGCCCCGCGCCTCGCCAGCCTCGTCGCCGCGGCCTTCACGCCGTTCGGTCCCGACGGCGCGGTGGACGAGGGCCGCATCGAGCTGCAGGCCCACCGTATGATCGCCGACGGCCTCGCGGGCGTGTTCGTCTGCGGCACGACGGGCGAGGGGCCCTCGCTGACCACCGCCGAACGGATGCGGGTCGCCGAGCGCTGGACCCGGGCGACCGGATCGCGGCTACGGGTGCTCGTCCACGTCGGCCACAACAGCCTCGAGGACTGCCGTGCCCTCGCGGAGCACGCGCAACGCATCGGCGCGGCCGGCGTCGGCTGCCTGGCCCCGTCGTTCTTCCGGCCGCGGAACGCCGGCGAGCTCGTCGCCTTCTGCGCGCGGGTCGCCGCCGCGGCGCCCGCCCTGCCCTTCTACTACTACCACCTGCCCTCCGTCACCGGCGTGCACCTGCCGATGCTCGAGTTCCTGGCGGCGGCAGCGTTGCACATCCCGACGCTGGTCGGCATCAAGTACACGCACGAGGATCTCGCCGACTTCTCCGCCTGCAGCCGTTTCGACGGGGGCCGGTTCGAGATGATCTTCGGCCGCGACGAGCTCCTGCTGGCGGCACTCGCCTGCGGCGCCGACTCCGCCATCGGCAGCACCTACAACTTCATGCCAGGCATCTACCACGACCTGATCGCCGCCTTCCGCCGGGGAGACCTCGAGGCCGCACGGGCGGCGCAGGCCCGCGCCGCCGACATCATCGCGGTCATGATCCGCCACGGCGGCCTGCCGGCAGGCAAGGCCATGATGCCGCTGGTCGGCATCGACTGCGGCCCCGTCCGCCTGCCGCTCGTCGATCTCGACGCCTCCCGGCGGGCCGCCCTCCGCCGCGATCTCGAGCCCCTCGGCTTCCCCGCCCGCATGCCGGGCGTGCCGGCCTCGTAACGCGTGGGTACCCGACGAGCCTCTCACAGCCCCCGGATGGTCGGCAGTCCTCACCATGCAGCCACGACTCTCGATCCTGCTCCCCGCGAAGCTCGGCTACGACACGATCCAGGCGGCGCTCGATGCATGGAATGCGCAGACCGCCCGAGCCGACATCGAGATCCTGGTGCTCTGCCCGGAGCATGCCGGGCCTGACGCCGCGCACATGTCCCGGCTCGAGCCGGGACAGATCGTGGTGATGACTGGTTCCGCCGATCTGCATGACATGCGGGCCATCGGCGTCCAGCGGGCCGGCGGCGAATACGTGGTTCTGGCGGAGGATCACTGCCTGCCGGACCCGGACTATGCAGCGGCGATCCTGGCTCGGCTGGTCGAGGGCTGGGATGGCGTGGCCGCGGCACTGCGGCCAGGCACGCGGGAGTCGAGCTGGTCCGTTGGATCGTTCCTGATCGGGTACGGCGAGTGGATGGAGCCCGTCGCCGGCGGGCCCACCGACATTCTCTGCGGGTGGAACGGCACGGTGCGGACGACGCTGCTGCGAGATCTTGCCGACGACCTTGCCGGCGAGATGCGGGTCGGTGCCTTCGCCATCTCCCGGATCCGGCGGGGCGGAGGCCGCTTTTACCTGGAGCACCGTGCCCGGATGAGGCACTTCGATCCGCCGGGCTGCGGGCGCGAGCTCTTCCTGCTCTTCGTCGTCGGCCTGGGATTCGGCGGCATGCGCACCAGGGAATGGTCGCTGCCGGCGCGATGGCTGTATCCCCTGGCCATCCCGGCGATCGCATTCCTTCACTGGAAACGCGCCTGCGTGCACTTCGTGCGCGCCGGAACCCGCTTAGGCCTGCGCGGAAACGCACTGGCCGCCGCCGCGGCACTGGCCGTCGCCTGGGCGGTGGGCGAGGCGATCGGGGCGGTGCTCGGCATCGACCGCGTGGCACCGCTCCTCTGGGTGACGGAAACGAAGCCGGTCACGCGGTCGCAGGTGGCCGCATCCGACGCCCGAGAACGCCGCCAGACCGCGGAAGCATTCTCACGAGATGCTGTGGCGTGAGGGTCTCGTGCGCCGCTTCACCGCAGGGATGCGCCGGCATCCACGCGGGTGGAGCTCCCGGCGGACGGCATGCCAGGGACCGGCGCATCAGGCCGTCGTGGAGGGCCGGATGCAGAGCACGAGCCCGGCCGACAGGCAGGCGAGCGCGGCGAAGCCGCCGAAGATCAGGGGCAGCGGCACCTGCTGATCGCGGAGCCAGCCGAAGCCGACGTCGGCCAGCCCGCCGCAGCTGATGCCCGCCAGGTTCAACAGTCCGTAGCCCGCCGCCCGCCGCTCCTGCGGCACGATCTGCGAGAGGATCGGCATGTTGTTGGTGTCGAACAATCCCCAGCCGACACCGAAGATCACGAGAAAGAGGATCGCCAAGGGGAGCGACTTCGTTCCGATCACGAGGCCCACGCCCAGCAGCGCCGGCACGATCGTGGCCATGCCCAGCGCGCTGACGTAGATCCTGCCGCGGTCGGTCGTGCGCATCCAGCGATCGGCCAGCCAGCCCCCGAGCACCGCGCTGGCGATCGCCGCCCCCTGCCAATAGATCACGGCGCTCAGGCCCGCCAGCCCCTGCGTCAGGCCCAGATCCTTCTGCAGCACGCTGGGCATCCAGTCGCGGACGACCCAGCCCGCGATCGACGGCAGCGTGAAGTAGGCGAGCAGCAGGCGGAACGATCCGCTGCCCAGGAGCGCCGCGGCGGAGCCGAAGGGCGACTCCCGCGGAACGTGCCCGCGTGCGACGTCGTCGCGGCTGCAGCGGCCGAGCAGCAGGAACAAGGGCACGGCGTAGACCACGCCCACCAGGCCGATCGAGGAGAAGCCCCACCGCCAGCCGAGCTTCGGGCTGTCGGCCACGAATCCGCCGAGGCTGCCGAGCATCACCCCGAGGTAGATGCCGATCTGATGGATGCCGACGGCCCGCGACCGCGTGGCGGTGGCATGGTGCTCCGTGATCAGCGCCAGCGCCGTGGGGATGTAGAAGGCCTCCGCGAGCCCCATGGCGGCGCGGGTGGCGAGGAGATGCTCGTAGGTCGTGGCGTGCCCCGTGGCCCAGGTCACGGCGGACCAGGCGAAGAGGCTCAGGCAGACGATGAGGCTCTTGCTGCACCGGTCGGCGACCAGGCCGGCGAACGGGCTGGCGAACGCGTAGGTCCACTTGAACCAGGCCAGCATGTGGCCCCACTGCTCCTGGCTGGAGATGCCGGAGACGTCGCCGATGATCGACTTCTGCATCGTCGCGACGAGCTGCCGATCGAGATAGTTGAGCAGCGCCACCGGCACGAGCAGCGCCACGATCAGCCAGGCGGTCGCGGGCGTGCGGCGGTCCGGGGCGGCTCTCATGGGTGGGAGCGGACGCGGCCGCAGGGCCAGTCCGACGAAAGGAGGCCAGGCCCGGCAGAAGGATGCCAAGACCGAAAAGCGGCGTGATTCTCGGCACGCGGCCGGGTTTCCACAACCCCGTCAGCGGGCCGGCGGCTGACGGGAAGGCGGCGCGGCCCGTCGTCTGCCGACGAGCCATGCAATTCCGCGCGAGCGCAAGTACAAATAGTCGTCGGCAGTGCACGCTTTTCGAGAGGTTCATTCGTGGCAGCATCGCAGGGACCGCAGAAGGCCTGGGGCGGCGTGTTTCGGGAGCCCACCGACAGCCGCGTGGAGGCCTTCTCGGAGAGCGTCTCCTTCGACCGGCGGCTGGCCGACGACGACATCGACGGCTCCATCGCCCACGCCCGCATGCTGGCGGCCCGCGGCCTGATGACGGCCGCCGAGGCCGAGGCCATCGCCACGGCGCTCGAGGAGATCCGCCGCGAGATCGCCGCGGGGCGGTTCGAGTTCACGGTGTCGAAGGAGGACATCCACCTCCACATCGAGGCGGCGCTCACGGCACGGCTCGGCGACGCCGGCCGCAAGCTGCACACCGCACGGAGCCGCAACGACCAGGTCGCGACCGACCTGCGGCTCCACTGCCGGCGGGCGATCGACCGGCTCGACGCCGGTCTGCTCGAGCTGCAGCGGTCGTTCCTCGAGCTCGCGGTCCGCGAGCAGGGGCTCGTCATCCCCGGCTACACGCACATGCGGCGGGCGCAGCCCGTGCTCGTGGCGCACCAGCTGCTGGCCTGGTGCGAGCGGCTGGAGCGGGATCGCGACCGCCTCGCCGACTGCCGCCGACGGACCAACGTGCTGCCGCTCGGCTCGGGGGCGCTGGCCGGCACGAGCCTGCCGATCGACCGCGACCTGGTGAAGGAGTCGCTCGGGTTCGCCGCCGTGGCGGCCAACAGCCTCGACGGCGCGAGCGACCGTGACTTCGTCTGCGAGCTGGCCTTCGTGATCGCGCTGGCAGGCGTGCACCTCTCGCAGTGGGCCGAGGAGTGGATCATCTACAGCACGCAGGAGTTCGGCTTCCTGCGGCTGCCGGAGGGATTCTGCACCGGCAGCTCGATCATGCCGCAGAAGATCAACCCCGACGTGCTCGAGCTCGTTCGCGGCAAGTCGGCCCGTGTGATCGGCAACGTGCAGGCGCTGCTCGTGCTGCTCAAGGGCCTGCCCACCGCCTACAACCGCGACCTGCAGGAGGATAAGGAGGCGATCTTCGACTCCATCGACACGCTGGAGGCGGTGCTCGGCGTGGCGGCGCCCCTGGTGGCCAGCACGTCCTTCGACCGCGACCGGATCGCCGCCTCGATCGACCGGGGCCATCTCGACGCCACCAGCCTCATGGAGGCCCTGATCGCCGCCGGCGTGCCGCAGCGGACCGCCCACGAGCTGGTGGGCACCTTCGTCAGGCGGGCCATGACCAGGGGCGTCTCCCTGGCGGAGCTTTCCGACGAGGAGTTCCGTGAGGGTTATGCCGGCTGGAACGCCTCGCTCCGCGGCGCCCTCGGGGCCTTCCGGGCAGTTGAACGGATGACGAGTTTCGGCTCCACCGCCCCGGCGCAGGTTGCCGACCAGATTGCTGGGTGGCAGCGCCGGCTGGGGGCCGCCGCCCGCGCGTGACCCGGGGAGGGCAGGCCGGTGCGGACGAGGCGAGGCAGAGCGTGGTACGTCTGGCTCCCCTGCTGCCTGGCGGCGGCGGCCCTGCCCGCTGCCCGTGCCGCGGAGCCGCCGCGATCGCCGCGCGACCCGCTGGCCCGCGCCGTGGTCGATTCGCTCGCCTCGACGCCGCGGACGAAGCCCGCCGAGATGCTCGACGCCGCCGTCCGGGCGGCGGACGTCGAGGCCTTCGACGTCGCGAGCCGCTATCTCGCGCAGCTTGGCACACTCTTGGAAGAGGCAGGGGACGATGCGCCCGGGGTGCTCGCCGACCTCGGCGACGCGACCGATCCGGCGGCGCTGCGCCGGCTGGAGCGGACGCTGGGTCCGCAGGATGCCGAGGCCCTGTCGCTGATGCGGGCGATCCAGGCGGAGGCGACCCGGCGGCGGCACGATCCCGAACGGCTGCGGCAGGATGCCGCCGCCCTCGCCAGCGACTCGGCCGGGGAACGGCAGGCCGCGGCCCAGCGGCTCGCGCGGGCCGGCATCGACGCGCTGCCGGCACTCGTCGACGTGCTCCAGGACGATTCGACCGACAACGCGCGGGCCCGCCGCCTGGCCCGCTGGGTCGTCCGTGAGCTCGGCACCCCCGCCCGACAGCCGCTGCTGGCCTGGCTCGGCACCGACGACGTCGCGCACTGGCCCGGCGTGATCGAGGCCCTAGCGGCCGGTCTCGCGCCCGCGGACGACACCGACACCGTTCCGCCCGACTTCGACGCCTTTCTGCTCGCGCCGTCACTGGTGCCGAACACCCCGCCCGCCGCCCGCGACCGGGCGATCGCGCTGTTGCGGAGGCTCGCCGCATGGCGCGGCGATCGCGACAGCGAGATTCCTCCGGGCCGCGACCGGGCGATCGCCCTCTTGTGCCACCGGCTCGACGGCGTGCTCTCCATCGCCGGCCTGCCGGCGGCCGACCACCTCCTGCTCGAGCCCGTGCTCGATCCGACCGCCGCGCCGGCCGCCGCCGGCGCCACCGTGGAACGCCGCGTCTGGAACCCGCAGGCCGGCCGGCTGGAGCGGCTCGACGTGCCGCCGCACGTCGCCCGCGCGATGGAGGCGCAGCATCTGGCCCGCGACCTGGCGGCACTCGCGCCCGAGGAGCCCGAGGCCGTGCGGCTCGTGCTCCTGGCGCGGCTGGAGGCACTGCTGGCGGCCGGCGGAAATCCGGTCACGGTGCTCGACCGCGTCGCTCCCGATCAGCTGCGAAACGTGCTGACGGGTCCCGACGGCTTCGACGTCGAGGCCGCTGCCGACGTGCTGGAACGTGCGGCGTCGCGCGGGCTCACCACCGCGGCCACGGCGGCGGCCCGCGTGATCGCCGCTGCCGGTGCCGACGACGCGCCGCTGTCACCACAGGTCCGCCAGCAGCTCCTGCGGGCGATGAACGTGCCGGACGGAGGACTGCAGTTCGAGGCCGCCCGGGCGTTGGCGCTGGCCGCGGGCGATCCGCCGTACCGGGGCGCTAGCCGCGTGGTCGAGATCCTCACCCACGCCGCCACCGCCACGGGCGCGGACGTCGCCGTCGTGGCGCATCCCGACGCGGCCGTGCGGGAGTCGCTGGCGACGGGGCTCTCGCGGTTTGGGTACCGTGCGGAGAAGGTCGCCACCGGACGCGAGGCGATCCTCGCCGCGCGTGCGGGCGTCGACACGGTCCTCGTCGTCGTGGCCTCGCGGATCGGCGTGCCGTCGGCGTTCGAGACCGTGCAGCTCATCCAGGGCCAGCCGGTCGGCGACGTTCCTCCCGTGCTCGTCGTCGTCGACCCGCTCGACGACGCGGCCCGCGGCTGCCATCTCACCACGCTGCTGCTCACCTTCGCCGACAGCGACTGCGTCGGGATCACCGACCGGATGGACAGTCTCTTCCAGCCGCGGATCGATCCCGTCACCGGCGCGGCTGCGGGCCCGCCCCGGTTTCCCGATGTGCTGGCGACCGTCGCCGGCCCACGGGCGGTCGATCCCACAACGCGGCGGACCCTCGCGGCGCAGCGGCGGGCGCGGGCGTCCGCGGCACTCGCGCTGCTGGCCGATCTCGGCCGCCGCGGCTGGGACGTCTCCGCGGCCGAGACGACGGCGCGGCTGGCGCTGGCGGCGGCGGAGGAGCCGTCACCGCGGGACCTCTTCACGCCGGCGCTGGCGCTGCTTTCGACCCTCGGCAGCCCGCAGGCGCAGCAGGCAGTGCTGCGCGAGGCGGAGCGGACCGACCTGCCCGTGAAGACCCGGCGGGTCGCGCTGGCGGGGTTCGCTGGCAGCGTGCGGCGGCACGGAATCCTGCTCGAAAGCGGCCCCCTGCAGGAGGCCTACGCGATGTACAATCGGGCTCGGTCCCCGACCGACCGCGACGTCGCCGCCGCCATCCTCGACGTCCTGGAAACGCCCCTGCGGCACGCCTGTCCCGCCCCCGCTGATGCTGCGCGACCCCGGCAACCACGGTGACCAGACCGCTTCCCCGATCAAGGGCCTGATCGGGTCGGGACCGGCCATGGCGGAGGTCTACGCGACGACCCGGCGGGTGGCCGTGTCCAACGCGTCGGTGCTGCTCGTCGGCGAAACCGGCACCGGCAAGGAACTCGTCGCCAAGGCGATCCACCAGCTCTCTCCACGCGGCAGCGGGCCGTTCGTCCGAGTCAACTGCGGCGCGCTCTCCGAGAGCCTCCTCGAGAGCGAGCTGTTCGGCCACGTGCGCGGTTCCTTCACCGGCGCCATCGCCAACCGCACCGGCCGCTTCGAGGCGGCCCATACCGGCACGATCTTCCTCGACGAGATCAACTCGACCACGCCGAAGCTGCAGGTGAAGCTGCTCCGCGTGCTGCAGGAGCGGGAATTCGAGCGTGTCGGCGACACCGAGACGATCCGCGTCGACACCCGCGTCATCGCGGCCAGCAACCGGGAACTGCTCGACGAGGTGGCGAAGGAGACCTTCCGCGAAGACCTCTACTACCGGCTCAACGTCGTGCCGATCTACCTCCCGCCGCTGCGTTCCCGCCGGGAAGACATCCCGCTGCTGGTGAGCCACTTCCTCGAGCACTACAACGAGGCGAACGACCGCTACGTCGTGCACATCCAAAAGGAGGCGGCGGCGGCGCTGGTGCGCTACCACTGGCCGGGCAACGTCCGCGAGCTGCAAAACGTCATCGAGCGGTGCGTGGTGATGGCGGAGGGCGACGAATTGACGCTCGAACTGCTGCCGCCGGCGATCCGCGGCGACCGTCCGCCGACCACGCTGCCCGGCCGCGGCGGCGACCTCGACAGCCTGGCCCGCGAACTCGTCGAGCAGGGCATGGCGACGGCCGCGCCGGGCGACGACACCCTCTTCGATCGCGTCGTCAGCCGCGTCGAGCGGGAGCTCATCGCCCAGATGCTCGCCGACTGCAACGGCGTGCAGCTCAAGGCCGCGGCGCGGCTGGGCATCAACCGCAACACGCTCCGCAAGAAGCTCCAGGAGCACGGCCTGGAGGAGGCCGAGTAACCGGCCCTCGCCACCGCCTCGCCGCGGTGGCGTCAGGCCTCGATCAGGCCGTCCTCGGCCATCTCGCGGGCGTGGTAGCTCGACCGCACGAGCGGGCCGCTGGCCACCCTGCGGAATCCCATGCCGCGGGCCAGCCTG
>JBILVO010000256.1:0-3043 GCA_044370415.1 Pirellulales bacterium
GATCCTTTCGTTTCAGGTGGGTGGCAATACTACGCGGCTGGGGTCGGTGGGCGCGCGTGCTATGGCGCACTTCTGATGGAACGAAGCTCGACAACAACAGTTCGTTTCCTATAATGCGGGAGAAGTATCCGTCTTGAGTTCGGCGACCCACGCGGCCGTCGGCACCAACCTGCAAGCTCAGGTGGTTACGGTTTCCCAGTAATGGGGACCGAGGATACGCACCGGAAACGGTTTCCGGTGAAAAGCTGTGCCCTTCGGAGCATCACCATGACGCTGGGATATCTATCGCTGCGGATTGATGAATCGAATCCTACCCATCACCTCTACATCAACAGGGGTGGCCGGGCGGACGGCTGCTGGTGGGTGGCCTACACGCTGCATTTCGGCGGTCGAAAGCGGCGGGTGCGGCGATCCCTTCATACGAAGTCGCTGGAGGAAGCCATTCACCTCCGGGATGACCT
Organism: Pirellulales bacterium; assembly: GCA_044370415.1. GTDB lineage: Bacteria > Planctomycetota > Planctomycetia > Pirellulales > UBA1268 > CAMCQY01. The sequence goes on from JBILVO010000256.1 coordinate 462, forward strand.
GTTTGCCCGCATCCAGGTCGAGGGCGAGGCGGTGCCGGAGCGGAAGCTGAAGGGGCTGGAGACCGGCGATGGGGAGGGCGAAATGCGGATGCTGTGCATCGACGCAATGCCGCATCTCTACACGACAGTCCTCTGATCCACACCGATAACACCACCCACGAGGAGCCCTGCCAATGAAGAAAAAGTCGCTTGCCAAGGAAGTGCAGTATCGCCGCAGTGTCATCGCCGAGGCCGACCGGCTGTTTGGAGATTGCGAGCAGATCACCGTTCGGCCACCGCAGGAGAGCGAGCAGTCGGCGCGATACTGGCGCCGGGCCGCAAAGCTCTACGGCATGGCTGCGGATCGATATCGGCAGGCCGGACTCGGCCTGCGTGCCATCGTCGCGCTGAAAGCCGCAGCGCGATGCTACGACGCGCTCGACCTAGCGGATGAGGCCACGAAGCACGAGGCGCGAGCCGAGGCTATCCCACGGTATTGGGGCGACGAGTGACGTTCGGGCTGCCTCTCCAGGAGCGGCGCAATGACGGAGAAGACCGACCGTTTCTATGTTCCAAGTAGACCCACGATCATCGAGGGCTTCCGTGCGTTGCGGGCAGCCTTGGAGAAGGTCGTGGAAGCCCGGGGTGGGACGCTCGGCCCCGCCTGGTACGACGATGGGCCAGAGCGTTTTCGACAGCTTTATAGGGACCAGCCGGAACTTCTGAAGCACACACCAACAGACGGAGAAGTGAAATGAGCCAACATCGGATCCTGAACTTGTACCCCTACCTCTACCCGGGCACGGACTGCTGGGTGTTCGACGACGCCCGCACGGGGCTCAAGGAGGAGGCCTTCGTCGAAGGCACGAGCGAGATGATCACGCGGGTCATCGAGCACAAGCGGATTCCTCACGCTGAAAAGGGTTTTCTGCTGACGTTTTCCGACCAGCCGTTCGAAGGCCACGACGTCGAGCGGCGCTGGGTGCGGGGCGACGTCGACGGCGGCAACTGGTACGCGGGCGACGTCCTGGGCGAGCCCATGGAAAACTGGCTCTGTCCGGCGCTGCTGCTCTACTTCGAAACGCCGCCGCGGCAACTGTACGTCCGCTGCGATCCGCTGCCGGCGGGCGTGAACCCGATCTGGAATCCGCCGCCTGGCGAGGATGGGCGGAGGTTCGTGGAGGCTCCGGGCGAGCGTCGCTAGAAAGTTCGCCCTGACGCGCGACCGACCGCGCATCGTCCGCGAACTGTCTCGCTCGGCCGCTCGTCACCCGGCACATCATTGCCAAAGTAGGATCGCCCCTCCTATCCTTGGCGAGCGCGCACATGGCATCCCGGACGATCGTGCGGCATGGTCGAACATCATTCGTTCTCCAGAGGGTAACCCATGAACGTGTCGCGGGCTTCGATGGTCGTCGCCCTCCTGCTCGGCAGCATCGCCGCCCGTGCCGACGACTGGCCGCAGTGGATGGGGCCGAAGCGGGATGGCGTCTGGCGTGAAACCGGCATCGTGCGCGGCATCCCGCCCGGCGGCCTGCCCGTGAAATGGCGGGTGCCTGTGAAAGCTGGCTACTCCGGGCCAGCGGTCGTCGGCGGACGCGTCTACCTGATGGACTACGACCGGCGCGGCGGCGACGCGAAGAACGATTTTTCAGCCCGCAGCGAGCTCTCTGGCACGGAACGCGTTCTCTGTCTGGATGCGACGACGGGCAAGCTCCTCTGGAAGCACGAATACGACTGCCCCTACGCCATCTCCTACGCCTCTGGCCCACGTTGCACGCCCACGATCGCAGACGGCAAGGTCTACTCCCTCGGTGCGGAAGGGGACCTGCGTTGTCTCGACGCGGCGACCGGCGATCTCCTCTGGTCGAAGAGCTTCAAGAAGGATTACGGGGCGGCGACTCCGATCTGGGGCTTCTGCAGCCATCCGCTCGTCGATGGTGACCGTCTCGTCTGCGTCGTCGGCGGCGCGGGAAGCGTGGCGGTCGCGTTCGACAGGCAGACCGGCCGCGAACTCTGGCGGAACCTCTCGGCGAGCGAGCAGGGCTACTGCCCGCCCACGATCATCGAGTCGGGTGGCAGGCGGCAGCTGATGATCTGGGACGCCGACAAGCTGAACGCCCTCGATCCCGCCACGGGCAAGGTCCTTTGGTCGCAGCCGCTCAAGCCCTCCTACGGCATGTCGATCATCGCGCCGCAGGTGGCGACGACTCCGGAAGGGCAGGTGCTCTTCGCCAGCGGCATCGGCCAGGTGGGCGCGCTCTTCAGGCTCTCAGCCGACGGCTCCGATGCAAAGCCGCTCTGGCGGGGCAAGCCGAAGAACGCCGTCTACTGCTCCAACAGCACCCCGTTCATCGCCGGCGACACGATTTACGGCTGCGACTGCGAGACCGGCTTCCTCACGGCGGTGAACCTCGCCAATGCCGATCGCCGCTGGGAGGCGGCCGAGCCGACGACCGGCACGCGTCGCGGCAGACACGGCACGGCGTTTCTGGTGCGACAAGGCGACGCAGCCCCCTCCGGCAGCCGCACGTGGATCTTCAGCGAGACCGGTGATCTGATCCTCGCGATGCTCTCGCCAGAAAAGTACAACGAACTCGGCC
>JBILVO010000129.1:0-10813 GCA_044370415.1 Pirellulales bacterium
CCGCGTCCCGCGACGCGTGCCCGGGCAGGAACTGGCGGGGGGACGGCTCGGCGGCGGCCCCCACCCGGACACCCGCGGCCCGGCCGGCCGCACCACTCCGGGCGGTTCCCATGAAAAAGCCGCGCAGGAAGTCGACGCTCTCCTGCAGGAAATGGGCCTGGCTGTTGAGTTCCGCGGCGGCGCTGGCGGTCTCCTCGGCGCGGCCCGCATTGCTGCGGGTCACGCCGTCCATCTGGGCCATCGCCTGGCCGATCTGCCGGATGCCCTGCGTCTGCTCGTGGGCCGCCGTGGCGATCTCCGCCACGAGCGAGTCGGCCGCGGCGACCTTCTCGGCGATCTCGGCCAATGACTCACCGACTCGGCCGCAGCTAGCCGACCCGTGGCGGCTCTTGGCGATGGCGGCCTCGATTCTGTCGGCCGTCTCGCGGGCGGCAGCGGCGCTCCGCTGGGCGAGCGCCCGCACCTCGTCGGCGACCACGGCGAACCCGGCGCCGGCCTCGCCGGCCCGCGCTGCCTCGACCGCCGCGTTCAGGGCCAGGATGTTGGTCTGGAAGGCGATCTCGTCGATGTTCTTGACGATCTTCGCGACCTCGCCGCTGGAGACCTCGATCGCCCGCATCGCCTCGTTCATCGTGACCATCGTCTGGGCCCCGGTCTCTGCGGCGGCGCGGGCCTGGCCGGCGAGCTCCTTGGCCTTGGCGGCGTTGTCGGCCGTGCTCTTGATCATGGTCGACATCTCCTCCAGCGACGCGCTCGTCTCGGCCACCGACGACCCCTGCTCGCTGCAGCCCGCCGCGAGGGCACGGCTGGCGGATGACAGCTGCCCGGAGGCGGTCGCTGTCTGCGTGGCATTGCCCTCGATGGCGGCGGAGATCCCCTGCATGGCGCGGGCGGCCGAGCGGACGATCAGGGTGGCCAACGCCGCGGCGAGCGCGGTCGCCGCCGCCAGCGTCAGCGCGACCGCCAGCGTGCTCGACTGGACGTTTCGCCGGGCCTTCGCCGCCTCCAGGTCGGTCCTGTCGGCGTTGAACTTGACGATCGCGTTGAACTTGTCCTGCGCCTCCGCGATGACGGAATCGAGCCGCTCCTGCAGGATGACCTTCGCCTCCGCGACCTTGCCATCGCCGATCAGCACCATGGCGCCCCGGACCACCTCGAGGAGCCGGTCGCGGGCGGGCACGGCGTCCCTGAAGAGCCGCCGCTCCTCGTCGTCGACGAGGAGTGCCGGATAGGCGGCGATGAGCTCATCGCCCTCGTGGATCACCCGCTCGCAGTCCTCGATCACACTGCGGGCCGCGGCCATGTTCTCCGCCGCGTCGAGCATGGCGCGACGGGCCGACCGGGCGGCGATGAAGTTCGTCTGGATGACGCGGTTGATCGACACGACCGATGGCACGGAGTTGTTCGCCATCATGTCGACGTTCCGACCGATGCCGTTGATCCGCCACAGGCAGAGCGCGCCGACGAACGCCGTGAGGAGCACGAGGGTCGCGAAGCCCGCCTGGATGCGGCGGGGAAGGGTCCAGAAGTTCATGGCGGGTCTCGGGTGTCGGGGCTGGGGGCTGGGGTGAAGGAAGCTGGGGTGAAGGAGGCTCTGTGGATGCGGGAACGCGGGTGTTCGCCGGCGGGGCTGTTCAGGACGGCGTGGGCTCGGCGGGGGAGGCGTTGAACGCGGTCACCTCGGCCGCGGCGATCGCGTCGAGGTCGACGAGGGCCTTCACCCCATCACCGGCCTTGGCCATGCCAGTGATGAATCGGGTGTCGATCGCGCCGCCGAAGTCCGGGGTGGGCTGGATGTCGTCGGCGGCGAAGGTGGCGACCTCCTCCACGGCGTCGACGATCACGCCGTAGGGGCGGGCGCCGGGGCCATCGCTGGCGGCGACCTGGGTGACCACGATGCAGGTGCGGTCGTGGTCGCCGCCGCTGGCCAGGCCGAACCGCGTCCGCAGGTCGACCACTGGGATCACCTTGCCGCGCAGGTTGATGACGCCGCGCACGTGCGGGGGCATGTTGGCGACGCGGGTGATCGGGCAGAGCCTGATGATCTCCCGCACCTTCATCACGGGGATGCCGTACGACTCGCTGCCGAGCGTGAACGTCAGGTATTTGCCCGAGCGGGCGTTACTGGCGGCGGGCCGGCCGGCGTCGGGCTGTGAAGCATGCTGCGTCATGATGGGTGTCGCGACGGGTTACGCCGCCTCCGGATGCCTCGGTTTCAGCCTCACGAGACCGCTGGCGTCGAGGATCAGCCCCACGCGGCCGTCCCCGAGGATGGCCGCGCCGGCAAATTCCTGGCGGTCGCGGAACGTCTCCCCGAGGCTCTTGATCACCACCTCCTGCTTGCCGACGAGGGCGTCGACGAGGACGCACCGGCTGTCCTGGCCCGCCTCGAGCACCATCACGATCCCCTGCGCCGGGTCGGTGACGTCTGCCTGGATCCGCAGGTGGTCGCCGAGCCGCAGCAGCGGGGTGAGCCTGCCGCGAACGCTCACCATCTCGCCGCGGCCCTGCACGACGGAGATCATGTCGGGCAGCGGCCGGAACGACTCCCGCACCGAGAGCGTCGGCACGATGAAACGCTCGTCGCCGACCTTCACCAGGAGCCCCTCGATGATGGCGAGGGTGAGCGGCACGGTGATCGTGAACGTCGTGCCGCGGCCCTCCGTCGAGTCGATCTCGATCGTGCCCCGCAGCCGTTCAATGTTGCGGCGGACGACGTCCATGCCCACGCCGCGGCCGGACAGGTCGGTCACGCGGGCCGCCAGCGAGAAGCCAGGTGCGAAAATCAGGTCGAGCACCTCCCGGTTGGAGAGAGCGTCGGCTGATGTGATCAGGCCACGCTCGATTGCCTTCTGGCGGATCCGCGTCACGCTCAGGCCGCGGCCGTCGTCCTGGATCTGGATGACGACGGCGCCCCCCTTGTGGAATGCCCGCAGCGTGATGGCGCCGGCCGCGTCCTTGCCGGCGGCGATGCGGTCGGCGGGCGGCTCCACGCCGTGGTCGGCGGCATTGCGGATCATGTGGACGAGCGGGTCCGACAGTTCCTCCACGATCGTGCGATCGATCTCGGTGTCCTCGCCCTCGAGCGTCAGCCTGATCTCCTTGCCGACCTGCTGCGAGAGGTCGCGGACGAGCCGCGCCATCTTCTGGAACGTCGTCCGCACCGGCACCATGCGCAGCGACAGTGCGGTCTGCTGCAGCTCCGATGTGATGCCCCGCAGCTGGCCCAGGCAGCTGCTCAGCTGCTCGTTGGTGACCGTCTGCAGGGCGGGATTCTGCATGATCATCGACTGGGAGATGACCAGCTCGCCGACCAGATCGATGAGGCCGTCGAGCTTCAGGGTATCGACGCGGATCATGCCGGCCCCGGCCGCCGGCCGGGCAGGAGCCGGCTCCGCAGCCTGGGGGGCCGGCGGCGGTGCAGGCTGGGGAACGGCTGCGGATGCGTTCTGGTCGGGCGCTGCCGGCCGCACCGGCTCGGCTGCGGCGGCCGCGGCGGGATGCACCGCGGTCGTGAACGGGGTCGGCGGAATGCCCACGGGGGCCGCCGGCATCGCGATCGGCGCGACGGCGGGGATATGAGCAGCGGCAGTGACGGTCGCGGCAACCGCTCGTGCCGCGGCGGCCGGCTGCGCCGCGGGCCGCCCGGCGAGCACCGCCTTCGCCCGCTCGATCACGCTCGCCATGGGCAGCGGGATCTGGCGCCCCGGGTTCACACCCTCGACCTGCGCCGTCATCTCCGCGATGAACCGCTCGAAGAGGTCCGCACCCGCGAGGATCAGGTCGATCGCCGCGCGGTCGAGGAGAAGCGATCCACGCCGAGCCGCATCAAGCAGCGATTCGAGCTCGTGCGCCACCCGCTGGACGGCGACCAGCTTCATCACGCTGGCATTGCCCTTGAACGTGTGGAACGCACGGAAGACTGTGGCCAGCGTGTCGGCGTCGCCGGGCTGCTCCTCGAGCACGAGCACGCCCTGCTCGATGTCGCGCAGCAGATCCTGCGACTCGGCACAGAACAGCCGCATCATCTCGGGATCGGCGTCGGCGGGCAGGATCGACACGGACTCGGCCTCGGCGGACAGCCCAGAAGCCGCGGCCGCGACAGCCGGCTGGAGCGGGTGTGCCGGCGCGGTCGGGGGTGCCGGCGCGGCCTGCGGCGGCGGTGGCGAAACCTTCGTGGCGGCGTCAACAGGCGTTTTGCCGGCTGCTGCGGCGGGCGGTGGAGCCGAAGCCGCGTGTGGCGTCGCGGCGGCGGCCGCCGGCCGCTGGCGGCTCCAGGCGATCACAGCCTCCTCCATCCGGGGCTGCCAATCGTGCAGTTGAGTGATCGTTTCGCCAGACAGCACCACCGTGCCGCCGGCCGCCGGTTCGACGAGCCTGCAGGCCTCGTGCGTCAGGGCCCGGATATGCTCGGGCGCGCCGGCGTCAACCGCCTCCAGGAGCTGCACGAGGAGCTTCCGCAGTTCATCCGCCGGCTTCTGCGCACGGGGATCGACGAACGCGAGTTCCAGGCCGATGAAGCGGAGCAGCTTCTCGGTCTTCTCGAGCGCGACGGCGGCTTGATTCATGGGGAACTCGACCTGCTGGGGGCCGATCGGGCCGGCCCACGGGGAGACCGCTCAATGGTACCCCCTTTTTTTCCGCACGCTTCGCCAATCCGCAGGGTCGCCTCGAAGCCCCCCGCCTCCCCACGCGGGATAACCGGCACGAATGAACCTGCAGCGGACGGCCCGAGGCGGCCGCTATGCCCGGCCGTTCTCGCCGACCATCGCCTCGAGGTCGGCGACGATCCGTCGCAGGGTCGCGGCCTGGGCGTTCATCTCCTCGGCCGCCACCGACCCCTCTTCCGCTCCGGCCGCGGACCGATGCGTGACCTGCTCGATCTGCCCGATCGCGGTGCCGATCCGGACCACCGCGTCGTGCTGCATCCGGCTGCCATCGCGGACCTGATCCATGATCCGATGGACGTCCGCCGCGATCGCCGCCAAGCCGCCAATCGAGTCGGAGAGCCGCTGCATCTTCTCACGGCCGGCGCCGGTGCGGGCGATCGCCTCGTCGATCAGCCCGGCCGTCTCGCCCGCGGCCGCCGAGCAGCGCTGGGCCAGACGGCGCACCTCGTCGGCCACGACGGCGAACCCCTGGCCGGCCTCCCCGGCGCGGGCGGCCTCGACGGCCGCGTTGAGCGCGAGGATGTTGGTCTGGAACGCGATCTCGTCGACGAGCTTGTTGATCTTGGAGATCCGCCCGCCGGCGGCGTCGATCTCGTCGATGGCCACCTGCATCTCGCCGACGAGCGTCGTCGCACCGGCGAACTCGCGCACTTCCTGATCGAGGAGCTGGCCGGCCGATTCCGTCCGCCGGGCGTTGTCGGTGGCGCCCGCTCCGGTGGACTGGGCGGACGTCGAGATCTCCTCGAGCGCGGAGACCTGCTGGGTGGCGCCCTGGGCGAGGAACCGGCTCGACGCCGACACCTGCTCGGCACCGCGGGCCACGTGCTCGGAGCTCGCCGACAGGGCCCCGATCGCCCGGCGCAGCTCGGCCGCGTGCCGGCGGATGGCCGCCCAGACCGCGACCAGCGACACGGCCGTGAGCAGCACGCCGAGCGCCGCCAGCACGTCGCCCCGCTGCCGGTAGCGCAGGGTGGCCGCCTCGGTGCGGTCGTCGAGCAGCGATTCGAACTCGCCGATCGGCCCCATGATCAGCGCCTTGTCTGTGTGGTACTTGGAATCGTGCATGATCCGCTGCGCCAGCCCGGTATCGGGCGGGCCTTGCCTGGTGAATCCGCCGGCGCCGTCCTCGAACCGCCCCTTCATGGCGTTCATGGCGACCGTCTCGGTCGAGACGAGGGCATTGGAATTGTCCTCGGCCTCCTGGAGCTTGGCGAACTCCTGCGGCGTGAAGCCCTGCCGCTCCATCAACGTCCGCAGCGCGACCGTGCGGCCGTCGGCCCGCGGCTGCTTCCCGTTGCGGGCATCGAGCACCTGCCAGAACTGCCGCTCGTAGTCGTCGTCGCCCGTCACGACGTAGGTTCGCGCCAGCCGCGTGAGCTCGTCGGAACTGTGCCGCAGTTCCTGTGCGAGCCGCATCGACGCATGGCGGTTTTCCTGGCTCCGATTGAGCTCCCGCTGGTTGAAGAACGTCAGCAACGAGAGGACGAGGAGCCCCAGCACGGGGCCGAGCGTGGCGAACAGGAGCCGCTGCGTCGTGTTCATGGATGCCGTCGCGGGCGTCGGTCGGGGAGTGGTTCCGGAACTAGTCTAGTTCGCCCCCCGACGGCAGCGCCCGCCGGAATAAACGGCACGTCCCGCACGACGCGCAGCCGCGGCACGACGCCGGGAGGCTGCCGCGCGGTTTTCCGTCCGGTATCATGCCCGCCGGTCCCGGCCGCCTCGCGGCCCCCCTCTTTCCCCCGGAGCCCCTGCCGTGCCCGCCCAATCGCCGCTTCGACTCGTCGTCCATGGTGCCGCGGGCCGCATGGGGCAGCGGATCATCGCCTGCGCCGTGGGCGACGCGGCCTCCCAGTGGCGGCTCGTGGCCGCGGTCGAGCGGGCGGGGCATCCCCGGCTGGGCTCCGATGCGGGCACGCTCGCGGGCATCGCTGCCACGGGGATCGCCGTCGGGGAATCGTGGAACTGTCCGGCCGACGTGGCGATCGACTTCTCGCTTCCCGGCGCCGTCGCCGGCATCGCCGCGGCCTGCGTGCAGGCGCGGGTGCCCCTCGTCGTTGCGACGACGGGCCTCGAGGCCGCCGACCGCCGCGCGATCGAGGAGGCAGCCCGGCGGATCGCCGTGCTGCAGTCGCCGAGCATGAGCCTCGCCGTGAACATCGCGATGGACCTGGTCGGTCGCGCGAGCCAGCTTCTCTCCAGGGTCGGCGGCCGCAGCGACGTCGAGATCATCGAGTGCCACCACCGCCACAAGGAGGACTCGCCGAGCGGCACGGCGCTGAAGTTCGGTCAGATCGTGCAGGACGCGCTGGCGATCACGCGTGTCGCGCACGGCCGCGAGGGCCGCCCCGGCGCCCGCCCCGCCGACGAGATCGGCTACCACGCGGTCCGCGCCGGCGACAATCCGGGCGAGCACACGATCCTCTTCGGACTCGACGGCGAGTCGCTCTCCGTGAACGTCAGGGCTACGAACCGCGACTGCTACGCCCGCGGCGCCCTGGCGGCGGCGGCGTTCCTCGTGGGCAAGCCCGCCGGGCTCTACTCGATGCGCGACGTGCTCGGCCTGGCCTGAACTGGTTTGGCCTGGCCTGGTTTGGCCTGACCTAGTTTCGCCCGGCTCAAACCGGGTCGCCCATGCCCCTCGCACCAAGACCCCGGCGGCCCCAGGGCACCGCGGCACCAGGTGGTGCCGGCGGGGCCGGGCAGCGGCCGGATGTCACGCTTTCCGCTTGGAGTTGAAGCAGACAGGGGATGCGACTTCGCACCAGGGATCGGCGGCCCGCGGAAATCCTGCCGGAGAACGCCAACCGCAATCGGCTCAGCCGTAGAGGTCGATCGCCTGCACGATCTCGTCGAGCCGGTTGCTGACGCTGACCGACCGGTTGGCGTAGCTCGCCCGGCTCACGCCGCGGCTGCCGAGCACCTCGTTGAAGAGCTTCTGGTCGGTCGTGTGGTAGGCCACGGTCGCCGTCGGATCCTTGAGCTGGTGCCCGGTGAGGATGCAGACGACCCGCTCGTCGCGGCCGATGACGCCCTCGGCTACCAGCTGCCGCGCGCCGGCGACGCTCGCGGCGCTGGCGGGCTCGCAGCCGAAGCCGCCGGCACCCACCTGCGCCTTGGCGTCGAGGATCTCCTGCTCGCTCACCTCGCGGACCACGCCGTCGCAGGCCTCCAGCGCCCGCAGGCACTTGTTGAGGTTGACCGGACGGTTGATCTCGATGGCACTGGCGATCGTGTCGGCCCGCTTCTTCTCGCGGTCGAGCTCGTCGTAATAGTGGCAGGCCGCGGAGAGGTCGGCACGTCCGCCCTGCCACCGCAGGCCACGGCGGTGGTAGAGCTCGTAGAGCGTGTTGGCGCCTGCCGCATTGATGACGGCGAGCCGCGGCACGCGGTCGATCAGCCCGAGCATCCGCAGTTCGGCGAACGCCTTGCCGAAGGCGCTCGAGTTGCCGAGGTTGCCGCCGGGCACGACGATCCAGTCGGGCACCTCCCAGCCGAGCGACTCGAGCACCCGGTACATGATCGTCTTCTGACCCTCGAGCCGGAAGGGATTGACGCTGTTGACCAGGTAGATGCCGAGCTTGCCGGCCACCTCCTTCACGCGGGCCATCGCGTCGTCGAAGTCGCCCGCGATCTGGATCGTCAGGGCGCCGTAGTCGAGCGCCTGCGAGAGCTTGCCGTAGGAGATCTTGCCCGAGCCGATGAAGATGATGCCCCGCATCAGCCTGGTGACGGCGCAGTAGATCGCCAGCGATGCGCTCGTGTTGCCAGTCGACGCGCAGGCGGCCCGCCGCGCCCCGATCATCCGGGCGTGGGTGAACGCGGCCGACATGCCGTTGTCCTTGAACGAGCCCGACGGATTGAGCCCCTCGTACTCGAGGTAGAGCCGGCCGGGATTCATGCCCACGTAGCCGCCGACGCCGTCGGACGCGGCGAGCAGCGTCTGCCCTTCGCCGATCGTCACCACCGCCTCGCGCGGTGCGAAGGGGAGCAGTTCGTGGAACCTCCAGACGCCGCTGTAGGCAAGAGGATCGCTCCGCCGCATCCACTTCCGCTCGAAGACCTCGAACGACGTGGGTGGCCTGATCCGCTCCCAGTCGTAGACCACGTCGAGCAGGTTGCCGCACGCGGGGCAGGACGTCAGCACCTCGTCGACCGAGAACGTGGCCGCGCAGGCAGGCGAGATGCACTGCTGGAAGGCGAGATCGGTACGGGCGGCGACGGTCACGCGCGGAGGCTCCTGGCAATCCGTGTCCCGGCACGCCCTGTCGGTACGTGTTGCCGGGCAGTCCCTGACACGGTTTTCGGCACGGTTACCCGGCCGGCTGAGACAAGAGTTTCTCCGCGCCGGCCCGGGACCGGCAACCCGGACGGGACTCCGCAAGCCTAGGTCGGCTTCTTCCGCCCAGCAAGATAGCCAGCAAGGTAGCCAGCAAGGCAGCTGAAACCCCGCAAAAACAAAGGGATTGGAGGCCCGCAGCCCCGAGGTCGGCCTTCGACGCGCAAAAGCGAGGCCTGCCAGTTTGACAGTCGGTTCCGCGCGCGGTATTTTGCGGCGTTTTGGTTTCCCAGATCGCACCGCCTCCCGAGGGGAGCGGTGAGGGCCTGAGGCGCTGGCTGAGGCCTGAGCCTGAGACCTGCGGATGGGTTCGAGGCGGCTCCACAGGACGGCTCGGGGCGGTCGGTCCGCCCCCGGCGAGGACGGACGAGGGAAGGGCACTCTGATGAAAGCGGCGGAGACGAAGGCGTTCAAGGCGACGCTGCAGGCGATGCGGGCCAGGCTGCGGGGCGACGTGACGACGATGGCCGACGCGGCGCTGCGCAAGACGCGGTCCGAGGCCAGCGGCGATCTGTCCAGCATGCCGATTCACATGGCCGACATCGGCTCCGACGCCTACGAGCAGGAGTTCACGCTCAGCCTGATGGCCACGGAGGAGGACACGCTCGTGCTCATCGAGCAGGCCCTCGAGAAGATCCGCGGCCGCAAGTACGGCACGTGCGAGGAGTGCGGCGGTGTGATCTCGAAGAAGCGTCTCGAGGCCATCCCGTTCGCTCCCACCTGCATCCGCTGCGCCGAGAAGCTCGAGAACGCGAGCCACGGCGGCAGCGCGGGGCGGCCGCGGCAGCCCCGCTGACGAGAGCCGTGGAACATCTGCGGCCCGAATCGATCCCCGCCGAACCGTTTCCGGCTGCCGGCCCGGAGGCCGCGGAACGCCCACGAGAGCCGGGCGGCTGGCCGCTGTTTCTCGCCATCGCCGTGACAGGGGCGGTTCTCGACCTCGCCAGCAAGTGGGCGATCTTCCAGCGGCTGGGCATGCCCGGCGAACAAAGGCCCATCGTGCTCGTGCCGGACGTGCTCGTGCTGGAGACGAATCTCAACGAGGGCGCGCTCTTCGGCATGGGGCAGGGGTTTGGCGGATTCTTCGCCGTCGTCTCGCTGGCCGCGATCGGCGGCATACTCGCCATGATCTCCCGCCCGGCGACCCGCGCCGATCGCTGGCTGCTGGTGGCGCTCGGACTCGTGACGGGCGGCATCGTCGGCAACCTCTACGACCGGCTCGGCCTGCCCGGCCTCCGCTGGCACGCACCGCCCGAGCGGCTCGGCACGGCGGTGCTGGCGGTGCGTGACTGGATTCATTTCAGACTCGAGGGCATCATCGATTGGCCGATCTTCAACCTCGCCGATTCATGGCTCGTGATCGGTGCCGGCCTGCTGCTGATCGTGTCACTGCGGCCGCCCGCTCGCGTTGATGGCTCCCCACCCGCATGAGCACCGCATCGCCGGAAGACTTCCGCTCCGCCGCCGGCCTGCGGCTCCAGACGGCGTTGGCTGCCGTACGCGATGCCGCCGCGACGACGCTCCGCTGGTTCAACACGGCGGGGCTCGCCGTCGACCACAAGGCGGACCGCTCCCCGGTGACACAAGCCGACCGCGCCGCCGAGGCGCTGCTGCGTGACCGGCTCCTCGCCGCCTTCCCGCAGGACGCGTTCCTCGGCGAGGAGACCGGATCCTCTGCCGGCACCTCCGGCTTCGAGTGGGTGGTCGATCCGATCGACGGCACGAAGTCGTTCATCCGCGGCGTGCCGCTCTACGCCACGCTCGTCGGCTGCCGGCGGGAGGGCAAGGGGGTGCTCGGCGTGATCGC